>CAVRZU010000297.1:0-17131 GCA_963725365.1 uncultured delta proteobacterium | reverse complement strand
GCGCTCATAGGCGATAAGCAGATGGATAAGGCCTTGTACGAGAAGGCGGAGCAGGCTGCGCTAACAGCCAGGGCGGTCGATGCCAACGAACAGCCGGTATCTCCGAACCACATGCCGGACTGGATCAGGGTGAGGAGCGCGTGGTCGTTTCCGGGAAGTCCTCCGTATCCCATCGATGACGATTATGGGGATTATGGCGGTTTGGGAAACTACATTTGGTAAATTTTAGATTTTAGATTTGAGGGCTCCTCTAGATTTTAGATTGCGTCCGCACAAATGATTGGACGCCGAACTATAAGTATATGACATAGGCCCAGATGTTTAACGCGGAACCCGATCGAAGTGAGGGTGCGTCCTCACAAAAGATCGGACGCCGAACTATAAGCATATGACATGGGCTGAAACGTTTAACGCGGAACCCGATCGAAGTGAGGGTTCAGATCGTGAGATTGCAGATTTTAAAAATCTAAAATCTCAAATCTAAAATCTGCAATTGTCGGAACGACGATCCGCCTTTTTACTTTTAACTTTTGCCTTCCGAAAGGAGTTCGGCGCATGCTCACCACCACCCAATCCTATGTCACTTACCAGGGAAACGGCGCCACAACCGCTTTCCCCTATAATTTCCTTGTCCAGCAGGCCGGGCATATCGTTGTTTCGATCGCCAATAACAATGTCAGCCCGGCAGCGACAACGGTACTTACCGCCTCACAGTATTCGGTCACCGGGATCGGAAACGCTGCGGGCGGAACGCTTACTTACCCGGTGTCGGGGAGCCCTCTGCCTTCGGGCTGGACGATCACGATTCAGCGCGTCGTTCCCTATCAGCAAAATACCTCCCTTACCAACCAGGGGGCGTTTTACCCTCAGGTGGTGGAAGCAGCACTCGATTACCTCACCATGATCGCCCAGCAGATAGGGGCGGGGACCTCTCCGACGAGCCCGGTGCTGCCCGCCTGGATCTCCGGGATCAATACGCTTGCCGATTCAAACGGAAACCTCAATTCGGCCTCTCCCACCCTTGCAGGACTCTACCCGGTCTACAAGACCGCAAATACCTGCGGTACTACCGTTACCGGCTTCATCGGGATGGTTGCCGGCCACTATTTCAAGATCATCATCGGGGATACCTTCACCACGATAGGCTTTGGCGTAGCAGGCGCGACCATAAAGGGACACAACGGTCAGAACTGGACGCCGGGAGTGGGAGATATTCTCGATTGCGTTAGCGATGGAACCAACGTCTACGCAATCGATTCCGGAACGCTGGCGACCCTTGAGGCTTGCATAAACTCGCAGGTAAGTTCTACACCGTCAACGGGGCTTTCCGGCCTCAACATAACAAACGATGCGACCACTCCCAACACCAAAATAGACTTGACCGCCAATGCGGTAGAGGTGAGCGACGGAACTCATTTCAAGGTGATCGGCAATGTAAACGTTGCAATCGACTGCACTACGGTCGGAGCAAACGGACTTAGCGCCGGGAGCCTGGCGGCCTTCACCTGGTATTACGTATGGGTGATTAATAACGGCACAACGACTGCCGGGCTTGTTTCGACCTCACCCACCACACCCATAATGCCTTCCGGATACTCCTATAAGCGACTCCTCGGTGTGGCGATAACGGACAGCAGCGCCCACTTCCTGGTGTTCGTACAACAGGGCAATCGCTTCATCTACGATGGGACCCAGCAGATATCTATGGGAACGGCGGCCCAAAGCTGGACTACGCAGAATTGCGCCGGATTTATCCCTCCTGTCTCCACAAGAGGACTATTTCAGTTAACCGTGGTTTACGCATCGACCGCGATGACCTGCGCGCTACGCAAAAACGGATCGGCGTCCAATATGGGGCACGTTATGGGTTACGTTACTTCGGCCGGCACGTCAGCTGTGGTTAATGATTGGATAGATACCGACTCAAGCCAGGTCGTCCAGTTAAATGTGCCTGCCGCTGCTACCACCTGGGTTCTGCGGGCCAACGGGTTTGAATTGAATCTTTAAAATTTAGATTTTAGATTGGTAATTGCAGATTTGAAAAACAGTTTGACACCGCTCTGCAATCTAAAATCTTCAATCGAGAATCTAAAATTTCGGGGAATCTCAAATCAAAAATCTAAAATTACCGGAGTTTGCCAGTGGCCATAAACTTCATGGAGTGTTCCTTCGGCGCCGGCGAGATCACTCCGGAGATGTACGGGCGAATTGACCTGGCCAAGTACCATGTCGGGGCCAAGCTTTTAAGGAACTTCATGGTTTTGCCCCAGGGCGGCGTTGCCAACCGCGCGGGCACGATGTTTGTGGGACGGTGCTATAATTCAGCTTACCCGGTTCATTTGATCCCTTTTCAGTTCAATCTGATCCAGACATATATCCTTGAGTTCGGCAATTATTATATGCGCGTCATTATGAATGGAGGATATGTCCTTGAGCCGACAGTTGCGATAACAGGAATCACGCAGGCTAATCCGGGAGTCATCACCGCAGCCGGACACGGATACAATAACGGAGATCAGGTCTTTATTGCAGGCACGGGAACACAGCTCGATTCCACTCCGGGCCGTCAGTGCCTCGTCGAGGGTTCCACCACTAACACCTTTACCCTCACAGACCTTGACGGAAACGTAATCGACACTGTGAATTTCACTGCCTACGGGGGCTCGGGCGGCACGGTCGCTCGCGTATACACCCTTATCACTCCCTACGCCGGAACCGATGTTCAGGCCATCAAATGGACCCAGAGCGCGGACACCCTTACCCTTTGCCATCCGAGCTATCCGCCACTGGATTTGACCAGGACTCAGCATTGGATATGGAATCTTGCCGAGGTATCGTTTGCTCCTACCATGTCGCCGCCGGCATCCGTTTCCATGGCGCCCGGGGGCACCGGGACCTGGCACTATTCCTATGTAGTGACCGCCGTATCGAACGTGCCTCCGGACGAATCTTTAGCAAGCGCGGCCACCACTTCGACCGGGGCGCAGCTAAACTCCAATACCGGCGTATATAATACTATCTCCTGGAGCGCGCTTACCAGCGCCCAGATGTACCGGGTCTACAAGGCAAACCCGATCTTAGGCCAGGCAATCCCCTCGGGTGCGATGTACGGATATATCGGCACGGCAACCGGGACGAGCTTTGTGGATGTAGAGATCGCGCCCGACTTCACCCAGTCCCCGCCGCTTGGGACAAACCCGTTTAATATGGGCTCTATCTCGGCGGTTCAGGTTATTAACCAGGGGTCCGGATATCCTTCCAACACCAAACTCTACGCAAGCGATGTTTCGGGAACCGGGGCGGTCCTTACCCCCACCATTTCGGGAGGGAAGATAATCTCGGTTGCGGTAACGAACGGAGGTCAAAACTACCAGGCCCCGGTGGTGGGAGTGGGCAATGCCGGATCTGGGGCGGCCGGATATATAACTGTCGGGCCCGGGCTCATGTACCAGGGCCAGGGCCAGCAACAAGTGACATGCACCATCGACGCCATAGGCCAGGACTATTTTGGAACGGTTACCGTCACCACGGCCAGCGGCGGAACCGGGGTCACGTTTACGCCGGTGATTATCAACGGGTGCATTACCGCCGTCAACGCGGCCGGCACCGGTTACAACTACGTCAACGGAGACGCCCTGGTGTTTACGCAAGTGGCCGGGTCGGGGGCCACTTTTGGCGTAGGGGTTCAATCCTCGGGGAACTATCCGTCTTGTTGCTGCTATTTTCAGCAAAGAAAAGTGTTCGCCGGAAGCGCATCGAACCCTCAAACGATTTGGATGACACGGCCGGCCGACTTTAAAAACATGGACATATCCAACCCCTCGCAGCCAAGCGATGCCATAGTGGCAACGATTGCGAGCAACCAGGTCAACGCCATAAAGTGGCTCATTCCGATGAATAACCTCGTCATCATGACGAGCAGCGGAGCGTGGGCGCTGATGGGCGGCTATATGAACAACCCGACTCCTGTTACGCCTTCAAATTTCGTGCTGGTGCCTCAGGCCTATATAGGATGTGCCGATCTTCCGCCCATCGTCGTAAATATCGACATTATCTACGTTCAGGCCAAAGGCTCAATCGTTAGGGACCTCACCTATAATTTCTGGACCGCCGTCTACACCGGAAACGACATGTCCATTTTGAGCAATCACCTTTTCTTCGGGCACAATATGGAAAGGTGGTGCTATGCGGAACAGCCCTTCTACCAGATATGGACGGTCAGGGACGATGGGGTGCTTTTATCTTTTACCTACTTAAAGGAACAGGACGTCTACGCCTGGGCTCATCACGACTCGCCGGGAGTCTCGGGGACCGATACGTTTTTATCGGTTGCATCCATTCCGGAACAACAGGACCCGGGGCTAAACATCGATTCGGTTTACTTCGTGGTGCAGAGGACCATTCCGGGGATAAACGGAGGGCAGCCGGTTATGTGCGTCGAGCGGATGGACGGCAGGAACTACTTAACCAACGGAGTGGCGGACGTAACGAAGGCCTGGTTTTTGGACTGCGCCCTGCAATATTCGGGGGCTCCGGCAACGGTGATCTCGGGCCTCGATCACTTGAACGGGGCGACGGTAAGCATCCTGGCTGATGGGAACGTTCAGCCGCAGCAAGTGGTGGTGGGAGGGACCATCACGCTCCAGTACGCCGCCTCTACGGTCACGGTGGGCCTGCCTTACGTTTCGCAGCTCCGGACTCTTTGCATGGAACCCGAAGGCATGGCCATGCAGGTGCAGGATTACCGCAAGAAGATATCGGCTGTGGCCGTGAGGGTTGCGGATACCAGGGGGCTCAAGGTCGGGCCGGGCTTTAACGATTTGACGGAAATAAAAGAAAGATCGGCGGTCGATTACATGGGGACCGCGATTCCGCTTTTTACCGGAGATGAGCGCGTGGTGATCGACAACAAGTATTTGGTGGAAGACGATGTCTGCATCGAACAGGATAATCCGCTTCCGTGTACGATTTTGGGGGTTATTCCGGAGGTGAGTATCGGGGACGGGCCGGGGTAATCAGGGGCAATTAGGAATTACGAATTGCGAATGAGCGACAGGTGCGACGTGGGGCGCGACATGACGGAGAAAAGGCCGACAGGCTGCGACAATGGGCGGGTTAAATCGAGTCGGGCTGCCAAAGTGCTAAGAGACAGCAGTCGCACAATCATAGTGCCTGCCCATCACGATCACATCTTCTGGCTTGCCTCGAATATGAGCCACGCAGACCGGGAAGAGTGCGCGGCCGGGGGATTGGGGCCGTATCGAGCTCTTCACGAATCATTAGGGCGCAGCGCGATCTCGTGGACCGGAATGATAAATGATTGCAGATTGCAGATGCGTCCTCACATAAGATCGGACGCCGAACTTGAAGCATATGACACGGGCTCGAATGTTCAACGCGAATCCGAACAAAGTGAGGGTTCAGATTGCAGATTTGAAAACAGGTCCGCTCTTCAATCTAAAATCACCAATCAAAAATCTAAAACCCCGACGCTTCGTCCAGTCTGCATGTTCGGCGTACGCCGCTTGATATTCTGGGCGGGATTGGATCACCCTGGCTGCTCGGGACCGATGAGATCCCAAAGTTTGCGGTGACGTTCATCAAGGAATGCCGGCGCAGGATTCCTCAGATGCTCGAGCTTTTTCCGCACCTGGTGAACTACGTTGACGCGCGGCATGTGATTTCCGTGCGATGGCTCAAACGCATGGGGTTCCATTTTGATCCGGATCCGGTCCCTTATGGGCCGTTCGGAATGGATTTTTACAGATTCTATAAGGATAAAGAGTAATGGGATTCGCTCCTGTCGCACTTGGCGTCGCAAGTTTGCTTGCATCCGTGGGCGGAACGGTCATGCAGGCCCAGGCTCAGTCGCAGAGCGCAGCCTATAACGCCCAGGTCGCGCGCAATAACCAGACAATCGCCAATCAGAATGCCGGCCTTGCGCTTGAGCAGGGCCAGCAAGCCGAAGAGACTCAAAAGATTAAAACCGGGGAGATGATCAGCGGGATCGAGGCGGGGCAGGCGGCGTCCGGGGTGAATCCGAATGAAGGGCTCACCCTTGAATGTGCGATTGAGCGCTGCCGCAACGGGCGAACTCGATGCTGAGACTATCCGCTATAACGCCAACCTGCAGGCGCAAAATCTCCAATACCAGGGCAGCATGTACGGCAGCCAGGCGGGGCTTGACCAGGCGCAGGGGCAATATGGGGTTGCGGCTTCGATCCTTGGCGGGGCATCGAGCGTGTCGAGCAAATGGCTGCAATACAATCAGTCCGGAATATTCGGCGCGGGCGGTAACCCTGGGTCAAGTGGCGGAACGAGTTATATCGGCAGCTACGGGAGTTATTAAAAGATGCCTATGGTACCGGATTCAGCATTCGTCCAATCGGTCCAGCCGCAAGGCATGGAGACCTACAATAATATCGACCGCTCTACTCCGGAGAACTTCGGCGGCCAGGTCGGGCAGGCGCTTAACCAAGCAGGGGATATGCTTCAGCAAAACGCGATGCAGCGTCAGCAGTTCGCAAACGAAACGGCCGTCAACGACGTATATGTAAATCAGTTCTCGCCAGCCGCAAGAAACATCCTCCAAAATTACATGAAACTTGAAGGCAAAGACGCCGAGGCCCGCTTTCCGGAATTCCAGCAGCAAATGAACGACCTGCGGACGCAAATCAGATCGAACCTTCCGAACATGATGCAACAAAGGTCTTTCGACGATGCCAGTACCCGGCGTGTCGAAATGGACCTGAGTGGTATGGCCAGATACGGAGCGCAGCAAACTAAGGCCTGGGAATGGAATACCCACACCGCCGTTATGGCCGATTTGGTAAACGAGGCCGAAGCGAATTGGAATAACCCGCAGCGGCTTCAAAACGTGCGCGACAGGATGGACGCCGAAACCGCCGATTACGGATCGAAGCACGGTTGGAGCGGGGATGTTTTTCGCTATCAGCTCGGCGTCAATAACGACAAGCTCTGGGGTGCGGTCATAAAGCGCCAGGCGCTCTCCGGCGATTTGACCGGAGCTATGAAGACCTACGACGACCAGGTATCGGCCGGGAGAATTTCGGGGAGCGCCCAAACCGCTCTCGAGATGTTCTTCAAACCCATCCGGGACCTGCAATCCGCTCAAAATGCCTATGGAAAAGTCACGGGCGGTCAGACAGCGCAGGCAATAGCCGGTGAAGCGCAGCGCCAGGGAGTTGATCCGGGCACCGCTCTGACTATCTGGAGCGCCGAGGGCGGGGTCACGAACCCGGCCACAATGAATCCGCAATCATCGGCTACCGGAATTTTCCAGCATACCGCCGGCACATGGGCGGATTTAGGCGGAACGGACCAGGACCGGCTCGACGCGGGCCGCCAGGTCCAACTCGGCGTAGCCCTCGCAAAGCAGAATACCGCCGCTCTCGCAAAAGATTTGGGCCGTCAGCCTCAGCCCTGGCAAGTCTATCTTGCCCATCAGCAGGGGATAGCCGGGGCGACGGCGTTATTACATGCCGATCCGAACGCAAGTGCGGCGGGAGTCCTGGGCGGCAACACCGAGAAACTCACCCCGAACGGAATGCCGGTAGACGCTACAGCAAGCCAGGCGCTGGACTGCATAAGAAACTATGTCGATAAACACACCCAGATGTATGAGCCAAACGGGGTTCCGAGTGCTCAAAATATAACTCAGAACTACGAGCAGCACATGCAGCGATTAGCCGATCAGGCGCGGCTCGATTATCCGGGTGATCCGACCGCCCCGGAACGGTATCAGAAAAATTACGCTCAACAAGCAGGCCGGCAACTGCACACGCAGCAGATGAGCGACCAGGCCAACCGCCGCATGTTGGATAATTCGCTCACCGGCCCGGCCCCCGTTAAGTCCTGGCAGGAATTTATGAGCGATCCGGCCCGGGTCGATGCCTATAATTCGGCTTTTAAAAACGACGGGACGGTTTATGACCGGGTGGACAAGGCGATCACCACTAACGCTCTTGCCGCATGGGACCCATCCGCTACTGCGGAAACGACCGCTCTGTACAATCAGCTCAACGGGATGAAAAATGCCGACCGGGATAACTTTGCGACAATGGACCTAAATCCATATTACGGGGCAATGCCTGCGTCTCAATATTATGATCTGGTCAAAAACCAGCAAAAGATTCAGGACAAGGACGCAGTTGAAGCGGAGAAGCACGTTCAGCTAACTTATGCTCTGACCTCTATCAAACCGTTGGTGAAACTTGCGGCAGCAACTCCGGATTCACCGTACTTCGGAATGGACCCTCACTACTTTTCGGGCCTTCCGCTGCACCCGGAGACCGCGAGTGCGATGCTTCAAGTCCGCGCCCGATCTTTTGTGAGAGCGGCCCCCGACTCGGGAATTCCAGCCGGGCAAAAGAAATATAATGATTTCGTGGGCGCCTTCGGAAACGCGCTCGACACCTGGCGGCAGAATAACCAGGGGAAGGTCCCCGGTGATACGGACGTTCGGGGCGTTGCCAGAGATATTTTATTCCCTCCGGAGGTACTGACACCTGCAGGGCAGACCGTGAGGGAGGCCAAGAGCGCGGCCGCGGATATGGCGGAAAAACCGGAAATACCCCCGGAGGCCTCTAAATAAGCCCCAGTGCCCCACAGAGAAGCCATATTTAGATCGACCCTCGATCCAATAAAAAAAACGATTCCGGTGGAGTAGTAAGCGGCCAGCCGACACCATCTTCCAATTTCTACCTTCTCCAGTCCAGCCCCACCATGGTCCCGCTGTTTTGTTCGATTCCGCCAGATAAACCGGCCGGACAACGTTATAGACTAAGATGGTATGCTTTCTCACGATTCACACTGGGGATTTTCATCTGTCGTAAGACATATTTGAAATCTATCCAAATATTTGATATCTTGCATTCAGTCAGGCCACGTCGCTGATTGTTTGAAGAATTTATGTGAATCACTCATAAATTGCTCTCTGGGAAGGACGATCCAGCCATTCTCATTCTGATACTGGTAGGTTCACAATGTCATTTTAGGTTATATGACAATTAACGTCTAGAAATATAGGCAATAGCATGATAACCCATAAGAAGCCAATTAATGCAACACCATCCAAGCTTCTCACACAATTTGCAGAAGACATCGCTGTGAATTCAATGGGTATAATTATTGATGTACCATGTGGATACGGAAGAAATGCCGCGTATTTAGCTTCTTTCGGTGTTCCAGTTATGTGTATTGATTGCAACAATGACGCTTTAGAATACATCCAATCCTCTGCCAATCTATATGGCGAACATTCAAAAGATTATGGACTGCTTACTGTTCTAAAATTAGATATAATTACTGATCCATGGCCATTTGAAAATGAATCGCTGGGGGCAATTATAAATATCCATTTCTTCCATTCCAACTTAATTGAATGCTTTGCACGATCTCTCAAAATAGGAGGTTATCTCTTTATTGAAACAATCGGTGGTCGTAGAGGAAATTATCACGAATTACCGAAACAAGGATTTATTCAATCTGTCTTGAACGACGTATTTGATATTAGGTATTGTAAGGAAAAGAAAATAGGTCCATTGCAAAGTAATGCATCCACTGTCAACGGTGGGCTTTATATGCCAAACCCGAGTTCAATACAGACTGGTTTCGGGGTAGGCTTTTGACCTGGAACACCATGCTCGAGTTCGCTCGAACTGGACAATAAAGCGTACAGGCCATGATTTTGGAAATCACTCGAAATTTTGAATGACGTTTCCAGGTGATTTTTTTGTTTCGATTTTCGGTGATTGTTTCATTGACAGAATTTTCCGAGTGATTTTTTGCTTTAGTTTTGGTTAAATGCAAGGTGATCGTAGGTCCTGTTTGAAGGATTGCCGTTTGCCTGGTCAAAAGTATGTCAAGATGTAAAATCGATAAAAGCGCCAAGTTAATCCTGGCAAGCGTTTGCTACGCACAAAGCAATTTGACGAACATGCAAAGCGTGAACGAGTGCTGGATCTCAATATTCAGCTCCTGATGCCTATGAGTTTCAAATCTTTACCTGAGAATGCAGCATTTATTCAAATAAATCAAGATACGGAAAGCCCGGAATATCAACATTCCCGATGCCTCCAATGGAGTTTCCAGATTTTCGTATGTCGGATCAGATGAAAATGCAGAAACTTTTCGAAGTGATAGGGCGCCGGTCTGCAGCCGTTCTAGATCTATGCAGGCATTGTTAAAACCAGGAATTCCGATTTTTTCGATGTGGGATGCGGCTGCGGTCGAATACCCCGCTTCCTCCTTTCCTCCCCAAATTCGATCTCTACACAGGCTTTGATATCCGCACGCTGGCATGATAAACTGGTGTAAGCAAGAAATCCGAGATCCTAGATTCAAATTCGATTTCTTTGAGCTCAAGAGCGTATATACGGCTTGGGATCACCAAGAAGGCGTTCTCAGCGTCGAAGACTTTGGTTTTCCATACGCTGCTGAGTCGTTTGATGCTTGCCTGCTTGCGTCGGTGTTTACTCATATGCCCCCGAATGAGGCGAGGCATTATCTAGGCGAACTTGCGCGAGTGATGAGGCGAGGAGGTAAAGTTCTGCTCTCCATTTTCTTTTCTAAAGATGGAATTGTCGAAGCAAGTGATGATGGGATTAACGTATTTCATAATCCCAAAG
Organism: uncultured delta proteobacterium; assembly: GCA_963725365.1. Lineage (GTDB taxonomy): Bacteria > Desulfobacterota > Syntrophobacteria > Syntrophobacterales > Syntrophobacteraceae > SbD1. The sequence continues at coordinate 6,482 of CAVRZU010000297.1, read as the reverse complement.
AATTCGCGGATACGAACGCTCGCCATTTGATGTGCGACGAGTAGCCTTGACTCCTGGACTCACCTTTGAGCCTAACGCTGCAACGCCTGACTGCAACAGTTTGGTTACGCGCACAATTGGCATATGCTGACAAAGCGTTGAACGTTTAGGGTTTTTTGGCCTCATTCGGTAGCGTGCGGAAAATGCGTGCGGTGAGCCCCTGAGATTTGCTCTGTTCCATCCAGTTCGCAACCAGTTTTTTGGCCCTGCCATTGTCAAGGGTGTAGGTGTGACCCCCTCCTTCTCTTTCTATACCAAACTTGGGAGAGCATGTTGAAACTCCTTGAAAATGACTTTTATAAATCGGTTGGGTCACGGTTTGATACAAAAACTTGCACCCGATTCGCGGGCGTCTTGGCGGTGCTTATGCTTGCTGTATCAGCGTACCTCGCCTTGAAGTATAGAGATCGCCAGATTCTTGGATAGATTTTGGTTTCAGGCAGACACAGACTGCGCTGACTGCCTATTGGCTTTCCCGAGGAGGACTTCACGCCGCTTATTGGACGCCCGTAGCGGGGTACCCGCTGGTCTATCCCGCTTGAAGTTCCCATCTACCAATTAATTGTTTCACTGATCTCTTGCGTGTTCGGTCTGGATCTTGATCCGGTTGGCGATGGCTAGTTAACTATGCGTTCCTGGTCGCTTGCCTGGCGCCAATATATCAAATTTGCAAGCGCCTGTTCGGCGTTAGTTCGCGCCTCTATTTTGGACGTTCGCACTCCTTCTCCTGTCGTCGCCAATATACTTGTTTTACGCGAAGAGCGTTCCGCATTGACTGCGCGGCACCCTTCCTTCACCTTGTATTCCATAGCTTTCTCGCTGGAATTGTCGCAGGGTAAAGATCGCTGGAGCGACGCGATTTTGGGAGGCCTATTCCTGACGCTGGCCATTCTTCAGAAAGCGACAACACCCCTGCCTGTTCTGCCGGCGTTCGGCTTGCTGTATTTTATCCGCGCGTGGCCTGCGTTGCTGAGCAATCGCATTCGGGCGACGTCACTTTGGAAGGGCATGATTGCTTACGTCGTGCCATTCCTGATTGGATTTGCATGGGTCAAGTACTCGGATCATGTGAAGATGGCCAACGCCTTTGGCGCAACCCTGACCTCAAAGGCGCTGTCACATTTTATCTATGGTACGATGGCCCAGCGTTTCAGCAATGCGCTGTGGATAAAAGTAATTTGGCATCGAGTTATCGGCGAGAACATCGCCGGCCATCTGGGGGTATTTGTCATCATCGCCGGCCTTGTATTTGTCCGTGCGCGTCGTGTGTTAATCGCGTCCGGAGTTGTTTTATTTCTGCTTTTCTTCCTGGTGTTCACCAATCTGCTGTATGTGCACGATTACTACCCAATCTCGAATACGGTCTGATCTGGTTTTTGCGCTGTCTGTTTCGATCGCCGGCCTCATCGAGGCGCGCCCATCGCTGGGTCCCTTGCCGCTTTTGTGCATGGTGGGTATAGTCACCATAAACCTCCTTGGTTTTTTCAGGGGGCCTGAGTTCCAAGATGAACGCTATGTATACGATGACACTGATCCAGTCCTGGCTGTGGCGAAATTTATCCGAGAGCATACGGTCCCGACCGGCCCGCTATTGGTCTACGGTGACCAGTGGAACAGCCAGATTCCCTATTATTCCCAACGCCGCTCTTTCGTCGTGCGAAAGCGCTTTTCGCCCCACCTCGGCCCTCTGGACAACCCGGAGCAATACCTCGAAACAAGCCCAAGCGCGATATTGGTTTGTGCGGACGCGCGGAGTGATACTGAGGTGACGCAGAAGGTCGCAGCCAACTTCCCGCTTTGGTCCAAGGTCTCGCTCGATATGTGCGATATTTACCTGCCCAAATAAAAGAACGGATCAAACCCGCACTTTTTACACCCCAGGCTCTCTTGTCAAGACGGATGGAAAGAGTCTGGATGACCCATCGCAGAACGCGATGTCGCGCCAGACGCTGATTAATAAGGCTGCGGCCGACGATGCTTATTCATCGCAGTATGTGCCGGCCTTCGGCAAGCTGATTAATGATTTTTACAGGCTCAAGGTCCAGGCGGCAGAGGACGCTTATCCCGATTATGCGGCGAAATTGGCCGGCTCCAAAAAGATTACAGCGGCCAACTGTGGGCAAGCCGATGGCTCAATATCTTTTTGACGATATGAGAAAACGCACGACCGCCATGGAAATTCTGTGCACGTCCGGACAGGCGGCGCCGGAAAGCAACGGTTGGCAAGCGAAGGCGAACGATTCGCTCCCGGCCGCGTACGTTGGGGACGGGCAGAATCACCATAACGATCCCAGGGCCCTCCAGGCGAGCCATGAACAGATCATGCACCAGGCGCAGCTATTCGGATCGCTCCATAATATTGACCGGCCCGGCATAGACATGAGGGTTTCCAACAACCTCAACAGCAGGCGCTGCAACGCAATTTATAGTCAAATGCGCCAGGACCCGGCTGCCGCCGGGCAGATGCACTATAAATACGGCCGATATATGAACGCCGATTCCGGATAACTATAAGCCGCCAGGGATTTATATTTCGAGGAATACTACCCAAGTCCGTATGGTTATGTCTACTCGTGCTTATTTGGATTTATCCTGCAGCTCTGTTTACTGGTTTTGAACAATTCTCTTAAGCTTCGATTGAACCTCTGACACAATACCCTGAAACTTTATCCCGCAACGCCTCAATTGTGGCAGCCCCCACGATTCCTCAGGTATTTCAGAATCATAGACAACCGTTGAGTCTATTTGTTCCATACGGGGCGAATTCAGGTCGAATATCTGGAGCCTGGCCGGCCCTGTTTCGATATCCTGGTTGCGAGATACTGAACTGCGGCGCCTGCCGGGCTCACGTCCAACACCCTGCCCACAATGATCTGTCTATCCGGTATCACAATTGCTGCAAAAACTTCCCGCCGGATTTTAAATCGTTTGTGTCTTCTCTGGTGTTCGCTCATAATTAAAGTCCCGGTTTGCGCCCGATCGCGCGCGGTTCAAAAATTACCTGCCGTAATTTCTTTGTCTACATACTGGCACAGCATTTCCGCGATTTTTGTCGGGGGTTGGACAGCGAAATAGTGATCCAGGATGGCGTGGCCCATTTCATGGGCCAGCATTCCAACCGTGAGATTTTCCGCCTGGATGTGAATAGTGTTGTTCTTTTTCCAGTAAAAGGCCGGGGCATCACTCGATTGACCCGTAAGTTGAGTATAGACCTCGCGGACCTCTCTCACATTCCTGTGAAGCTGAATTTCAACACGCAAGCCGGACATCGGCATATCCAGGACCAATTGAACTCTTTTGAACAATCCGTCGAGGAATTCCCCAAGTTCTGATTGGTTGGAATCGCCGACATTGCCAACAAGGAACTTGTTTAATGTTCGGTTGAGCGCACCGGCGCGAATTTTTCCGGTAAATTTCTCCAGTTGGTCCGAATCACTGTAATGAACGGTGCAAAATTTTGACTGAAGGATTCGATCGTCTGCCCGGGCGCCGGAAGGCACAAGGAGTGTCAGTGCAACCAGGAACGGCATCAGGCACAGACACCGAAGGATATGAAGGCGGGTTAAATGCACGTTACTTATTGCTTCCATCCCTCACCGAGTTTTAAAGAGCCGGGAAATGGTCTGGCAGAACTGCTCAACATCTTCACTGATCCCGTTTTCCCGGCCTTGCGGCGATTGCGCCTTCAGCCTTAGTTGAGCGGCCTGGCTCTCGACTTCGCACACTCTTTCCCTCAGGTTCTCTGCCATCTTGTTGATCTTGGAAGCAAAATCTTTCAGTTGATCATGCTCTCGCAGATGAATTTGTATCTGTAGATTGCCTTTGCCTATATCTTCGAGGTTTTTCCCGAATTTCCAAAGTGGTCCGCCGATTTTGTGAGAAACGTATTTGGTGATGAAGATGGTTGCGAGTATAAAACATACCAGAACTATCGCATTGGTAATCAACAGGGGCCACAAAATGGCTTCGGATGTTCTCTGAAGCGCAAGGTGATGATACCGGTACGTTGCTGTTATAGTACCGCGCGCGAGAAAGAACAGCAGAAGGCCGGCAGTGACAAGAGCCGCCAGGGCTACGGCGCAGAACTTCAGGATGAAGCTGCGCTGATATTCCTTGTATATATAGGTAATCCGGCGTTTGTGTTTTACGCTTTCTTCCGCCATGAAGCCACCCTTTCTCCGGCAGGACAGGTCAACGAAGATCTTTGAGGTTTTCTCTATACACCTTGATGTCCGCTTTGTTCCAAAGTTCCTGCGACCATTGTTCCAGCAACCTGGCTTTCTTTTCCGAGCGAAGCTCCTTTTGGAGCTCTTGCCTCAGTGTTTCGATAGAAGCCTGGTCATCGCCTGATTCGGACACCAGCGGTTTACAGCACTGTTCAACCTCTTCTTTTGTCACAATGACGCTATCTTCAGCTCCGGCCAATTGCCGCTTGATCAAAGAGGCTATCAGGGTTTGCTCCCAGTACCGTTCAATCGTTAGCCTGAACTCGGGGTCTTTTGTCCAGCCCCTGTTTAATGGCGTCGTTAATAAACAGTTCCTTGCGGATCTGTTCGTCAAGGATTCGCTGCTTGTCTTCCTCGCTCAGTTCGGAAAGATTGTGAAAACGGGCGTAGGTGGATAGCTCCTGCCGGAAATCATCTTCTCTTATGACATGATCATTTACCGAGGCAATGGGTTTAGCTTTGTTCAGCCCCCCGCCGTCTCCACAGGAACACGTTAAAGCCACGATCCCTGTGACAATCAGAATATAAATAGATCGGATCATTCCTTGGCTCCAAGATTTATTGAGTGGACACTTACCATTTTGGGCGGATCATCTCTACGAAAATCGCTGACGATAAAAAGGGCAATACCGGCGGGAAGCGGGTCCGCAACGCCAACCCCTTTCGGGAGGTGGTCGCGGTTCCAGTAGAGTATGAGTTCGGCAGTGATATTTTTCCCGGATTCGCCCATGCCGCAATCTTGCCCGGCGCTGGACCGAAAAACATCCGAGATTGTGCGCGCTATTTCCCGCAGAGTCTGGTTTTGCGACGTGTAGTAGCCGTAATCGCCGCCGGAGCCCGGCTGCCCCGATGATACAATCGTCGTTGTGGGGGCCAGCCTTGGAATCACGACTATGTCTCCGGGATTTGGATTGCGCGGATATCTCTCCTTCCACCGCCGGTTAAGGGGGTGGGCCAATATTGTGTGCAAATCCACGCCGAACGTCCTTGCCAGTTCCGCCAGACAATTACCTTTTTGGAAGGTATACATGATATTGCAAAAAGAGTCCTTGTACTTTCGCGCCGCGTCGCCGTCGCGCATGGGACTATCTTCCAGGCTCCCCGGGCAGGCTCGCCCGCAGAGCATTCCGCCGTGCATATCCCGGCTTCTTCGGGCAATTGGGCGCCTTCTATCCCGCCCCGGCTGCCAAGTCCGGCGAGCCCCCCTGCCCCCGCTTTGAGGCCGCAACCGTTTCGACCGCGTAATAAGAGCATAGCCGCCCGTACTTGCATAGCAATAGATACGGTCGGAGCATGCGTTAAATCCTTATTGTTCGGCAAGAGCTCCCTGTAACGGGCGGCCAGTTTTTCCACCGGCAAATTCTGCCTGATGCTCCGTACTGTACGCCTTCTTCGGGCAAGCGGTCCAGGCGAGCCAGCTTCATATACCGGTAGAGATAAGCGGCGGCCAGGCACGGGGGATTACTCGCCGCGAATAAGGCTCAAGCTCGCCGTGCTCGAAAATAGGGCTAAACGACCTCACTTTGGATATCTTTCGGCAACCCGCATCAGCACTTGCATAACCTTGAGCGACCCGTGGTGATAGGACCCAAGGGCGAGTACGCTGGAACCGAACACATTTCGATTTCTAACAGGTAGCGGGCAGCCGGAGCAGTGTTTCTTTCAGTCCAGACGCTCATCTATGCCTGGCCGCTCCCATCGACGTTCAACCCGTAATCCCTGCCCGGTAGACGGCATGAATTGAAACATTCCCAGGGCGCCCGCGGTCGATAAGGCCGAAGTGGTGAAGCCCGATTCGACAAAGGGCACCGCAAAGGCGATATCTTCGTGAAAGGTTATCCTGCGAACACCTCCTGAATATAAAGGAGGTACTTTCTGCTGCGACTCATTACACGATTCGCCCTGGAGCCTATCACAAAGCGCGTAGAACTTGAGGAAGTAGCCGACGTGCCTCACCAGCGCGTCATCTACGGCAAAAGCCGCCTCCCCCAGTCAGAGAGCATCGAATCAAGACCGGATTTGATCGAACCGGGATCAAGCAACGCATTCATGTCGATGTCCGTGCTGCCTGCCGTTTTATTCCACGCCTTCTGCCGGAAACATTGCGCGCGCGCCCCGCCTTCGAGCTTTGAGAGCCGGGCAGCGTCAAATGGCTCGGGATAAGCGGGATCATCGGCCAGGCGGTCGGCCAGAAACTGATAGGTGGTCTGGTCCAAG
>CAVRZU010000296.1:0-5291 GCA_963725365.1 uncultured delta proteobacterium | reverse complement strand
ATTCTTTTGTATCCCTGCAATGGATGCACGTGGTGAGGGCGTAAAGCTTTATTTCGCAATTTTCCATCCTTGTTCTCCAGTCGAAAGCAGTGAGGTGAAAAATTTCGTAGAGGATATCCCCTGGTTTTATCCCAAGACGAGTAAGGGCAAAGTCGTAGCGCACGGGGTCATCGGGGCGAATTAAGCCGAAAGCGCGCGTAATTTCGATGGCGCATCGAATGTCGGCCTGTTTTCTGGATGTTAATCGCATTGCTACGGCAATCCTGTGCATATGAGTGTCGAGTGGAACTATCAGGTGAGAGGCCGGAATGCTTTGCCATATTCCCGGGTCTACATCGTCGCTTCTCACCATCCATCGCAAAAAGAGGTTCAGCCTCTTGCACGCGCTGCCTCCATCCGGTGAAGGTAAAAACGTAGGCATCGTTCGTCCACCGGCTTGCACGATTTTTTTTACCAATTCTGTAAGAGCCGGGAGGATATTTTGGTCCTGTTCGCTGAATCCAGCCTTGAAGCAGGACTCCAGGGACCCGTATTCTTTGATCAGTTTACCAAGAGATACCAGCAGGTTGGCAAGAAGTTCCCCTGTGGTGAAACGGTGCTTGAAAGATTTAAATAACTCCTGGATATCGGCCGGCCGGTTATTAAGAAGAAAAGAAGATGGGCTTGGACCCATGGCGTCAAGGACAAATCGCGCGCTTTTGAGGATCTGTTGGACTCGCCCATATGCAAGAGCCGAGGCTATGAAAGCGCTGATCTCCCTGTCTGTTTTTCTGTCGTAGAGGTAAACGAATTCCAGAGGATCGGGGTGTATATGCTCGAAACGATTATAATGGCAGTAAAGCTCTTCAAGAACCTCACTTCGTTCCGGGTTTAGGGTTGCGGGTTTGGGGTTGCGGTTCAAAGATGCCTCACTTCGTTTGGGGCCAAAAACCCAATTAGGAATTACGAGACAGGAATTACGAATGAACGCCTCGCTCCATTGTGATATAAACGGAATTTAAAGTAAAAGCAAAGTGACAAAATTCAGGGACAGCGAAAGCGGCAGTGGCAGGCCCGGGAGTCTTTTCCGTGGACCGGCCACTGACCTCTCTCCTTTCGGAGGTTTCGATGCGGCGGCTTTTTTTTTATTTATTCCCGGTGATTGTCTTTGTTTTATTCGGTCTTCGAACAGTGTGCTCCCAGGAGGCGAATGAAGGGAGTCAAAGCGGGACGCCGGTTCAGCCGTCAGTGCAGACAAGTGACCCCTGCGCCCAATGTCATATGCGCATCACTCCAGGTATTGTGGTGGACTGGCAGTTGAGCAAGCACAGCACCAACGACGTGGGCTGTTCCAGTTGCCACGGCGACCGGCATAATTCTATGACCGATCCGGGTAACGCGGGATTTGCGGGTCCTGAAGTCTGTGCAAAATGTCATGGCGTCCAAGTTGAGCAATTTGGCAAGGGAAAGCATGCTCTTGCCTGGGGAGCGATGAAAGCAATGCCCACGCTTCACTGGCAGTCAATGGCCCGGGCGGAGGGACTGAAGGGCTGCGGCGCCTGCCATCGCGTAGGCCTCAAGACCGCAGGGGAAGTAAAGGATTTGATAGCTAAAGGATCGGGCTTTGGAGTCGGTTCGTGCGATTGCTGCCATACGAGGCATATTTTCTCGGTCGATGAAGCAAGGTCGCCGCAGGCGTGCAGGACCTGCCACACCGGGGTGGAAAGTCCCGAGTGGGAGATGTATGCTTCATCCAGGCACGGGGTGCGGTTTTTGCTCAAACAGAGCAGAATACTTCCCGAAGACGTAGCCGCCCCCACTTGCCAGAGCTGTCATTTCCAGGACGGAGCCCATGATAACGGGACAGCCTGGGGAGGCCTTGGTTTGCGACTGCCATATCCTCAGGACGCTCAATGGGCAAGCAACCGAGTGACCATCATGCAGGCACTCGGTATTTTTGACCCGTCTGGAAAGCCGACCCCCAGGCTTGCAGCTGTTGAGACCTATAAATTTATGAGTTTTTCCGAGGAGGATTGGAAGGGCGAACGGGAAAAGGACCTCAAGTCCTGCAATGACTGTCATTCGATTAATTTCGCCAGGGCCGAGTTGGAAAAAGGCGATCAGATGATCCGGGAGGCGGATGCCCTGATGGCTGAAGGGATACGAATAGTCGCTGCTCTTTATAAGGACGGCCTGCTGAAAAAGCCGGGAAATTACAGCTACGATTTCCCGGACCTTTTCTCTGAGTATAACGCGCCGACCGTCATAGAACAAAAGCTGTCCACGATGTTCCATGACTACAGGACGAAAACATTTCAGGGTGCGTTTCACTGCAGCCCTGATTATTCCTTCTGGCGCGGGTGGGCCCCGATGCAAAGCAGCCTTGTCGAAATAAGGGAACGGGCAGCCGAAATAAGGGCCGGGGCGGGAAAAGCTGCGGAGCAGCCTGCCGAGTGTCCGAAAAGATAAAATCAACAATCACGATTATTGAAAATGATTATCTCCGATCTAATTTCAAATGCTTACAGAAGAATAAACGGGCGAATACTGGGCATGTGGTATCCGGTCGGCGCTCCTGCAATGACTTCAACTGGAAGAGGATTTCCGGGATATCCCCCGGCGATGCTCAGGGCCGCTTCGAGGCTGTATGAAAAAGGACTGCAAAAAGATCAGGCAAGGCTCCGGAAAAAACGGGTCAGGCTGAAGGCCCCGGTGATCAGTATCGGCAATCTTTCCACCGGCGGGACGGGAAAGACGCCGCTCACGATCTGGATGTGCGAGTTTCTGCTCAAAAGCGGGTTTCATCCCGCTGTGTTGACCAGGGGATACGGAGGCAAAGGGAGAAATCCCGGACTTGTAGAACTTACGGGCAACCCAGGTGATCTTTGCGATCTTTTCGGCGATGAGCCGGTCATGGTGTCGGAGTACCTGCCTTCAACGCCCGTCTGGGTCGGCAGAGACCGGGCGGTTTGCGGCGAGGCTGCTTTGGCGGGCAGCGCGGTAGATGTTTTCGTGCTCGACGATGGTTTCCAGCACCTTGCGCTCGACCGCGACCTGGATATCGTTTTGCTCGACGGCCGCAGCCCTTTCGGAAACGGGTTCGTTCTTCCAGCCGGCCCGCTCCGGGAACCCCCTTCAAACCTTAAACGGGCTGATGCTTTTGTGATTACACGCTTGGGCAAAGATGCCGATTCGGCGCCGATAAGGGATATGCTCAAACGCCTTTTCCCCGGGATTGCGGTTTTTGCCTGCCGTCACAAGGTGATGGGAATCCGACTGCGAAGGGGTGACCCTGTTTTTGACGTCAATTGTCTTCTGGGTCGAAGGGTCTTTGCTTTTGGGCAGGAACTGCCAGGCCGAATGGATTTTTTGATGACCTTCGAAGCGCCGGGATAACAATCTGTGAGGCGTTTAGTTTCCCGGACCATCACAGGTACACGGCGGATGACCTTGGGAGGATTTTTCGGGCGGCTTCCGGACATAGTGCGGAGGTGATCGTCACAACGGCAAAAGATTCGGTACGCATATCTTCTCCATTCAGGGATGCCTTCGCCGTAGCCGAAATCGGGATCGATTTCAGGCCGGAGCTTGAAGATTTTCGAACACTGATTCGGTCGTCTGTGGTCAGAATATGATGTGCTTTCGACCGAATAGGCATGATGCAAGCCTTTCAATGGCCGCAATGATGTTTATTAAAAGCGGTAAAGAGGAATTTCTTTATAAAGAGGAAATTCTTTGATCGAGATCGACGGTTCGGAAAAATCCGGAAGCGGTACGCTGGTGAGGGTTGCGTGTGCGCTATGCGCTCTTACGAACCAACCGATGCATATGGTCCGGATCAGGGAAAACCGGGAAAAGCAGGGGCTTCGGCCCCAGCATCTGCTTGCGGTCAAGGCGTGCGCCAAGCTTTCATCCGGGCGGGTGGAGGGCGCCGAGGTGGGCTCCAGGGAGATCTTTTTCTATCCGGGGCCAAGCATAGGCGCCGGGGTGTTCGAGTGGGACATCGGAACGGCTGGTTCAGCCACAATGCTGGCCTTTACGCTGATTCCAATCGCGCTGTTCGGGCGATCGGAGACCCGCTTTACGATCAGGGGTGGACTGTTTCAGGATCATGCGCCAACGGCGTTTCACATGGAGAGAGTCTTGCTGCCTCTTCTGGAGCAGATGGGCGCCAGAGTGAGTATGAGGATGATCCGTCCCGGATATGTGCCTAAAGGAAATGGCGAACTGGAGGTTTTTGTCGAACCGGCAAATGGCCCTCTCAAGGCTCTAGAAAAGATGCGCAGAGGAGATATCATAAGGATTCAGGGAGTGTCGCTCGCCTCCCACCTGGCAAGCCAATCCGTTGCGCGGCGGATGGCGGAAAGAAGCCGCGAACTTCTCGAGCAAAAGGGCTACGATGCGGAAATCGATATTATCGAGGACACCTCTGCTGCTCAAAGCGGCGCGGCCCTCATGCTGGTGGCGGAAAGCTCGGAAGGCTGTCTGCTCGGATTCGACCGTGCAGGCAAGCGCGGCCTCAGGTCGGAGTCAATCGCTCAGAGCGTGGTTGAGGGCCTTATGGCTGATGTGGCAACTACCGCCACAGTCGACAGGTTTGCGGCCGATCAGTTGATTTTGTTCGCAGGTTTGGCACGCGGGGAAAGCCGGTATATTGTTCCGAGTCTTACCGATCACATGGAATCAAACCTGTGGCTTATTGAAAAGATTCTAGGGGGCGGTGTGAAAGTTCGACAAAACCTTGTTTGCATTGACGGGATCGGGTTTTTGAGAAAATAATATCTTCGAATCGATTTGGTTGATTTTTAAAGCCAACACGGAAGGGAGTTTCGAAATGTTGTCGTCCCGGATTAAGATCAGGGGAATCTACAGCACGGCGCTAACGAAACTCGCTATCGATTCCGGGTTCCAGATCGTTGAGCCTTCCGAAAAAATCAGAGAACGATTTGATATGGAATTTCCCGGCCACGGGAAACATGAAATCCTGATACACGACAGGGCAGACTTGCAGGGAATCGAGGTCAAAGGGGAAGCCGACCATGTCTGTGGTCTGCTGATACATATCCAGGAATCACTCCTGGACGCCATCATCGTGAGCATTCTGCCGACCGAAGACAGCGATCCGCGGGTTATTGCGAATCTGGAACTGCCCGGAGGGGCTAAGGAAAAACTGGACCTGATCAGATCGGGCGTAATCCCGACGATTAAAAATCATCACCGGCTGAAGATAATAAACTCCGAGCTGCTCGAATCGGCTGAGTTGGAACTTTCCCTGCATCCTGAGAAAAGGACAGGTCTTGAAAAGGGCCTGA
>CAVRZU010000295.1:0-3976 GCA_963725365.1 uncultured delta proteobacterium | reverse complement strand
ATAAGAGAAATGATTTTAGAGCCTTTAATCAAAGTTGACCAGGTAAGGCTCGAGCACATAAGGCCCTCGGGCAGGCCGATGCGCCCGAGGCTTGGCGTCCTTCAGTCTGTTAGCGAAAACAGGATCGTGTTTAAAAGGGAATTCTCCAAAGGCCGCTACGACGGCTTGGGTCTGCCTATTCGCAAGGGCGACTATTGCTTGACTGTGATCAGGGAAGGCGAATGGTACGTGAGGCACAATTATTTTTCGAAAGAACATCTTCACATTGGTGAATATTTCAACATAAATACCCCGGCAGAGTTCTACCCGTACGGGGCAAGATACGTTGACCTCGAAGTGGACGTGATTCAAAGGCCGGGTGAGCCCGCCTTCGCAATCGATCAGGAAAAGTTCGAAGTGCTTGCCGGGAAGGGTTGCATCGGAAAAGATCTGGAGAACAAGGTGCTTCTGGTCTCGGAACAGTTGTTGCGAAGCCTGAATCGCGAAAGGGCAAAGGATTTATTGGAGCGCTGATGAAAATCAAGACTGCCTGGGCAATTCAATCCTTCTTTCTGTGTTTGCTTTTCAACCTGGCTTTTAGTGCCGTCATTTTTTTTATGGCCGACAGGATCATGGAGGCATTGAATGAATGGGTTTCGCCCCTATCGGGACCGGGAGGTACTGCCCTGCCGGAGGATCTCAGGATGGCGCTGGCAAGCTTCGATACCTTTGTGGTCCAGGTGCGCGGATACATGATCACCGTGCTCGTCCCACTGGCTTCGGCGTTCACATTGCTCATGTGGCTTTTTCTTTTTCTCGCCGGGCGCAGGCAAATCAGAAGGGCAGGGGAGCAGGCCGCACTCTCCTCAAAAGCAACCCTGGTTGTCGCCCGAGAGGCGACTGGCGATAGTCTTCCGGAAATGATAGACAGGTGAAATGTAGAAGGATTGAAAGAGAGGAAGGGGAAGAGGCGCGTCTTTTATTTCCACTATAGAGAGGTCTCAAGCTTTCGTTCTGCGCCCCTTCCCTATAAGGTGTACGCTGGAGCCGATTAAAGCCTTCACACATTACATGATCATGTCGGGTCTGTGACCTTTTGATGTCTCTTGCCTTTTTTATTTCTGTCGCCATCCCCGGCTCATTATCATTATCATTATCGAGATCCCACTTAAGAAGGAGATTAAAATGAAAGATACACTTCAGCCCGGCCTTACTTTCAGTTTAAGCTTCGATATCACCGGGAAAAAGACGGTGCCAAGCCTTTACCCTGAATCTGCCGAGTTTCAGTTGATGCCTCAGGTATTCGCAACGGGCTTCTTGGTAGGACTCCTGGAGTGGGCATGCATAAAGGCTATAAACCCACACATCGACTGGCCCCGCGAACAGACCGTGGGGGTTGCCATCAATGTCAATCACATCGCTGCCACCCCTCCAGGGCTAACCGTAACGGTAAAAGGGAAGCTCGAAAAAGTTGAAGGCCGCAAGCTCACCTTTTCTCTTGAGGCTGACGACGGAGTCGATAAAATTTCTGAAGGATTTCACGAAAGATTTGTGATAGACGCCTCCAAATTCAACAGCAAAGTCCAATCCAAAGTTTCATGTGCGCCGGCTCATTGATGGGGCGTATCAGTGAGATTTCGATTTCAGCTCAGCCCATCTTTGGGCGAGTGCATCAAAGATGGCTGCCCTGTCGTCGTCCCCATCGAAATCGAATTTATCCCTGACCTGGACGCAACTGCTTCCGGGCTTGGCTCCCAATGCTGCTGAAAGCTTCAAGAGTTGCTCCAGCGAAAGCTGTCGAATATCCAAGTCGAGGAAGATGAGGTTTTGATCTTTAACTGCCAGTTGGTCAGCCTCTTCGATCGAAAGATCGAGCCTGAACCCTCGATAAGACTCCTCGCTGTATTTGCCGAGGGGCAATCTCAGTTCTTTGGCTGCGCTAATAGCGTCGTATCCCCTGATGATCATGAGTTCCTCCGTAGCATATAAATTTTGTATATATAATAATCATCGCCTTTCGATGAGGAACTTTTAACTGAAATTTAGAATCGGGAATCAGGGATTACGAATGAAAAACGACCTCAAATCAGGAATTGAGGGATCACTTTTTACTTTTGCCTCGCCTAGTACGCGGGAGCGCCGGCCAGCAGCGCCGGGAGGTTCCCGATATCCAGGTCAAGCGTCTCCAGGCTCTTGCGAAGCAGTGAGCTGTCGATCCTATTGACGTGGTGTCCGGGAACAAAGCGGGAATTCAGAAGGTCGGCCAGGTATACCAGGTGCGGCAAAGGCCGGTTCCTGCCGGCTTTGTCCGGTTCGTGATGATGGAGCACCGCCTCTCCGACTGACTCCGGTATATCCCAGCGGCGGGCCAGCAGGTGCCCTGCATCCGTATGAGATATGCCGAACAGGTCTTTCTCGGCGGTTGTCAAATCACTGCCTTGAATTTGAAGTTGCCGGTAGAAGAGCGGATAAGCGCCGTTCATGTACTGGTCAAGCACCACCTTGCCGATATCATGGAGCAAACCTGCCGTGTAAGCCAGCTCGGGGCGGGCCTTTGAGGTCATTTCCGCCATCTTGGCGCACATGCGGGCTGTCCACACGGAATGATGGAACATACCCCCCTTACAAAGTGAATATCCACGACTCGCCTGGGAGATGAACTTATTCATGGAGAAGGAGAGGGCCATGAGCACCAGGCTTTTTTCCCCGATCCTCAGCAATGCTTTTTCTATTGAATCGACTTTCGTGGCGAGATTGACGGATACGGAGTTGCACATCCTTATTATTCTGGCGCTCAGGACCTGGTCCTGCAGAATTTCTCTTGCGATCTCCCGGAAGCTGGAATTTTCATCGTTGATTATGCGGATGATTTTAAGGGCTATCTGCGGAATGGGAATCAGCTCTTCGATCGCATCATTGATTTGCTCCACTGTAGGCCGGGTATAACCATCGGCAGTAGCCCGGGGGGGGGGACAACAAAGGGTTCGATGGTAGTCTCCCATGTGGTGAGATTAAGTCTGATGCAACAGGAGAAAAACCCCCCCACTTCGATCTGGCGGATAGGTATTTTTTCCCTTTGCAGAATTTGCTGCGCCATTTCAGCGGTGCGTCCGCCGATGTCGAGCGCCAAATCGGCCTGTGAGATGGGGTCAATGAGCGCTCCTCCCGCAATACACGCCTGGAGCCTTTCCTTTTTAGCCCCAAGCCTGCAGATCTCGTTGATAAACATGGGAATACTGATAGCCGCGCATACTTTTGGGTTCCACGAGAGGTCCATGCTGGGCGGTTCAGGGAGAAGAAGGTGGATGAGACCTCCGATTCCGGCGTTTTGGTCAAACAGGGTAACCCCAACGCAACTTGCCAGGAATGCTTGCATGATCTCGGGTTTTCTTGTGCTGATCAAGAAGGAACCGGAACTTACAGTATGAGTTGTCATAGTGTTCAGTTCCTCTTTGCCTCAGAATTGGGGGCGGTGCAGTTTATAGATTCCCTTCGGGCCATAAACGATAAATCGGACAAAAGAGATTATTTCTTCAGCGTAATTGCAGGATGAATAGAAAAGAATAGGACTTAGTGCAGTTTTAATTCATGAATACATCGCGGTAATAATCAAAGTGCTCCGTGACCGAGCCTGCTCCCCGGATTACCGCCCGGAGCGGGTCGTCGGACTTTATGACATCGAGTCCAACAGCCTGGTGGATTAGAGCGCGAAGACCTTTGAGGAGGGAACCGCCGCCGGCAAGCCAAATTCCGTTTTCGGCCACATCGGAGGCCAGGTCGGGCGAGGCCTTTTCCAAAACGCGCCGAATCGCCTCGATAATCGCCTTTGTAGGCTCCTTCATAGCCAGCCTGATATCGGCATCGGTTATCGTGATGATTTTCGGCATTCCGCTGACGAGGTCCTTTCCACGGAGCTTTATTTCGAGCGGTTTTTTGAGCGGTACCGCAGAACCTATCTTCATCTTCATCACCTCTGCCATCATTTCACTGATCGCCA
>CAVRZU010000294.1:0-4315 GCA_963725365.1 uncultured delta proteobacterium | reverse complement strand
ATCGACAACCGGCGTATTCCCGTAAGGCGCCCCGCATCCCGTAACGGACCTGCCCCCGCTGCGCAGGTGAGGCTCAAAGACGTTGAAAGGAAACAGGTCCGCTGTTTCCCAGATTTTGCTCTTGAAGACCTTGGCAAGCCCGCTGGTCATCTTCCCGATCGAAGGAAGCATCTCCTGCGAGAGGATATTCTCATCGGAATTGACCGGGTTTACCGGAACGAAAGCACATCCTGCGGCGCCCAGTTCCTTGTGATGCTTCGCCACCTCCAGCAGGCAATCATGGTTCCTCTTCGTGATAGTGGTGCGCAGGGAAACCTTGAGTCCCGCTCCGGTGAGCCGCTCGATGTTTTTTACGATGCGCGCGTGGGATCCCTCCCCGTTTTTGAAGGGCCGGCACAGGTTGTGGACTTCTTCGGGGCCGTCGATATCACACAGGAAACTTATGTCATATCTTTTGGCCCACTCTATCAAATCGCTCGGCATGATCGTCAGGTTGCTGGTCAAGTGGAATTTAATATCTTTATCTTTATACTTATCCGCAAGGTCTTTCCGGCAGTACGTTATGATCTTTTTGGCAAGCGGCCAGTTCAAGAGGGGTTCACCGCCAAAAAAGACCACCTCCAGCTTCCCTCCCGGGCCCAGGCCGTCGAGGCTGCGCTCGACGCTCTTGTACGCAACTTCCTCCTTCATCTTCAGGTTCTTATCTTTGCCGTACGTCTCTTTGCCGTTCAGGCAATAGATACAGCCAAGATTGCACGACTGCGAAAGAAGCAGGTATAAAGACATCCCCTGCTTTTCCTCACCTGATTTCTTGTCGAAGGAAATATCCGGGTTATCGGGGTTTTCTTTATTGTCTGCCGAGTAGACCACTATTCGATGGTCAACCAGAAGATCGAGCAGTTCCGTATCCGCTGGAAACGCCCTGTTTATCGCTTCGACTGTGCCGAGTTCCGCTACGCTATCGAGAAATCCCTGTACGAATCCCCTGCCCCTTTGGATATAAAGGGGTCTGGATTCCACAGAGTTCAAGAGCAGCAGTTCCTCCCTGCCCCTTTCAAGAACAATGAGGTTTCCGGCAAGTGTGACGTTTTGATGCTTTCGATCTTTGTGCCGCATGGAACCGGGCCTTTCCCGCTGCGTTCCGGCGTTTGTCTGATAAGACAGAAGACGAGGGACTTTATATGGGGGACGATTATAGCAGGAGAGTTCATCATGTCAACGATAATCTGGCGGAGGCGCATTGCCCCCTATGGCCTTTCCGATCTTCCACTTGTCCTGCTGCGCTTTCCCAATGTTTTTTTTGAGCTCGGTCATTATGGCCGGATTTCTTCCCGCCGTCCTTTCTGTTTCCAGTTCATGGACAAGGCTGGAAAACAGCACACCGCCGAAATGAGCGCGGCTACTCGTCACCGGTATTTCGAACCGAGCCGAACTCGTGAAACCTTTTACTTCGCCCATTTTCTTTCACCACAATCAATTTCGGCAAGCGAGCAAGATGAAGCGGGTATAATCGGTATGCTGGTTTCTGGATTAGTGCCCGGTTTAATAAAAGTACTTCGCTCTGCCGGCACATAACCGTGAAGCGGTTCTCCCCAGCTACAGGAAGGAGTATAGGGGGAGCTCATCGAAATGACTCGGCATTTACCCCAACCCAAAGCGTTCCATCCTCCTTCTGATCCAAGACCGACAGATCTACCAAGAGCCGAACGAAACTTTGCAGGCGGTCATCCATAATCTTTGGCTGCTTTTTGCCGAGTTTATTGAAGAACCAGCGCATTGAATCCAGATTGAGTCAAATTCCCGCTGCCCACGAGCAACGCCGCCTCATTTTGCCCGATCATAAGCCACACTTTAGGATGAAAGCTAACGTTTGTTGGAGCTGTCACGGCCATGTAGTCATTCGTAACTGAGCGCAGTGCACCAGCCTCAGCTACAGCCCTTCTAAATCCTCTGGAATCGCAAATAATTATGCATTTGCGAAGATTTTTATTGTTTTTTATGATGTGAGGCCAGACAACAGATTCAAAAAAGGCGAGACTTAAAGTGTATGTAGTCCCTAAGACGTAAGTTGGACGGAATAGAGTGAAAAATTCAGAAAGCTTGATCTTGGGGATCATTGATGTCCAATCTTATTTCTGAGGAAAGAAGACTGTTGAAGAATTTCTCTGTGTTAATATTTCCGCCGCGCTTCGCAAACGCTACCATCTGAAGCTGAGATCGATTAAAGAATTTCAGGGAGAGGGTGAAAGATCGTGCATAGCCCCGGGGAAACCGATCCTGGCGATGCATTTCGCGGGATGCTGGCAGGGCCCCGTTTCACTGACCTGGACGCTGCTTGAAGACAGGGCAGGGGCAATTATAGCATGAAGAAACCTGCCTTCGCACGGGATAGCTACTCAGTTTTAGCGTATTTTCAGAGAAGATGATTAGATCGTCATACCTGATCACTAGTCTGCTTGATGCTCTTGCCAGGAGGTCTCGCCTTTTCTTTCAGATCCCGTTTTATTTCAGCAAAAGCGATTTCCTCGATTTCAAGTCGCTCTCTGATAATGCGCATGAGCCACTCTTCAACCCCTTTTTCCCTATGCAGTTTGGCTAAGAATGAAGCTCTTGCTACAAACTCGGCAGGAATGGACAAGGATGCTGCTTTGCCCCTTCGGACTCGAATAGGTGCCTCCCATGCCGAATCATCATCAGCTTGTGACTCTCACGAACCTGTCAATTTCCTCTTCAGAAGGTTTGCTCTTCATAGCCTCGCGCTTTCCTGTCATGTCGGCCACCCAGTGATGATACGTACTGTCCCTTTGGGTTTAAGTTGAAAAATGATCTTAAGACAACGACCGCCGATTGTTTCCCCAATCAGTTGATAACGATCTTTGTGTTTCTTATTCCTGCGCACTTCGAGGTTCGAGAAAAAGCACTCTACAGCCTCGTTGAACGTCACACCATGAGCCGCAAGCTTATCGCGCTCAAAATCGTATTCGAAGTCTGCCGGTGTGAAGCGCTGCCAGTTAACCATAGTATTCTATCCTACCTGTGCCGGGATGTAAAATCCACATGCACATGGGTGAGAGAGTCTTTTGAGGAATTAAATAAAAGACCCATCCAAAAAGCTGCGGTCGGATACGAACATCTTGCCGGGATTCATTATATTAAGTGGATCGAGCGCCTTTTTGATTTTCCTCATGGCCTCCAGTCCGCCCTTTCCTACCTCAAGTTCGATAAACGGTGATTTGGCTATCCCTATGCCATGTTCTCCGGAGATGGTGCCTTGCAGTCCAAGAACAATTGAGAACAGCTCTTCGACTGCTTTACCCGCCCGGATGCGCTCGCTCTCATCCTTTCTGTCCAGCATGATATTGGTGTGGATGTTTCCGTCTCCGGCATGACCGAACACACTATGGTCAGATCGTATTTTTGGGCGAGTGACCGTATCGACCTGATTAGTTCCGGGATTTTGGTGCGCGGGACCGTGACGTCCTCGTTTATCTTGCCGGGCCTGATCTGCCCCAGGGCCGGTGAAATCGACCTGCGCGCTTTCCACAGCCGGTCTCTTTCCTCAACGGACTTCGCTGCCTCAGTTTTGGCGGCGCCCGCTTTTTTGCAAATTGCCTCGACCCTTTCAATCTGGCCGTCCAGCACGACGCCAGGTCCGTCCACTTCGATCAGGACAAACGCTTCCGCTTCTACCGGCAGTCCCATCCCAAGGTAATTTTCAACCGCGCAGATCGTCTGCTGGTCCATCAGTTCGATTGTGGATGGAACGATGCGGTCCCTTATTATTTCACATATTGCATTAAGGGCGCAATCAAGGCTGAAAAATACCGCCGTCATGGTGCGGACCGCTTCCGGAGCGGGGATCAGCCTTGCTACTATCTTTGTAAAAATCCCCAGCGTGCCCTCGGAACCCGCCATAAGACGAGTCAAGTCGTAACCCACGACCCCTTTCATGGTGCGGGTCCCGGTCCTGACGATCTCACCGGTGGGAAGCACCACTTCAAGCCCTAGAAGATAGTCGCGCGTCACGCCGTATTTCACCGCTCTTGGACCACCTGAGCACATCGCAACGTTTCCCCCCATTGTGGAAAAGGCGAGGCTTGCCGGATCAGGCGGATAAAAAAGCCCGTGCTTTGCGGCGGCTTTTTGAAATTCACCTGTAATCACCCCTGGTTCGACTACCGCCGTCATATTGTCGGGGTCGATTTCGAGGATTTTGTTCAACCTGTTGCCAACTATCACCAGCCCGCCCCGGGGGAGGCAGGCGCCGACCATCCCCGACCCCGCCCCCCGGGGTAGACCGGAAAACGGTACTCGT
>CAVRZU010000293.1:0-4647 GCA_963725365.1 uncultured delta proteobacterium | reverse complement strand
GAACGCAATCAACTCGGAAACAATTCCATGCGAGGCCAGCTTTCCCACCGCGACAAAAATCCGCTCGTCGAAGGGGCCGACAGCGACTTTCCCGAGCCCGGCTTCAGCCCCGAGCATTCATTCGAGGGAAAATTAAGCGGAAAAAAGAAGCAACCTCAGGAGTGAAACGAAGAAGGTCATATTGCAAAAGCTCAAGCCGGTCCTCGCCTCCAACCGGCTCATCGTCCGAACTTCGATCCCGTTAAGTGCGATCCTGCCAATCTACATCTGCCTTAACTCCGATTGGGGGTATCAGTTCCGCCTTGGGGGTTCTTTCATCTCTTTTCTCCCCAATACCCCCGGATGTCAAAGAGACTTTATTGCCTCTATTGGACGCTAAACAAAGAAAAAGCCCTGCATTTACAGGGCTTTTTGTCTTTACTAGATTTCATTAATTCGTTGATTGGTGGAGGCGGCGGGAGTTGAACCCGCGTCCGAAACTATTCCGCTAAAGCTTCTACATGCTTATTCCGCACTTTTAATCTCGTCCTGGAGACCTCCTGCAGACGGGATTTACCAGGACCAGCTCGCCAGATGTCACCACCGACATTACGAGCACCGTGCCCGCAGCCATCCCACTTAGTTGACGCCTCACTGGGTCCCCGCGGGAACAGGACCTGGAGACGGTGGCCGCGGTTAAGCGGCTACAGCGTACGCGTAATCGTCTGCGTTTATTTTTTTCCCAACTGTTTAACGAGCAGTCAGGACCTCGGCATGCGACTTAAGCTTCTATACCCCCGTCGAACCCGTTTCGCCCCCTTATGTTTCTTCAGGATTTGATCATAAATATTCGAAATCTCGAGACGATCAAGCACTCCTATTGTATATCTTTTCAAATTAAAGTCAATGCCGAGGTGAGGGGTGATAGGTTAGGGGTGAGGGGTTAAAAATATTTACCCTCTATCTTTCTTCGCGTCTTCGCGTTTCAAGATCGATCGTGCGTCCTCACGCGTCCTCACAAAAGATCGAACGCCGAACTATAAGCGTCTAACATGGGCTCAAACGTTTAACGCGGACCCCGAACAGAGTAAGGGGTCGCCCCCCGAAGGAATTATCTGATCGTGCGAGTTGTCGATCGCGTGAGCCGGCCTTCGGGGTCTTGCGCCGCGCTTCGCGTGAACTCGCAACCAACCCCCATTTCCTCCTCCAGCACTTTGAGAAAATCCGGAGAGATCAGTGCCCGTATTTCATCCATTTCCCTTTCGAGCACCTGGCAAAAGGCGTGCGTAAAGCCTTCGTAGAGAGATATAAGAGAGCGCAGGACGGGTTGGGGCTGGTTTTCCATCATAGCCTCCTCAAGCGTCATGACTATGAACTGATCGCTGCCAAGGCCAAGCGACGATTTAGCCAAATAATCCAAATATCGGGGTGGTTCGGCGAAATCATTGCTGTAGAGCCAGCTCAACTGTAGAAATGCGCAATAGCAGTATTTGGCCCTTTCTTCTATTTCGGAGACATCGAGCATACGGCTATCTTCTCCTCTCCCGGAGCAGAAAATCTCGAAAACAGGTTCGCAGGTTGCTGTAGACACCCTTCCGGCTGTTTACCAGGTAAATGGCGTGGCCTACGTGGAAAATTTCGTTTACCAGCCTCAACACCTCCCACTCCGGACCGGTCTTGCCTTCCTTTTGAAGCCCTTCGGTAAGAAGCGGTACGAGCTTGTCAGCCATGCGCAGTTCGGTATCAACGAACAAAACGGCGATGGCTGGACTCAGGTCGCAAAGCCTTCCCAGGAATGCCTCGACAGCCTGGTGTTCGACCCCCCGGGGCGGTGAGGACTTGACCTCCACATACACCAGGCGCCCGGCCACCGAGGAAATTACATCATAGTCTCCACCTATTTTCGTATTTTGAAGCTTTACGTTGAAGAGGGCCGGTGAGAGAAACTCGCGCCTGAAAATCTCGCATACATACCATTCGAGTGTCCGGCCGATACCGGGGACTTTCCTGATTAGCAGGTAGCCGCCATCCGAAGAGACGATTCCCATTTGCGCAAGCATTCCAAGATAGTATTTGACGGTCTTCAGGGAACAGAAACGGGTAAGGCGCCCCGGATCGTTTCCTCCCTGAACCTGGATAAGGTCCCTCAGGAACAGCCTGAAAGAATAGCGCCTCATCATGTCATAGAAGTTTGAAAGCGAAGAGCTGCCGATATTTGGAGGGAAAAGAAGCTGTGTCAGGCCCCCGTGGCTTATGACGGGAAATCCATGCTGCCAGAGCAGCTTTTCCACCGGGCCCTTTATTTGCGAGGAAAGATATTCGATATTGCGATCCAAAACATCGATTCTTTCACCCAGCTTAGCGACTTTTTCTTTGAGAAGCTCAAACCGGTCTATTTCCACCGTTGTATGCTTTCAAATCCCCATTATCCATGACTTCTTATTGTTGCAGGTTTATCCAGAAAAACCTTTATTTCATAGATATCGTCCAAAGTAGAGATTTCCACCGGGTAGCCAAGTTTATGGAATACTCCAAGTGCCCGTTCGTTTCCGTGCGATATGTATGAAACGATCGTTTTTATACCTCTTTGTTTGCCCTTCTCGACGATGTGGCGAACCATGGAAGTCGCAACGCCGCCACGCCCATATTTCGGGTGCACCGCAAAGTTCAACTTCGGCCACCATCGTTTCATCATCCAGATGATAATAGACTAGAGAAATAATCCTTTCCTTACCCATTTCCCCCGCAAACCCCAGGACACACATTTCAGTATGATAATCAATGCTTACCATCGCTTTAACATCGTAGAAAGGGAAAACCTTGAGATGTGAAAGAAAGCGAACGTAAATTGCGTCTTTTGGCAGTGAATAGAAGAATTCCTTGACGGCCCGCTCATCGGCAGACTTTGCAGGACGGAACAAAACTGTTCCCGGTCCGGTAAAATGTTGAGAATACTCCCAATCGTGCGGATAGATGGCCCGGCTTGTCGCCTTTCGCCGTGCATCTTTTTCCAGGTAATGGATATCATAGGCGGCTTCCATGAGTTCATCCCTGAAATCGGGATGGGCTATGGCAATAAGAGAAAGTGCCCGTTCCCGCAGGCTCTTTCCCTGCAAAGCGGCAACCCCGTATTCGGTCACGACATATTGACGCCGCCGCGTGTGGTGACGACCCCGGCGCCTTCCGAGAGGGCCGGAACGATTCTGGACGTCGATGCATCCATGGTGGTCGAAGGGAGCACCATAATAGCCTTGCCGCCCCGCGAACCCCTGGCGCCCCGCAGGAAGTCCGTTGCCCCGCCCACCCCGCTGTATATTTCATAGCCAAGTGAATCCGCGCAGACCTGTCCGGACAGATCCACCTGCAAGCCGGAGTTGATAGTCACCATTCTGTCATTTTCGGAGATCGTGAGGTAGCTGTTGGTGTAGTCTATCGGGTGGAGGGCCACCATGGGGTTGTTATCCACAAAATCGTATAGCTCGCGCGATCCCAGGCAAAAACTGGCTACTATTTTCCCCGGATGCAGGGTCTTTCGCGCGTTGGTAATGACGCCATTTTTGACAAGATGCAGGTACGCATCGGTCAGCATGTCCGTGTGGACCCCGAGGTCCTTTTTGCCTTCCAGGGCATGCAGGGCGGCGGCCGAAATGCTTCCAACCCCCACGCGGATGGTGGAACCGTCCTCGACCAGCCCGGCTGCATGCCTGCCTATGTCCATAGCGATCTTATTCATGACCGGAAGCTCGAATTCGAGCAGCGGCTCCTCATGCTCTACGAAGGTGTCAATATGGCTAACGTGGATGAATGAATCTCCCAGGGTGCGGGGCATCCGAGGATTTACCTGGGCGATTACGTGCCCGGCGCTTTGCGCTGAGGACTTTACGATGTCCACGGCTATTCCATAGGAGCAGAAACCGTGGTCGTCGGGCGGACAAACCTGGATCAGGGCCACATCGATGTCCATGGCGCCGGAGCGAAACAGCCCCGGGACGTCTACCAGGTTTATCGGCGTGTAGTCCGCACGGCCTTCGGCCACGGCCTCACGGCTTGCGGCGGCGATGAAAAATGACTTAAGCCGGCACTGGTCATAGCCTCCCTGAGTGAACCGCTGCTTTCCGACGCTAAGGATGTGAAGAATTTCCAGGTCCGAGAGAGCGGGGAGCCTCTCTTCGAGGGCTTGGGCCAGGTGCTGAGGCTCGCTGCATCCGGAACCCATGAACACCCGGTGTCCGCTCCGAATTATCTTGAGCGCCTCACTGGCGGTCTTCTTTCGACTTTCATAGAGTGGCCGCCATTGGCGGACGATCTGTGAAGAATCTCGCCTTGAAGCTAATTTGATCGCGATTCACGCTTCACTCCTCACAATTGCCCCCTTCACCCTATCGCGGTTCAGATATAACATCAAAATGAGGGCGGCCGGGATCATCGCCATGCACAAAATCTGTCCCATTGTAAAGTAAGTGAACAGAAAGCCCAGTTGAGGGTCGGGCTCCTTGAAAAACTCGATTATAAATCTTCAAGATAGCGTAAAACTTAGAAAAAAGGCAACCATCATGCCGTCTTTGAAGTGCTTTTCCGGAGATTCCCATTACGATGAAAAGCAGCACGCCTTCGGCAAGCACTTCATAGAGCTGAGTCGGATGGCGCGGGACGGGGCCCCCGCAGAAA
>CAVRZU010000292.1:0-12348 GCA_963725365.1 uncultured delta proteobacterium | reverse complement strand
GCAAATTCGGCTGCGTCCCGCTCCGGGATCATCACCAGCCTTCCAACCCCCATCATGACGGTTGGACCCGGCGGCAGCCCGATAGCGGCAATACCGATTTCCCGGTCGTAGTCGTTTTGTGTGAAGCGGATCAAAGCCTCATGAGGCCAGCTTTTGACCGCCCTGAATAGCGAAAGTAGATCGTCTGTTCGGAGCAATTGTCCAGCAAATCCGCTACCAGAGACTCATCTTCGGGTTTCATGGGACGGATCAGCACCGGGGTGCCGTCTTTGAGCAGCCAGTCACTTTCATACTGATTGGGATAAGGACTGATGATCAAGTGCCGGGGGGCAGCCACATCGCTGCGTTCGACCACAATGCGGGCATCGATGGCCACCGGGCCTCCGTCGCTTATGACTACCGGGTTGAGGTCCAATTCTACGATTTCTGGAAAATCGGTCACCAACTGTGAAATTCGAACGAGAAACTCGGCCACCAGGTCCACCTTGGTTGCCGGAATATTGCGATAACCCTGGAGAAGGCGATACACGTGGGTTCGCTCCATGAGACGGCGAGCCAGAAGCAGATTGAGAGGAGGCAGGGCCACCGCCGTATCCTTGAGCATCTCGGTCAGAACGCCACCCATGCCGAAGAGGATGAGCGGACCGAACTGAGGGTCGCGTTTGCTTCCAACGATCAATTCGATTTCGGTTTTTTTTACCTGGGTTTGCACCGTAACCCCCGGAATCCTCGCTTCCGGTTTTAGCTGCTTTGCCCGGGAGGTGATTTCTTCGAAAGCCGCTGCAACCTCCTGTTCGCTATTCAAGTCGAGCCGTACGCCGCCCACATCGGATTTATGTGTGATATCGGGTGAGTAGATCTTGACCACGACCGGAAAGCCGATGCCTTTGGCGGCCTCAGCGGCCGCTCGCTGGCTCGATGCCATAACGGTGCGGTTGACCGGGATGCCATACGCCGACAAGATGGCCTTGGATTCAATTTCCGTAAGGATTTTTCCCTCCGCGCTTGAGGCACTCGTTGATGAAGGTTCGCGCCTGGCCGGTATTGACCTGGATTTCGTTCGGCAGGCTTGGCGGTGTTTCCTGCAGGAGTTCCAGGTTGCGGGAATACGAATACATGTGCATGAAAGTATCCACTGCATCTTCGGGAGTGGCTAAGGTGGGAATGCGCGCCTCATTGAGTATCCTTATGCCGGCTTCCACGTCCAGTGCCCCCATCCATACGGCGATGAAGGGCTTGGGTCTATTCTTGATCTCCTCGGCCAGGGCTTGGGCCACTCCCGTAGGGTCAGTCATGGCTTAGGGGTTAGAATCACGATCAACCCGGAGAGTTCCGGAGCTTCAAGGCAGACGTGCACCGCTTGCACATAACGATCCGGCGGCGCATCTCCGAGAATATCGATTGGGTTTCTCCGGCTCCAGAAGGGGGGCAGGAAAGCATCGAGCTTTTCAAGCGTTTCAGGGCTGAGCGTTGCGGGTTCGAGGCCCCATTTGCTGAAAGCATCCACCGCCATGACCCCCGGACCACCTGCGTTGGTGATGATGGCCAGCTTGTCTCCGGTGGGCCGCTGCATCTTGTCCAGGGCTTCCGCACAGGGAGAAGAGCTGATTGATGGTCTCCACCCGGATGATTCCCGCACGGCGAAACGCCGCATTGTAGGCTTCATCCTGGCCGGCAAGTGCCCCGGTGTGCGAGGCCGCCGCTTTGGCGGCCGCATCGCTGCGACCCGCTTTGACCACGATAATGGGCTTGACCCGGGAAACGGAGCGCGCCGCGCTCATGAACTTGCGATGCCGGGTCATGTTCTCCATGTAGATGATGATGCTCCGAGCGCTCGGGTCGTTGCCGAGATAGTCTATCATATCGGCGAAGTCCAAATCCGCCATGGAACCGACACTCACAAAATGGGAAAAGCCGATCTTTTCGCTGGCTGCCAAATCCAGAATAGCACTGCAGATGGCTCCGCTCTGGGAGAGCAGCGCGAGGCTTCCGGGTTCAACGGAGTGGGCCGCAAAACTGGCGTTCAAGCTGTTGCTGGGGAGAGAATCCCATGCAGTTGGGTCCAAGGTAGCGTATTGCGTGGCGTTGCGCCTCGGCCCTGATTTCCTCTTCAATGCGCACCCCTTCTTCTCCCGACTCTTTTCCACCGGCCGAAATGATGATGGCCCCCTTTACACCGGCCTCGCCGCATTCCTTCATGACTGCGGGCACCCCCTGGATCGGGACGGCGATAACGACCAAATCTATGGGGGAGCCCACTGCCGCGACGGAAGGGTAGGCTTTAAGGCCCAGGATCTCATCGTGCTTTGGGTTGATTGGGTAGATCGGCCCGGGAAAGCCGTCTTTTTTCAAATTAGTCAGCAGCGTATAGCCAATGGAATGCTCCCTGGGACTGGCTCCGATGACCGCAATGGCTCCTGGCTTGAAAAAATAGTCGAGGGCCGGTTTTTTCAGCATGTTTTTCTATCGAATCGTGAAATCGAATCTGAAGTTAATAGCGTTGGGTGAGTCCGACCTTTGCGGATGGAAACCCAGATTCGGAAGTTAATACTTGATTTTAATCCTGCAAACAGGATAGGGGAAAGGGCATAGATTCAGCAGTAAGCATTTGAATTCTATCTCAGGAGGAAACAATTTGAAAAGAGTTTTCACAGCCTTATTGTTGGTTCTGGGATTGACGGGGATTTACTCCTCTGCGCAGGCTTCGCCAAAAGAGGCGAAGATCGGGTTTGCGTTCAGTATGACGGGGGGCGCCGCTGCTTATGGCGATATGCAAAAGAAGGGTGTGCAGTTGGCGGTCGATGAGATAAACGCGCAGGCAGGGCAGGACGGGATAAAGATCGCCCCCTTTTTTGACGACGATGCGAGCATGCCCCAACAGGGCGTAAATGTATTCAACCGGTTTATAGCCGCTGACAAGGTCGTGATGATTATCGGTCCGACCCTTAGCAACACGGCGCAGGTTACGGACCGGATTGCTCAGCAGTCTGGGGTCCCCGTCCTTGGCGTCAGCAATACTGCAAAGGGAATTACGGATATCGGCGATTATATTTTTCGCGACTCTCTGACTGAAATGGTTGTGATACCCAATACCGTCCGCGTCGCAGAGGAGAAATTGGGGATCAAAAAAGTGGCCGTGCTCTACGGCAACGACGACGCCTTCACGAAAGGCGGCTATGATGCCTTTAAAAAGGCGCTCGGGGATTCGAATATACAAATCTTGAGCGAGCAGACTTTTGCCAAGGGGGATCGTGATTTTGCGCCACAGCTGACGCAGATCAAAAGCATTAATCCGGACGCGCTTATAGTGTCCGCCCTGGTGGAAGAAGCATCGGGAATAGTGAGCCAGGCCCGGCGGCTCGGGATTGCCGAGAGCGTGAGCATTATCGGAGGCAACGGTCTCAATTCTCCTGCGTTGATGAAAAATGCGGGCAAGGCCGCTGAGAACGTGATCGTAGGGGCCGCGTGGAACGCTGCTTCAACAAATCCATTGAACCGCAAATTTGTCGAAGCGTTTACCGCCCAATACGGTTCCCCGCCCGACCAGTTCGCCGCCCAGGCCTATGCCGCTGTCTACATAGCGCGGGAAGCGCTTGGGCGCGCCGGTTCGACCGGCAACCGCAAGGCCGTGCGCGATGCGCTTGCGCAAATAAAGGGACTGGACACGGTCCTGGGTAAGTTTTCCTTTACCGAAGGCCGCGACGCCGATCACGCCCCTGTGGTCCAGGTGGTCAAGGAGGGCAAGTTTGCGGTTTTCGGCGAGTAAACAGTTACAGTTTCCAATTCTGAAAGGAGGCATTTTCCGTCATGGCGCGTGCAACCTTGCGAGCCGCCCAATGCGATTGGCCAGCGCCGCACCGTAGGTGGCAAGGAAATAGAGGGTTTGTGCGGAGGCGTACCTGGGTCGGCCCTCGCCGCGCCCCATGAGCATCGGAGGAGCGTGGAACCATGTTCGACCCATATAGCCGGGCCCCGTTAGGGGTCGCCGCACAAGCAAACCCGAAGATTGACGCCGCCAGGGCGGAAAAGGACCCTTTCCGGATGGAAACTAGTTAGCATGCCTGTTTTGCTGCAACAGTTAATAAACGGTTTTTTTATCGGAAGCGTCTACGGGCTCTTTGCAATAGGCTACACGCTGGTCTTCGGTGTCCTTGACATCCTCAATCTTGCTCACGCTGCCATCTTTACCCTTGGCGGGCTGATGGCGCTCTGGCTTACAACGTCCGCCGGTCTGTCGATGTGGATTGCTTTCCCCTGGCGGCCCTCTTTTCCGGGACCCTCGGACTCGTTCTTGACCGGGTAGCCTTTGCGCCGCTGCGCCGCCGCGCCGATTCAAACCTCTCCGGACTGATTTCCAGCATTGCGATGGCGATCATTTTCGAAAGCGCCGCCTTGAGTATTTTCGGGGCCAGGACCGTACGGTTTCCGGAAGGAATTTTCGTAAACAGGGTCTGGCATTTTTATTCCGCTACGGTGACTTCACTCCAGGTGGAAATCGTTTTGACCGCTCTGATCCTGATGTTCGCCTTTACGGCTTTCCTCAAGCACCACAGAATGGGTAAGGCCATAAGGGCGGTTGCCGAAAGCGAGCGCACCGCACGGCTGCTCGGCATCAACGTCGATGGAGTAATTTCAGTGACTTTCTTTATCTCGTCGGCCCTGGGCGGGGTTGCGGGCATCCTGTACGGACTCTATTTCGATGCCCTGGCCCCGGATATGGGCCACTCTATAGAGTTAAAGGGTCTTGCGGTAATAGTTCTGGGTGGGATGGGAAGTATTCCGGGGGCTATTCTCGGCGGAATTGCCTTCGGATTGAGCGAAGTATTTACGGTGGCATTGACCGGCACGTGAATCGCGTCAACGCTGCGGCTTTCACCGTCCTGTTGGTGATCCTGATCCTGAAGCCCTCCGGGCTGCTTGGGCGCGGGCGGGTGAGGGTGCTGAAACTGGAGTTTTTGTCCCAGTTTGTGGCGGTTTACGGAAGCCTTATCAATTTCATCGGCATTAACGCGCTTCTTGCCCTGAGCCTCTATGTCACTTTGTCCGCCGGACAGCTTTCGCTGGGCAACGCGGCCTTCGCGGGAATCGGCGCCTACACGGCCGGTATCCTGACGATGCGCCTCAACGCGCCATATCCCGTCAGCATTGCCGCTGGAGCATGCATGGCAGCCATGACAGCGCTGCTGATCGGCACCCCGGTTTTACGAATCAAGGGCATTTTCCTGGCCATGGCCACCCTGGCGTTTGGAGAAGTCGTGCGGATTGCCGCGGTAAACCTTGACATTACCGGAGGCGCCCGGGTCTGGTGGGCATCCCCAACAAGACGACTACTCTTATCATTTACGGCGTGCTCGCCGCCACAACCTATTTCCTGGGGGTCCTTGGCGGCTCGAGGATCGGCTGGGCTTTTGCCTCCATTCGCGAAGATGAAACCGCTGCGATGGCCATGGGTATCAATACGGCCCGCTTCAAAAATATGGCGTTCGTTCTGGGCGCCTTCATCGCCGGAATCGCCGGCGCTATCCACGCTCATTTGAACTTTATCATTACGCCGGGAGAATTTGGCTTCTCTGCCGCCGTCCAGTTACTCATATATAATGTTGTAGGCGGAACGCGGTCCGTTTATGGCCCAATACTGGGAGCGGTTATCCTGACCGCTCTGCCCGAAGTGCTTCGGGGAGCCGGCGTCACCGCCGGGCCTCTGCGGCTGGGCGTGAACGGAGCTATCCTGCTGATGGTGATACTTTACCTCCCTAACGGACTGAGCTCACTTTTCAATGGGAGGCGGAATTCAGGACTGAGGACTGAGGACTGAGTAGGAAAACCTAATGTTTGTTTAACCGTTTCCCTCTGCGGTGAATCGCTTTTTGTCCTATGAAAACAAAATGCAAAGGCTAAAGGCATCTCACCGCAGAGAACGCAGAGAGCGCAGAGATTTTACAGAATGCTCCTGTCTTTTCTCAGCGATCTCGGCGATCTCTGCGGTGAATGTCTTTCGGGGTTTGTGGCGTGTTTCTCGAACTTGAAAAGATCAGCAGGTCCTTTGGAGGAGTCAACGCTTTGTCCGGGGTTTCGTTTGGCGTTGAGGCCGGGACCATTCACGGGCTTATAGGCCCCAACGGTTCGGGCAAGACTACGCTTATAAACGCAGTCAGCGGTCTTACACGAGCCGATTCCGGCCGGCTGCTGCTCGACGGCCGTCCGATCCATCGGCTTCCCCCATACCGGATAGCGGCTATGGGCGTCGCCCGTACTTTTCAAAACATTCGCCTCTTTCCCAACATGACCTGCCTGGACAACGTCATCGCCGGGCAGTTTTTAAAGACCGGACGCGCCCTTGTCCCAAGGTTGCTTCGCCTGCCCTCCGCACGGCTCGATGAGAGCCGAAGCAGGGCGGAGGCCATGGCTTGTCTTTCGGGCGCGGGGATAGAAAACCAGGCCCGGATGCTTGCAGGCGGCCTTTGTTACGGTGATCGGCGAAGGCTTGAGATCGCCAGGGCCATGGCCTTGAAACCTCGCCTTTTGCTCCTCGATGAACCGATTGCCGGAATGAGGCAGCGCGAGATCGAGGCAATGGAGGCCCTTTTTCGCTCACTCGCCCAGGCCGGGGTCGCCATTCTTTTGATCGAGCACAATATGCCTTTCATAATGCGCCTTTGCTCCAGGATCACCGTGCTCCACTTCGGCGAGACGGTCACTACTGGAACGCCTGAAGAAGTCTCGCGGCATCCCGAAGTTATCGAAGCCTACCTCGGTGTCGAAGGCGGGTAGGCCGTTCACCACGGAAGCACAGAAGCCACAGAGGCGGCAGGGGCGCAGTACACGTGTGCGGATGCGGCGGGCTGTCCCGCCGCATGCGCGAGCGCTCGGCCTTGCGCGCCCTGCGCGCGTGGCCTAAACTTTAGCCGCTTTTCTCAGCTTTTTCTCCGCGATCTCTCAAGATCGACCGTGGCCCCTCGAACGAATCATTGGAGCCCGGCCGGGTTGTCAATCGTCTCTGCGGTGAGATAGCATTTGCTTTTATCTTTTAGCCCATGAAGTCTCTCTCTGGTGAACGTGTACGAAGGTGGTTGAATCCATGCTGAAAGTAACCAACATCGAGATAACGTACGGCCCGGTATTATCGGTAAACAACGTATCCTTTCATGTCGATCGGGGATCGATCGTTTCTCTGGTCGGCCCTAACGGGGCGGGAAAGAGCACGATCCTGAACGGTTTGAGCGGGCTGGCGCCGCTTAGATCGGGAAGTATCGTTTTCAACGGGAAAAATATTTCCAGGATGAGCGCCCACAGAAGGGTTGGCGAAGGAATCGTCCAGGTGCCGGAGGGAAGGCAGGTGCTGGCGGCAATGTCTGTACGGGAGAACCTGGAGCTTGGCGGCTACAGGCGGCCCGCCGGGGAAGTAGCCAAACAGATCGGCCGCATGGAGGAGTATTTCCCGGTATTGCGGAAGCGAAGCAAATCCGCCGCCGGTTCTCTATCAGGTGGAGAACAGCAGATGCTGGCGATTGCCCGGGGCCTCATGGCCGCCCCCAAGCTGCTGCTCCTGGACGAACCCTCGCTCGGCCTGGCCCCCCTGGTGGTCAAATTTATCTTCGAATTCATCCGCAAACTAAAAGACGAAGGCCAAACCATCCTCCTGGTAGAACAGAACGCCCGGCAGGCGCTCGCTGTCTCCTCTTACGCTTACGTCATCGAAAGCGGCAAAATAGTGCTGGAAGGTGAATCCGGCCAACTCCAGTCCGACCCGGCGATTGCCCGGGCGTATTTGGGGCTGGAAAAAGGTTGAAGCAAAAGCAGGCTGAAGCAAAAGAAAGACTGAAGGCTGTTTGATGGCTGATCCAGTACTTAATTGATATTTGCAGATTTCGTAGGCACATGAATGAAAAGTATGGCGTTCACCGCCAGCTTTATCAAAAAGCTGAGGACACTGGAAATATTTGTAGCATTGAAATAAATAATGGCATAGGATACCATAATGATACGACGGGCAGCGCTGGTGATCGACCGAAAAATAACTCTTGAAGATGGTTCGATTGTACAGGCTGTGGTCTGGGAGTTGCCGGTACCGCTCAAAGGTTCGCAGCACCGCTACAAGTATCGGCTCTATTTCGGTTGACAGGGTGAATGCCTTGTGCGTTTCGACAACGAGGAGGGAAAGGGCGACCACAAGCACGTCATGGGCAAGGAAGTTCCGTACACCTTCCAGGACATTCCCACACTCCTGAAGGATTTTCGTAGCGAGATCGAACTGGCAGGAGGCAGTATATGAACCGCACAATCGGGATAAAAAGCAAGAAGGAGTTTTTCGGAGAGCTTGAACGGGACTGGATGGCGATCGACAAGGGGGAAAAGGCCCCGGAACCGATCCACCGGGTATTTTTCGAGTCGGCGGAAGTTCTGTCAAGGATCATCACACGACAGCGGCACAATCTTTTGAAGGTGCTCCATGCCGAGGGACCTCTAACTGTTCGGGCCTTGGCGGCGCTCCTTGAGCGGGACTACAAGAACGTTTACGAGGATGTGAAAATCCTCGAGGAGTCAGGCTTGATTGTGCGCGACAGCAAGAAGCATGTCCTCGCTCCTTATGAAAAGCTGATTATTGAATTGTCGCTTACGGCCTAATGGTCTCCACAGCAGGATCATAGTACCCCGCCCCGCATGTAGTAAAGCCCACCGTTCGGCCAAGCCGGCTAAAGGCCACTTCATCATTCCCGCCAAGACGAATGCGCCCCCGGGGTTTTGCGCAAACTGGCCGAGAGTGACTATCTATGTGAAATCAAGGATTCCTATAAAAACCACCCTGACTGTCAGGGGGGGCGTGCATAGAGATGGTTTCCGTCGCCGGCGCCTGGTAACCTCTCTGCTCGACCACATTTTATTTTCCGCGTCGGAACTGGCCCGTCTTTATCATCTGTGTTGGGACATCGAGACTTTCTATCGCGATTTTAAACAAACCCTGCGCGCAACCTCCTGGCATTGCCACACACCGGACTCCTTTCACCAGGAGATCCTGGTACACATGATTGTCTTCTGCCTGATCCGCATAGCCATGTTCGAAGCCGGTCGCCTCAAAAACCGGTCTGTGGCTCAACTTAGCTTTGCATGTGCCCTAACCGAGACTCGCTTATTCTTAAAGCTCTTGATGTCTGCCGGTAATGTGGACCTCCGGTCCTCCATATGGGCGGAATTTGTGCAATGCTGCTCACGACATCAGGTGGATTCTAAACCAGGCCGCCAATTTTCAAGAGACCGGCAGGAATATCGAAGGAAGAGTCGAGGGGTGGAGAAGCGACGCCGGGGACGAAAGCCCAAATTCAAAACCCCATCGCCGCTGGCGCTCCAGCCAGAAACCCGCAAAGACAGCAGGGGCAACACTTATCTGTTAAGTTAACGGCATTAGGCCGGACCCAACCCAACCTGGACCCCCCAACGGCTACCCCCCAACGGGAACTCACTTTGTAACCTGTAAAATCAACAGGTGCCAGAAAGACGGGCTCAAGGCTCGTATGAACCTGGTTTATTCCATTGTCGCTGGACGTTAGCAAATGAATCCGACCGCAGGATCAGAACTTATAACCAAAGCTCTCCAGAAACTGTTCGAAAACATGGTCTACGAGGATCACTGCGAGCAGCAGGGGGACCAAAATGGAAACGATGATCAACTTTGGTTTCCAGCCTCCCAAAGCTGCATATTTATAAACAAGCCTGGGTGCCAGGGGACCGAGGATGATCAGGACGCAGCCCAGAATCGTCAAAAAGACGCATGTAAAGGTAGCCTTCGGGTGCCTGATAAGCTCAGGGGCGTGCTGGTATGCGTCATGGATGGGGAAGTAGAATCCTGCAAAGCCAAAGATAAGCGCAAGGACTAAAAGCAGGACCCCACCGATACGGGGATATTTGTCCAGGTTTAGTTTCCAGCCGCCTTGTAATTCATCACTCAAGGTGTTTCTCCCACGACTGAACGGTTACCGCGCTTATGACCGGATTCCATTTTCAAGACCCCTTGGTCTCGCTAGCAACGATTAGATCCACACATCTTAGCAATTTTTTGTCTTAACATCATCGACAGGTCGTCAAATGAGCTGTTCGCTAATATTGAGTGGAACTGGCTGCGATAGTTCGCCACCAGGCTCATTCCTTCGACAGCCACATCGTATACCTTCCAGTTTCCGTCCTTGAGGTGGAGATAATAATCAAGAGAGACAGGTCCGCCATGATCACCTGCTATTGCCGTGACAACGACATAACCTTGGTATATTGACCTGTGATTGTAAGTGATCTCTTCTTTAGCATGCTTTTGAATGTTTTCTATGTACTTCTCAATGTATGTGTTAAAGAGCAGCTTGCTGAAATCATGCGTAAATGCCTGCTGCTTTTCAGTGCCCATACTTTTCCATTGTGGTCCCACAGCGAGCCTGGCTATCGACTCAAAGTCAAAGTATCCATCTACGACGTCTTGAGTTTGTTCCCTTCGGACACGGGTGTTTTGAGGGCCTCCTTAAGTATTTTGAGGACTCTGGTCCGTCCTGTTTTGACCACTTCCTGCGGGTTCGTTGCCGCTATCGCCTGTGAGCCCCAAAACAAATACAAACCGCCGATATGAGCATTCTGGAAATGAGACGTTCGCCTATAAATCCAATTTGTGAACGAGCAACAAACAGCATTTTCGGACTCTTTCCGGTGAATAAAACCACCTTCAGTCCAAGCAGCATCATTGCTGGCTTGCAATAGCCAAAATGCGACGAGCAAAAATCCAAAAGTTTCGCACTCTGCTAATGTCACTATAACCATTGATGAAGTGGAAAACTTTCAATTATAAGATAAGCCACAAGAATCCGAAGCCCCCTCATCGCCCTACGCCCTGTCCCACCCATTCCAAAAATGTTTGACAACATAAGCTTGCGGCACGTATTCATAACGTTAACGTCAACTGGAGGAATGCCGGGCTATGGCCAAAAAGAAAAGCGGCAGGGAAGGGGAGAGTACTTCACTATCTCCGAGCTTGCCGGCGAACTGGAAATAACTCCGCGCGCCATTCGCTTCTACGAGGAGAAGGGCCTCCTGAGCCCCCGGCGCTCCGGCGCAACCACCGCCTATACAGCCATCGCGACCGGGCGCGCCCTTCAAGCTGAAGGCACTCTGGTCGTAAGCCAGTTCGATGCGCGTTGAGTTAGGGCGCAGGCACGAAAGAGATCATACCTAGTGTTCCGGCTTACTCCGGACACCCGCACACGATCAGTTTCAACTGTAACCAGACAACAACGTTCGAGGTCCCCTGCATAGAGGCGGATTGCTTGGAGGACGCGCTCGACCTGTTCGGTATACTTCATCTCGCCAGCGATCCTCAATACGCCACTATATGGTTCCTTATCACGGAAGATGAGTGTGCCAAAATCATTGTCACGTGTGACTAAGGTGCGCGCTGTCTTATGAGCATGGCGCAGGATGGTCATCTCGCCGGGATCGCGTTTCCACTCGGCCACCCACTGACATCAAACCCCGCATTGCGAGAAGCTTGAACGACTGCGCCGGCGACACAGGCATCAATCAGAACTGCATCGGATTCTATCTGTGCGGGTTTTCTCCAGGGATGTCCCAGTTCGCGAGCGGCAAAGAGAAGGCATGCTTGAGTATTTTCAGCTTCGAGAAAAGGAAAATTAGCAAGGGTTGAACTCAGGGTTTCCCCGGCGGGAAGGGTCAGTCAGTATATGTTCCAGGCCAAACGTTTACCCGGATAATCGGCTTACCATCGAAGATATCCGGTCCGCTGGTAATGCGCGCCAAGAGTGCTTCAGCCTTATTCTTAGTCATTTCCACACACCTTTTTGTATGCAGCCTGCTGCACCGCAGCCTCGCTTGCAAATTTCTGACGAGCCTCATCTAATGGAAGCTCATCAGAAACGCCGAAACAGGCCAGATTATTATAACAATCACACTGACTGGCGTCCTGTCGAGTCCGACGTCGATTCTACCTGCACATTAGAGACCGCCAGTGATTCAAAATCAATTGATTCCCATTTCAGATGTTCTGGATTACAAGTCTCCTGATGTCGGGGCAGTAGATGAGGGCGAGCGACTCCTGGGTGAGTCCGCTCGAATGATAGGTGTTTCACGGTCTCGAATGCCGGTAATTAACTTCGGGCGCATGGTAACTCAGGGGCGTACCGGCAGCCTCCTCATCGCTCTACGCTCCGCTCAACCGGTTATCATAATGTTTGACAATATAAGCTTCCCGCACATATTCTTAACGTTAACGTTAACGTTGACTTTAACGTCAGCTGGAAGAATGCCGGGCGATGACCAACAGGAAAAGCGGCAGGGGAGGGGGAGAACCTCTTCACTATC
>CAVRZU010000291.1:0-12698 GCA_963725365.1 uncultured delta proteobacterium | reverse complement strand
GTGTATACCGTATGACTTCGCTAAGAATCCGGTTTCTCATCTCTCGAAGCTCGACAATTGCCTGAAAATCAAGGAACCTGCGGAAGACAAACGGACGAAGCTCGTGTACGAAGGCGGTCCCTTCGGAGCGCTCCCCGGCGACTGGCCGGCACTTTAGAAGCATCTGGCGCTCCCATGCGCGGCCTCGAAGCAGATAATGCTCAAGGGCGCCGCTAATGGAGGGCACCAGCATTCCCTGTTTGCCCTGGGGCCGCAAACGGAAGTCCACGTGAAAAACACGGTCCCCCTCAAACTGGTCCGAAATCAGCCTGGACAGCCGATGAGTGAGGCGGCTGAGCAACATGGTCAAATCTTCGCCGTCCTCTTCGCAGTCCAAGTGCAAAAAGATCAGGTCAATGTCGGATACATAGTTAAGTTCCCAGCCGCCAAGCTTTCCCAACCCGAGCGCAACGAGCGGCACTTTGCCCCTTAGCCGCCGCCACACATTCAACTCATCGTCCCGGGCCCACCAGTCGGGACGGGCAGCCAGCACGTCCAAGCCAACCTGGAGGGCCACAGACGCCAGGTCGCTCAATTGTCCGGTCGTCTCGGCAAGGCCCGCGTACCCGCAGAGGTCTCTTGCACCTATTCTCAAAAAATGACGCTGCTTGAAACGGCGGAATATCCCGAGCAGGTCCTGGAAAGAATCCGCCCTTGCCGCTTCATACCCAAGACTGGAATAAAGCCCCGTAAGAGGGTATTTGCGTTTAATGTTGCTCTCGCCCAGAAGCCATTCTTCGTAATCAGGGTTGTTTCGCAAAAGAATGCTGAGGTATTGAGAGCATTTGCGCGTATACTCAATCTCGGTTATCGGTCCCGCCAACAATGCTAAAGTAAAAGTCCCTATTGCATCTCATTGTCAGTTTATCATAGTATGGCCGTTCCAGTAGCAGCCAAAAAACCTCTGAGCACTGACCTGTTGCCGGTGATCATCGGTCAAGAAAAGTCTTTTCTTTTCCTGACCACCGAAGATTATTTTGTTTTTTACCCTTCGAGGGAGTTTGCTATTTCGCCCTTACCCGTTAAAATTGGCGTGTCTTCCTCGTAAGACAGACTTAATAGCAACACAAATCAATAATGTAGAGGAACTTTTTATGATCCTTCCGTGGAATCGTCCCAAGGCAATTCTTTTACTTGAGGACGGGACCGTTTTTCGCGGATACACGTTCTGCGGCCATGGCCGAACGCTGGGTGAAGTGGTTTTCAATACCAGCATGACCGGGTATCAGGAAGTGCTAACCGATCCTTCCTACAAAGGACAGATCGTAACGATGACCTATCCTCTGGCCGGCACTTACGGGATCAACCCGGAGGATATGGAATCGGCAGCCATACACGTGGAAGCATTTATCGTGAAGGAGTACCAGGATTTTGCCAGCAACTGGCGAAGCGACCGGTCCCTGGCCGACTTTCTGAACGAACATGGGAAGATAGGCATCGAAGGCATAGATACGCGCGCCCTTACCAGACACCTCAGGGTTAGAGGGGCGATGCGCGGAATCATCGCAACCGACACCGAAGACATCCGAGAGCTCATGGACCAGGTGCAGGCATATCCGGGACTCAACGGGATCGATCTGGTAAAAAGTGTAACGTGCTCCAAACCTTACAGGTGGCGTGAGGGCAAGAGGCATGAAATTGATTCCGCCGAGTGGGTGGCCGGCGTAGCCGGATACCGGGTGGCTGCCCTTGACTGCGGGATAAAGTATAATATCCTTCGCAAACTGGAAAAGGCGGGATGCCAGGTACTGGTTTTCCCTGCCCATGCCAGCGCCTCTGAGATTCTTTCCTGTGATCCCGACGGCATTTTTCTCTCCAATGGTCCTGGCGACCCTGCCGCTGTCCACTATGTGATCGAAACCGTTCGAAATCTTTTCGGCAAAAAGCCCATATTCGGCATCTGCCTCGGACACCAGATGATGGGACTTGCGCTGGGAGGCACAACATTCAAACTCAAATTCGGGCACCGTGGCGCCAATCAACCGGTGAAGGACCTCACCACGGGCAAAATCGAAATCACATCACAAAATCACGGCTACAGCGTCGATCCGGATTCTCTTTCGCACCTGCCGGTCAGGCTTACGCATATAAACCTCAATGACAACACCCTGGAAGGGATGGAGCACCTGGAGGTTCCGGCCTTTTGTGTCCAGTACCATCCGGAAGCCTCTCCCGGCCCCCATGACGCCTCGTACCTTTTCGACCGGTTTATTCAAATGATCGAGAAGAATGCAGGCAGGGCCGATACGGCCCGGCACGGTGTGAAATAAGCCGTTTAAGAATGCGGATTCAAGGAAACCGAGTTCATGCCCAAACGAACAGATATTAAGAAGATACTGCTCATAGGCTCCGGGCCTATAATTATAAGCCAGGCGTGCGAGTTCGACTATTCAGGCACACAGGCCTGCAAGGCGTTGCGTGAAGACGGCTATGAAATAGTCCTTGTAAACAGCAATCCCGCCACTATCATGACCGACCCTGAAACGGCGCAGTTCACCTATGTGGAGCCGATAACCCCCGAGGTCGTCGCAAAGATCATAAGGCGCGAACGCCCGGACGCTCTGCTTCCCACGCTTGGGGGCCAGACGGCGCTCAACGTGGCTGTAAAAGTCGCCGAGATGGGCGTCCTCGAAGAATACGGCGTCGAGATGATAGGCGCCACGGCCTCCGTAATCAAAAAGGCCGAGGACCGCCGCCTTTTCCGGGACGCCATGGCAAATATAAATCTGAGGGTGCCCGAAAGCCTGATCGTCACTAACCTAGACGACGCCGAAGCCTTTGCCCATAAAATAGGCTATCCGGTGATTGTGCGGCCGTCCTTCACCTTGGGCGGCACCGGGGGAGGGGTGGCTTACAACCGGGAGGAGCTTCTCGATCAAACCCAGAGAGGTTTGGACGCGAGCATGATCCATTCCGTAATGCTCGAAGAATCGGTCCTGGGATGGAAAGAATTCGAACTCGAAGTAATGCGCGACTACATGGATAATGTGGTCATCATCTGCTCGATCGAAAACATGGATGCAATGGGAGTACACACGGGAGATTCGATCACCGTGGCTCCGGCCCAGACGCTCACCGACAGCGAATACCAGATGATGCGCGACGCATCCATTGCCATTCTGCGCGAGATAGGGGTGGAAACCGGGGGGTCTAATGTACAGTTTGCGATCAACCCCAAAAACGGCGACATGGTCGTTATCGAGATGAATCCGCGCGTCTCCCGCTCCTCAGCTCTTGCATCCAAGGCCACGGGGTTCCCTATCGCCAAGATCGCCGCCAAGCTCGCCGTGGGTTATTCGCTCGATGAGATCGCAAACGACATCACCCGCGAAACCAAAGCTTCCTTTGAACCTACCATAGATTATTGCGTGGTGAAGATCCCGCGATTCACTTTTGAAAAATTCCCCCGCACAGACGACATACTTTCCACTTCGATGAAATCGGTGGGGGAAACAATGGCCATTGGGCGCACATTCAAAGAAGCCATTCACAAGGCTATCCGCTCCCTTGAAATCGGCCACTACGGATTTTGCGACCCACCCGCCGGCGCTGATTCCGAGTATATGGAACAGTTGAAGCTTAGCCTCTCCAGGCCGAATTCTCAAAGGCTCTTCCAAATCGGGGAAGCCTTCAAGCTGGGCATATCGCTTGATGAGATTCACAGGCTCACCTTTATAGACCCGTGGTTTTTGAAACACATCATGGAAATTATCGAAATGGAGAAGGCAATTGCATCCGGGCCTTCTTTTCTCGAAAACCCCGAGCAGCTTGGGGCTGCAAAAGCCTGGGGGTTTTCCGACCGGCGGCTTGCGCAACTTACCGGATCAGACGAGGAAGCGGTGCGTCAGAAACGGTTGGAACATGGCATAAAACCGGTTTACAAACTGGTGGACACCTGCGCAGCCGAGTTTGAAGCCTACACGCCTTATTATTATTCCACTTACGAGACTGAAGATGAAGCCAAGCCTTCGAGCAGACCCAAAGTGGTAATCCTGGGGGGAGGTCCCAACAGGATCGGCCAGGGCATCGAATTCGATTACTGCTGTGTTCACGCCTCGTTTTCGCTCCGGGAAGAAGGATACGAGTCCATTATGGTCAACTCCAACCCGGAAACGGTGTCAACCGACTACGATACATCGGACAAGCTCTATTTCGAACCGCTTACCCGCGAGGACGTTCTCCACATTCTGGAAAGTGAAAAACCCAAGGGCGTCATAGTACAGTTTGGCGGCCAGACCCCTCTGAATCTTTCGGTCCCGCTGGAGAAAGCCGGCGCCCAAATTCTTGGCACATCCCCGGATGCAATCGACAGGGCCGAAGATCGAAAGCGGTTTCAGCAGCTTCTTCACAAACTGGGTCTGAAGCAGCCGGAAAACGCAACCGCGTTCACGATCCAGGAAGCCTTCCAGGCTACCGATCAGATAGGGTTCCCGGTGGTCGTTCGGCCTTCATATGTCCTGGGCGGACGGGCCATGGAAATAGTCTACGATAAAAGCAGGCTCGAAAAATTCATGAAAACGGCGGTGCACGTCTCACCGGGCCACCCCATCCTGATAGACAAATTCCTTGAGGATGCAATCGAAATCGACGTGGACGCCATCAGCGACGGCGAGTTAACTGTTATCGGCGGTATAATGGAGCACATCGAGCAGGCCGGGATTCATTCCGGAGATTCCGCATGCGTGCTTCCGCCCATCAGCGTCTCGAGGGAACTGCAAGATGAGATAAGAAGACAGACGCGGCTTCTCGCACAGGAGCTTGGCGTTGTGGGGCTGATGAATATTCAGTTCGCAATCCAGGACGGACAAGTTTTCATTCTCGAGGTAAATCCCAGGGCTTCCCGGACAGTTCCCTTCGTCAGCAAG
Organism: uncultured delta proteobacterium; assembly: GCA_963725365.1. GTDB lineage: Bacteria > Desulfobacterota > Syntrophobacteria > Syntrophobacterales > Syntrophobacteraceae > SbD1. The sequence goes on along the minus strand of CAVRZU010000291.1, from coordinate 7,794 downwards.
GCAATCGGACACCCGCTGGCCAAACTCGCCACCAAGGTCATGCTGGGCAAAAGTCTGAAGGAACTCGGGTTTGAAAAGGAGATCGAGCCTCAGCACATATCGGTGAAAGAGGCCGTTTTCCCGTTTTCGCGCTTTCCGAAAGTGGATACACTGCTTGGACCCGAGATGAAGTCTACCGGAGAGGTCATGGGGATCGGCGAAAGCTTCGGAATTGCTTTCGCAAAAGCCCAGGCCGCGGCGGGATACGACCTGCCGAAGAGCGGCACGGTTTTCATAAGCGTTCACGACCAGGACAAAATCAAGGCGCTGCCCGTGGCGAAGAAATTTCTCCAGTTGGGCTTCAAACTGATCGCGACCACCGGGACCGCCAGATTCCTGGGAAAAAACGGGATCCCCGCCGACCGCGTATACAAATTAACGGAAGGCCGCCGGCCTCATGTCGTCGATAAGATCAAAAGCGCTGAGATACAATTGATCGTCAACACCAGCCTCGGCAAAAAGACCACGTCCGACTCATATGAAATCAGGCGCACTACGCTGGTTTACAATATTCCTTATGCAACCACCCTTGCCGGGGCGCAGGCCATGGCCGAAGCCATTTCAGCTTTGCAGGAAGGCGACTGGGACGTAAAAACCCTTCAGGAATACCACCGGGCAATTTTAGATATGCCAACAGTAAGACGGCAAAAAGGGATACAACAGTGATGGAAACCTCGCTAGCTTCTGATGGCAAAATCATAACCCTGCCAGACTCGAAGATTCTGGTTCCGTTCACTGCGAGCAAGAAAGAAGAATGCGGCATATTCGGGGTTTTCGGCCACGAGGACAGCGCCAAACTGGCTTATTTCGGTCTCTACGCTCTTCAACACCGGGGTCAGGAAAGCGCCGGAATCGCAGTTGGAGACGGCCATAAGATCACGACCCATAAAAACATGGGCCTGGTCCATGACATATTCAGCGAACGGATTCTCAAAAACCTCAAGGGCTACCTGGGCATCGGACATGTACGCTATTCGACCACCGGCTCGTCTCTTCTGGAAAATGCGCAACCCTTCACGGTTTTCCACGGCGACAATCACTATGCGATCGGACATAACGGGAACCTGGTAAACGCATACGAATTGCGCCGGGACCTCGAAAGGCAGGGTGCTATTTTCCGTTCTACAATGGATACCGAGGTATTCATGCACCTTCTGGCCAAAAACCTCGTACATGGCCTGGAAGAAGCCCTGGTGGAAGCGCTCAGGAAAGTACAGGGCGCCTATTCTCTCGTCATGTGCACCAAAGACACCCTCATTGGGGTGCGTGACCCGAACGGCTTCAGGCCTCTTTGCCTTGGTGAACTCAACGGCGCCTATGTGCTGGCCTCGGAAACCTGTGCCTTCGATCTCATTGAAGCAACCTACATCCGGGACCTCGAACCCGGCGAAATTCTCATTATAGACGAAGACGGGCTGCGCTCGCTTTTCCCTTTCCCAAAAACGCATCCGTCTCATTGCATATTCGAGTTCATCTATTTCGCCAGGCCGGACAGCAATATATTCAACCAGAACGTCTACATGTTCCGGAAAAGACTGGGAAGCCTGATGGCCAAGGAGAACCCCTCTTTGGACGTCGATCTTTTGATGCCCTTCCCCGATTCGGGAAACTACGCAGCCCTTGGCTATGCCCAGGCAAAGAATATTCCCATCGAGATGGGAGTAATACGCAATCATTACGTAGGCCGCACCTTCATTCAACCGAGCCAGGCCATGCGCGATTTCAGTGTCCGGATCAAGTTGAATCCAGTGCGGGAACTGCTCAGGGACAAGAGCGTACTGCTGGTCGAAGACTCGATTATCCGTGGAACCACGACCAGGACCAGGATCAATTCGCTGCGCCAGGCAGGCGCAAAAGAAGTGCACATGCTGGTAAGCTGCCCTCCGCATCGCTTCCCGTGCCCGTATGGGATCGATTTTTCTACAAAGGGCGAGCTGATTGCCGCATCCCACTCAGTTGATGAGATACGGGACTTTATCGGCCTGGATTCGCTCGCCTACCTGAGCATCGAAGGGCTGCTGGAAGCGGCCGGGGCCACATTGGACAATCACCCGTTTTGCCTCGCTTGCTTTAACGGAGATTATCCGGTTAAATTCAGCTGTGAAGTCCGCAAAGACTGTTTCGAGGAGAAGAGCTGCGCGCGACGGGCTCAGCCTGAGAAAATCTATTGCAAAGGGGTTTAATTTTAAGGTTTGAGCTTTAAATTTGAGTTTTTAAACTCAATACTTAATACTCAAAGCTTATTCGGAATGTATAACCAACTCATCTACTTCATTGTAGTATTGCTTCTGTTCAGCGTCCAGCGCCAGACAGGCAAGCCTCCGGCCGCCTACTGGCCCGATGCCTTTTGCATTGCAGCCCTGTTCTGCGTCTTTATCTTCTACTGCCGCAGGACTTTCGAACGTCTCCGCAAGGCCTCCGGCAAAGGCATGCCGCTTTCCGCTCTCACCCACGCCCATTACCGCGCTCAGACGCTTCTGTCTATTGCAGCCATCGGATTCCTGACGGTATATATTTATGCCTTCAACCTCACGGCTTACCTTCGTGTAATTCCCGGATATGACAAGTTTATGACCATATCGGGGATTGCCGGCTTGATCATTTTCCTGATTCATCTTGCAGTGATCTGGTATTGGAGCCATACGACCTACCAGATAATGTTCGGCGTAAAGATTTCCCGGACTGATTATATCAAGGGGCAACTTTCCTTCACTTCGGTCATCCTGGTTCCCTGGTTTCTCATTTCCATCGCAACCGACTTGCTCCAGTTCATAAAAGCGCCCTCTTTCATGGCTTCCGATCTTGGGCAGGTAATTCTCATATCGCTCACGCTCACCGGGTTCGTCCTGTTGGGTCCATGGCTGATCATTCGAATGTGGGGCTGCAAGCCGCTCCCGGATGACCATGTAAAGGCCGTGCTGCAACAATTTTGCAACGATCATGACTTCAAAACGGGCGGTCTTCTGCTCTGGTCGGTTTTTGGATCGGAGATGCTCACCGCCGGGGTGGTCGGGATACTCCCGGGCCTTCGCTATATTCTCATCACACCCGGCTTGTTGAGGGCTCTGGACACCGGCGAACTCAAGGCCGTGGTGGCGCACGAGATGGGACACGTCCGAAAAAAGCACATGCTCCTGTTCGTTCTGCTGTTGGTCCTGTTCATTTTGTTCGCCTATGATTTGAGCGACGTTTTAACTTGGGCAGCCCTGTCAAACAGGACTATTTTCAACTGGTCGGCTGCGCCCGGAGAGTTATCACAATCTGTGGCCTCCCTGCTCTCCGCCCTTCCGGTAATTGTGCTCATGGTCCTCTATTTCCGGTTCATCTTTGGATTTTTTCTTAGAAATTGCGAGCGGCAGGCAGATCTGTACGGAATGGAGCTTGTGGGAGATCCCCGCCCGCTGATTTCCTCGCTTGAAAAAATCGCGTTCCGCAGCGGCGGGATAGAAGACCTTCCCAGTTGGCATCATTACAGTATAAGGCAACGAATACAGTTCCTCGTTGAGGCTTTCAACAACCGGGACCTTATCCGCAGACACAACCTTAAGCTCTACGGTTCAGTGCTCGTCTTCATAGCGGCAATATCGGGCCTTCTGTTCGTTAATTGGAAGGCCAACGAGGCCGGGCTGATGAAAAATCTTCACTCCGAGGTCGAGCTTCGAGTGCTGGAGCGAGCGATTACCGAGGATCCGGGCAATGCCGCATTTCTTGCCGAATACGGCGGGATTCTTTACGAAAAAGGCAGATACTCTGAAGCCGAATCGGTGCTCAGGGCCGCTCTCATGCACGATCCCCAGAACGCCTCTGTTTTGAACAACTTGGCATGGCTTTATGCAACCGGCCCATCTCCTTTCCGAAATCCCCGGGAGGCCCTCGATCTGGCGATCCAGGCAGCCGGCCTCAGCCCGACAGCCGATATTTTGGATACACTCGCAGAGGCGTATTACATAAACGGCCGTTACGCCGACGCTCTTGCCACTATCAACGAAGCGATCTCAGTGGACGGACCCCAGCAAAACCATTACGAAGAACAGAAGAAAAAATTCCAAAACGCGCTGACCGGTAAATTGCGCAGCTCGTGAGGATGATTAACCGGATTTGAAGATAAAGAAGAATCTACAACTTTAAACTGCTCTGCTTTCTTTGTCCTGCGAGCTTTTGTTTTCCTTTCGTCTCCTCTCTGCGTCTGGGGTGGATTTTTCTTTTCGCCGTCTCCGAGGTGGAAAAGATTGTCAACGTGCGGCAAATGAGTATAATTGCCGGGGTCGAAAGCCTACCTGAATCTACTCTAAAATTTTTGAAGGACAAAAATCATGCATCTTCGAAAAAGATGTGCAGTCACCGGCGGCGCAGGGTTTCTGGGGTCTCATCTGTGCGAGCGGCTCCTTAAAGATCAGCAGGACGTACTCTGTATTGATAATCTCTATACCGGCAGCAAAAGAAACATCCTCAACCTTTTGGGCAACCCTTATTTTGAACTTCTCAGACACGACATTACCTACCCTTTGTATGTAGAGGTTGACGAGATTTTCAATCTGGCCTGCCCTGCCTCTCCGATCCATTATCAGAACGACCCGGTTCAGACCACGAAAGTCAACGTCCACGGATCGATCAATATGCTTGGACTCGCGAAGCGCCTGAAGATAAGGATCTTCCAAGCTTCCACCTCCGAGGTTTACGGCAATCCGTTTGAGCACCCGCAAAAGGAGACCTACTGGGGAAACGTAAACCCGATTGGGCCTCGGTCCTGTTATGATGAAGGCAAGCGCTGCGCTGAGACCCTTTACTTCGACTATTACCGCCAGCACGCCCTCGACATCAAGGTGGCCAGGATCTTCAATACTTATGGCCCCAGAATGCACCCAAACGACGGCCGTGTGGTCTCGAACTTCATCGTACAGGCGCTTACCGGACAGCCCATAACAATCTACGGAGACGGCAAGCAGACCCGCTCCTTTTGTTATGTTGACGACCTGATAGAGGGCTTCGTCAGACTGATGAACACTCCCAAAGGCTTTACCGGACCCGTCAATCTCGGAAATCCCGTCGAGTTCACAATCCTCGAGCTTGCGGATATGGTGATCGAGATGACTGCATCTAAATCGGAACTGGTGCGAAACCCCCTCCCTCAGGACGACCCCGTGATGCGTAAACCTGACATAACCATCGCGCAGGAAAAACTTGGCTGGCAACCTAAAGTTCCACTCAAAGAGGGGCTCAGAAAGACTATCGATTACTTCGACGACCTGCTTCGCTCTAATGTCGAAAATAGGTGAGCAGGTGAGTGGAAGAAATCCAGGGGGATCGGCCGAAAATAGGGCTGAAGCCGGCATCAAAGAGCTTAAAGAAAAGCTGTGGCAGGCAAAACATGTAACTGTGTTGACCGGAGCAGGCATTTCAGCCGAATCGGGGGTCCCCACCTTCCGAGGCGAGGGCGGCCTCTGGAAACAGTTCCGCGCCGTTGATCTTGCCACCCCTGAAGCCTTTTCCCGGAACCCGAAGCTCGTATGGGAGTTCTATAACTGGCGAAGAGAACTGCTCGCTCCGCTCAGCCCAAATCCCGGACATTTCGCCCTTGCCGAAGTAGAACGCCGCATCCCGCACTTTACACTTATCACGCAAAACATAGACGGACTGCACGAAAAGGCGGGGAGCAGCAACATTATCGAACTGCACGGCAATATATGGAAAGTGCGGTGCACCCGGTGCCAAAGGGTTATTGACGACCGAAGGGTCCCGCTTCCCGAGCTGCCCGCCTGCGAATCCTGCGGCTCCCTTCTGAGGCCGCACGTAGTGTGGTTTGGCGAGATGCTGGCGCCGCAGGTGTTAAATGCCGCCTATGAGGCGATCGGAAACAGCGATCTCATGATTGTAACAGGCACCTCCGGAACCGTCCAGCCAGCGGCCTCGATGGGCGCGCAGGCAAAACGCAACGGCGCCTCGGTCGCCGAAATCAACTTCGAGCCAACACCTCTTTCGGACCTCTACGACATCTCCATCCTAGGCAAATCCGGCGAAATTTTGCCTCAACTGTTGTAACAAATTCCTAAATCGCTGGTTTCATTTCTTCAATGGCTGCCGCGATCTGGTTCAATGGCCCCAATCGTTGTTTGGCTTTCTCCAGGAAGGCAAGCGCGTCCGGATTTTTGTGCCTGCCCAGCGCTTCACAGGCCCGGGCAGTTACGTACCGGTTTTCATGTTCAGTGAATTTGACCAGAATTTCGAAAGATCCTTTGCAGACTACGTTTCCCAACACATTCAGCAGCCCTGCTTTCAGCTCATCGAAGGCCCCGTTTTCTTCCATCACGAGCGAAATGACGGGTATCGCCCGCTCGCCGGTTTCTTCCAGCAAGGCCAGGCATTTTTGCGAGAAATAGGGATACCGGAACATGGAAAGCTCTGCAAGAAGGCGAAGACACTCATCGTCCCCCCAGGCGGCGAGCAACCCGGGGACAAACAGGCTGGCCCAGTTAAAATTGTAGGTGATCGGCAGAAGCAATGGGATCGACCCTTTACCTGCCGACTCAAGACTTCCCAGGATGGGGGCAAGGGCCAGCTTTCTTGCTTCGAACCCTTCTTCCTGCTTTTCCGGAAAGCGCTTGAGATCGTTTGCAGCCTTAAGCTTTTCAACGTTTTTTGAAATTTCGGTCTGCGCAGCGCCGCAGCCAGGTTGCACGCTTTCAGAATCGCCGCGCGCAGAAGACGGCGAGCCGCTGCATACCGGGTACTGTTCCCGCCATGTGCGCGCGCGCTGAGCGATCCAGAATTTTTCGAGCCACGTGGAGGGAGAGTAGAAATGAACGTGTGCCTCCCGGTTCATTCCCTCACGTTTGTGATAGCCGTTTTCCTGGAAGAAAAGCTTTTCTTCGACCGCTGTCTGCCATCTTTTTCGCGCAATCCGGAATGCGCCCTCATAGTCGCCCAAGGCAAAACAGGCGCTCAACCTGATATCATAAAATCTGTCATCCTCCGGGAAAGTCTCGATCTGTTTTCCTGCATACTTCTCCGCACGCTCGTATTCCTGTGAAAATATAAGTTCAAAACCCTTCCGGATTTCCTTCTCCAGTTGTTCCTTTGCCTTGACCCGCCCCTCAATGTGCTGCATCTGCTCTTTGGGTATCAGCTTTCGGGCTTCTTCGTGCCCGGACAGGCAACACTTCTTATATTTCTTTCCAGACCCGCATGGACAAGGGTCATTTCGATTGGTTTTCGATGCTGTAAAGGCTCCAGCCACAGCCGCCTCGCGCCGCGAAGTCTGGAAGGCGCTCAACATTTTATCGAGCTGCGGTTTGCTGATTCCGTATTTTATGCAGATCAGGTCGGGATCGCCTCCCTGGATCAGTTCGTGCACGGGCTGGAGGGGGTTGAACGGACTCTTCCCTGGAGCGTTTGAGTTCTCTTCCATTATTTAATGTTCCCTTTCAGTTTGACGCTGAGGATTTCAAACCTTTGACAGAGCCTGCCCCGATTTCCGATCCGCCCTCACAAAAGATCGGGCGAGGACTTGAAGCATCACCCGCGCGGCCTCCGGGTGTAGCGGGAGACCCGAAACGTAGTGAGGGTCCGCCCTCACAAAAGATCGGGCGAGGACTTGAAGCATCACCCGCGCGGCCTCCGGGTGTAGCGGGAGACCCGAAACGTAGTGAGGGTCCGGGGACTGACATGATTCACAGGATCTAAAGCAGATCTGCCGTCTACACCGGACCCTGACAGGCAAACGTACGCGCACGGCGGCGCAGCCGGTGTAATGATTAA
>CAVRZU010000290.1:0-8394 GCA_963725365.1 uncultured delta proteobacterium | reverse complement strand
CCTACCGGCGCCATTCCCTGATAGCCGCAACCGGCGTCAGGTTTTCGCATGATCTGCTCGGGCAGGTGCTCAAGGAGCTGAGGGAATTTTTGCTCTCCGAGACAAAATAACGGTGGGCAGAAGCGATAAATAGAGCCATATTCGGGCAGACCCCACACAACTTGCACACCCGATGCACTTTTCCTTACTCATTACCGGCCTGTCATCTTCCAAGTGGATGGCCCGACGGGACGAACCTTCCCGCACTCGCCACAGCCGACGCATTTATCCTCATAAAAGTATTCAAACCGGAATTAGTCAACTGATAAAGAACTGGAAGGAAGTCTTGATACTGGGTAGATCAGCTACCCAATTTCTCCTCGTCATAATCCCCCTTTACAAAAATCGAAATGTTCCCAATCTTTCTCAAAGAGTGATTAGATCATAGCGGTGAAGGATAGCCGCTTGGGCCTTAAAAACTAAAGATGTGAGTTTTGTTGGGTAGGGAAGCAAGTAGATTTGGAGTCTGCCAGGAGTATTCACAAAGATAATTAGTCCTGATGCATATGGAGAGAGAAAATGGCCCAACCCGCAGAGCGCGAGATGTTTCCTAAGGAAAAATTGGAGTTAGCCCTCAAAGCCAGAGAGCAATTTCTGAAAGAGCAGCCTCATCTTCAGTCTTTGCAGGATGAGATCGATCGAATTTTGGAAAACACGGTGGGATTTGAAAACCGAATGTCGGTGCTCTTATTCATGATTGAGGCAAAACTTGCGATCTCAGAGAATCAATTGCCAATCTTCTCTCATCTTTCAAAACAGAAGAGCTTTTTAATGAAGCCAAAGTTGAAAATGCCGATAGAATACTTGATTCTTATACAAATCCGAATGGTTATTTGAATTGAGGTTCAGTCAAACAGGGCCTCGTGAAATCTACCAGATGCTCTGCTCGCCCACACATGATGAGATTATAGTTGAGACAAAAGGCGGCATTGTCAAGCGGAGAGGTTGGTTTCAAGCGCCATAGCGATTTTATTCTTTAATTCGGTCAAATCAAAGCTCTTCACAACATAGAAATCAGCCGCAATCGATTTCATGTCTTCTTTGAAGGTGTCGTATGCGGTCGAAAGTATGACGGGAAGGTCATAATAATCGTTTCGGATGTCCTGAAGGATGTCCAGTCCGTTGCAGTCAACCATCTTTATGTCCAGGATAACCAAATCCGGTTTTTCCACTTCAATTCTCTCCAGAAGCTTATTGCCGCCCTCCGCCGTGGTGACATCGTATCCGGCTACCTTCAGTTCCTCCGAATAAAGGAGTCTGACGTATTCCTGATCATCGACAATAAGTATCTTCGACACAACTCAACCCCTTTCCGTTGTATTCATTCGCACTTGTCATCAATGCTAAGATATTATTTGAGCAAATACATGTCACTTGATTGTCATTTTCGTGTCATTCCAATGACTGGGAACTTTGGCAATTGCAGGACACACTCTACAAGGATATTAAATGAACCCTGAGCCAATTTCTTTCTTAGACCCCATAGTCAGCGAATGTAAATTTTGTTGCCCTGCCAACCTTTGTTTCCTGAGCGCCACAAATTTCTAATCTCGTTCAGGATGGTAATAGGGCGGATAGTTGCCCACCCTGTCTCCGTTTGGAACACATCAGAGCCAATCTTTGAAATTTCATTCTGATGCCCCCTGATCCGGCACTCGAATCGTCCTATTCTCTTTTGTCCTTTTGTGTGGCTTTGACGGGGGACTTGATTGATCAGATCAGAAGGCATATAGTTAGACCTTGGAATAGGGACCAATTCAGGGCCTGAGATAGGGGGATTATTATGCCGCAAGCGAAATTCAGCCTAGAGGAAACCCAGATAGGGTTTTTAAACGACCATGGAAAATATGGGTACAGAGATAAAAGCTCCATGGTACGAGCAGCCCTGCGTAGCTTGATGAAGGAATTGGAACTGGAAAATTTGAAAGAGTCTGCCGACTTATATGCTGAAGTATATAGCAGCGATGCGGACCTCAAGAAGCTGACGGATTCTGCGATTTCAGGGTGGCCTGAATGACGGAGCTAACACGTGGCATGGTGATCGACATAAACCTCGATCCTACCCTGGGGTCGGAAACCGGAAAAACTCGTCCATGTATCGTTGTGACCAACGATGTTTACAATGAGAGGGTACCGGTAATCCAAGTGGTGCCTATAACTGCATGGAGTGCCGTGAAGGCTCGAATAAAGACAAATGTTCAAATCTCCCCTTCGTTATCCAATGGTCTTTCCAAAGAATCCATCGCCGATTGTCTCCAAACACGTCCCGTAGACCATCGTTTTAGATTAGTGAAAGTGCGAGGCAAACTTGAGTTTCACGAAATGGATGAAATCAACCTGGCGTTGAAAAAAGTCTTTGATCTCTCTTGAAGCTACGTTGACTCGAAAAAGGAAAGCTCCATATATCACATGACGGGACCTTTAAGGATTCTGTGTCATTGTTTCAAATTGATTTGCGATCCTTTTTTAAGGCCCAAGAGTTGGATTCAGAAACTTGCAGCAGAGAAGATTTGCCCCCTTTACTCTACCTCATGTAGCGAATACAATGATTGTAGTCGCATTGTGGCTACAATGGAGCTTGATGCATCGATTTAAGGTGAACCCATTTGAGCACCGCAAATAATACCTACGTTCGCGCCCGCATCGATGCGGATACTAAAGAGCGCTCATCGGCGTTCAAACGCGATTACAAACGCGAAGCCAAAGGTCAACCGGGCAACGCTCGACATCGACCTGATACCCGTTCTGATGGCTTTTGCAGACGACCAACATTGGCGCCACCGGCGCCTGACCATGACCTGAGCGGTTATTGGAAGGGCTACCGAAATTGCCATGTTAAGCCTGACCTGCTGCTGATATACCGAAAATCCGACGCCGGCGCCCCCCGGGTGGCTCGGCTTGGGTCGCACAGCGACCTTTTCGGTTGAGACGGCTATAACTCTTAGCCACCCGCGGTGGCAAAAGGGGGGCGCCTGGGTAATTTCTACCCATGCCGCCTCCGATATCAACACCAAATCGTTTCAGCGGTTAAGCCGCCGGGACAGGCAATTTTGCTCTATTTGTTCCCATCTCCCTGGTCGCACTTTTCAAGCAGCTTCTCATAGAGATCGTCCACTTTAATCTGGATGTACCCGATTTCGGCTTCTGTCAGGTGGCGGAAGCGGCGCTGGGGCTTGAAATATTGGGTGACCGGGATCGGCTTTGCCACCTTGCGGGAGAGGAAGTATTGCCCGTCTATCACCTCGTAGAGCGGAAAGACTCTTGATTGAACGGCAAGTCTTGCCGATTCGACACTCTCATCGATTCCGCACCGCCAGCCGGTGGGGCAGGGGGAGTAGATGTGAAGGTATGCCGGACCGGGAACCAGGGAAGCCTTCTTGACCTTGTTCATGAGGTCGATCGGGTAAGCCGGGCTTGCAGTGGCGACGTAGGGTGTGCCGTGAGCGACGGCAATTTCGGCCACGTTTTTCTTCCAGGTCGCCTGGCCCGAGCTTTTCTTGCCGGGCGGAGAGGTCGTGGTGGAGGCGCCGAAGGGAGTGGAAGAAGAACGCTGGATGCCGGTGTTCATATATGCTTCGTTATCCAGGCACAGGTAAATGAAGTTGTGGCCGCGCTCGAGAGCGCCTGAAAGCTTGCAGGCCGATATCGGCCGTTGCGCCGTCACCGCCGTAGGCAAGGAATGTTACATCCGGCTGATCGACTATCTTCTTGCGGTTCATCGCTTTATAAGCCGTTCCACCCGCTCACAACAGCGGCCGATTTCGAACGCCACGTGAATCCAGGGCACCCGCCATGCTGACTGCGGCCAGGGAGAACTAATAATTTCCATGCACCCTGTGGCGCTGACTACGACAACGTTGGGTCCGATCGCTTTCATTGCCTGCCGTAAAGCCAACACCTCTCCGCAGCCCTGACACGCGCGGTGACCTGGTGACAAAGGTTCCACCTCGGGTAAATTCTTAAGGCTAAACCCCTTGAAATTCTTGAGAGCTTCAGATGCAATTCCCATTATTCCCTCACATTGATGAATTCGTAAGCTGGAAGATCACCGTTTTTCGCAGAGGTCACTCGCTCGACCATTTCCTCGAAATTTTGCTGCGTTACGTCGCGGCCGCCAAGTCCAACCAGGAAGTTGCCCACTTTGGGCAAAAGGCCATTGTCGAACAGAGCCGACTTTATCTCAGGGCGACAGGTCCGGATACTTCTCCACCGGCAAAGGATGTGACCCTGTCAAGCAAAACCAGGTTCTTTGCGCCCCTTACCGCCTCGACAAGCTCCGCAGCGGGGAAAGGCCTGAAGACGCGGATGCGCGCGATACCTACCTTGTTGCCTCTTGCGCGCATCGCATCAATGGCTGTCATAGCTGTTTGAGCGATGCTGCCTATCGCAACGATAATGGTTTCGGCGTCTTCGGTCTTATAAGTTTCCACCATCTTGTACTGGCGTCCGAACTGCTTGGCGAAAAGGTCGAAAATTGCCTGGATCGCGGGTTTTGACGATTTAAGCGCTTCATCCTGGGCCTTGCGCGCTTCGGTGAAAACGTCCGGCATACCCACCGGCCCCATTGTAATCGGCTTGGCGGGGTCCAGGCGCAGCACCGGCTTGAAAGGCGGAAGAAATTCCTTGATCTCCGCTGCCTCGGGCATCATCAAAGGCTCGATTACATGGCTCATTGTAAAGCCGTCCAGGTTCACCTGCACAGGCAGGGATATTCCTTGATCTTCAGCAATACGGAAGGCCAGAATGGACAGGTCAACTGCCTCCTGGCCGTTTTCGGAGATGAGCTGAATCCATTCGGTATCCCTTGCGTCATCAGGTCGGCGTGGTCGTTCCAGATGTTGATCGGGGCGCTGATGGCACGGTTTGCTACGGCCATGACGATAGGCAGCCTCATCGCCGACGCGATATAACAAAGCTCCGACATCAGGGCATAGCCCTGCGAGCAGGTTGATGTAAATGTACGTGCTCCGGCGGCCGAAGAGCCGATACAGGCGCTCATGGCGCTGTGTTCGGATTCAACCGGGACGAAGTCTGCGTCGAGGTGGCCTTCGGCCACCAGTTCAGCGAGGTGTTCGACAATATGCGTCTGAGGAGTGATCGGATAAGCCGCAACGACGTCTACGTCACACAATCCTACCGCGTCGGCAAGAGCAATGGAAACTTCAATACCTATTCTTTTGGACATATCAGTCAACCTCCTGAACCATCTTTATGGCGTCCACAGGACATTCCCTGGCGCAAATGCCGCAGCCCTTGCACCAGTAATAGTTCTGCACGTAGTAGCCGTCTGCGTCCTTGCTGTAAACCATGTCGGGGCAAAAAATATAGCACTGGCCGCACTTGATGCACTTCTCGCAATCAGTTTCGGGCCTCATGGATCGCCAGTCCCGGTTTTCAACTCGGCTGCGTTCCCCGGATTGATAATGGCGATACCAGGGGGCATTCTTTCCAGCTCTTGATTCCGGTCTCTTTAGCCACTTTCTATTCCTCCACCACCTTGGTTTCTTGGTAAGCGCGCGAGCATGCATTCATGTTCTTCTCGGCAATCGGCCCGAAACGGCGCTTGATCGGGATCCTGCAAGCTGCCCGATCTCGATAATTGCCGTGGCTTTGACAAGGGCGCCCAACATTTAGTGTTGGTGATGGGAACACGCATGGGTTCCATTGCGATTTTGGAAGCGTCCACAGTGGCGAGCCTGGCCTTTAAGCCGGACTCCTTGCGAACCTGCTCCACACTCTTCGATGTATTGAGAATCACAACCCCACCCTTCTTTAGTCCCGCTTCAACATTGATGATTTTGAGCAGCGTGGGATCGAGGACGATAACAATATCGGGTTCATATACTTTTTCCCGAGTAACAATCGGGGTCTCACTGACCCGGACGAAGGCCATTACAGGAGCGCCGCGCCATTTCGGCCGAAGCTCGGGAATGCCTGGGCATACTTGCCTTCTCCGATTGCCCCCAGCGCCGTCAGCTCGGCTGAGGTTACAGCCCCCTGGCCCCCTCGTCCATGAAAACGAATTTCAACCATAATTTTTCTCCACTGTAGCGTTGCAGGTCAAAGCTCAGGAAGCCTATAGAATTTTGAGCCTACGGCGAACGGTAAATGTCCGCACCAAAGCAGGCTTTATCGAGCTTTGTGAAAATAAAGTCAAGGCCTTTTTGGCTTCCTTTTTTACATCAAACTACTGATCGACAAAGAAGAGATTCTTACATTGTTAATCAGGAATGAGTCTCCGAAAGCCGCAGCGTCCTTGTATTACAACGAACTCAAGCCTTATCCCAAAGAGGAGAAAGCCAGCTTGATCCTAACTTTGGTGAATGGTCGGGCGCTATGATCTCTTGCCTACCCGGGTGAATTCGTGGTCAGCTCTTGATCTCCTGTCTTCGGTAACAGTCAATTGTATGATCATTCACCATTCCGGTGGCTTGCATGTGAGCATAAATTATCGTGGGTCCCACAAATGAGAAACCCCTCTTTTTTGCAAAGCTTTGCTGATCGTTTCCGATTGCGAACTCTTCGAGGGGTAGTCTTCCAGTTTCCGGAGCACATTCACAATAGGCTTATTATCGATAAAGCCCCAGATGTAAGCCCCAAAACTCCCGAATTCCTCCTGGACTTCGAGGAACCTTCCGGCGTTATTCACAGCAGCGTGAACTTTTGCACGGTTACGGATAATCTCCGGGTTTGAAAGGAGTTCGTGGATTTTGGCCTCATCATAGCGGGCAACCTTTTCGGGATCGAACCAGTCGAAGGCAATGCGGAAGTTTTTCCTTTTCTTCAGGATCGTATACCAACTCAGTCCTGCCTGAAAGGCCTCCGAGAATAAGGAATTCAAATAAGTGCCGGTCGTCATGAATCGGAACACCCCATTCCCTGTCATGGTACTCCAGGTACTCGGGCTTGCTCAGATCCACCCAGGGGCATCTTTTGACGGAATCATTCATTTCAAATTCCTTCAAGCAGTTTGTAATACTCTTTGAGAGTGCGGATGGATTCCATTGTAGTTTGGAACAAGAGCCAACTGAGAACAATGATTCCTATTGTGAGTCCGATCTTCATGTCCGCGTCATTTGTGGATGCAGCCAAATCAGAGGTAACGCCAGAGGCCCCACACAACAGACGCCAAGACAATAACGGAATTGTCGAAATTACCATTGAATCTTATTCTGTACAAAGCGCGGGTGGCCGGAGGTGTCGAAAAACTCACCGCAATGTTTACACTTTATTGCGTCATCTTGAATTTCTTCAGCGCAAAATGGACACTTTTTCATGCCGTGCGTACTGAAGTTCATGTCGGAAGCCTCTCTGTTTCTCCTGAATCTGTTTTCCGCTACGAATGGTCTGATATAGGGGGAGTCTGGCACGGAACGCAGCCTGACCGAAAAATCGGGAGCGGTTCCAATGCTGCCATTCTCTTGACCGTGTAGACACGGTTCCTGGTCGAAAGTTGACCGGCTGCGTAGATTTATTTTTGGTCGCCTGCGCCAATTGTTTCGACTTTGTAACAGCAGGGGAAACAAAAGCGTAGTTGGCCTGTGATTCTGTCGCAATTATCAGTTTCCTCGCGGCCTCGTTTCGAGCTAAAATTTGGTTGAAACTATGCGCAGCCGCATCGCCAACCCGGCAAAAGGAACGCCCGCGCTCAGACGCTTCCGCCGAGGCCGGCCCGACCGTGGACGCAACCCCTCTCGCTGAGTAATCTATTTGCGTCGAGTCGCAGTTTCCCAGGTGCCCAAATGCGAGGCACCTGGGGCACCTATATTTTGCAAAGTGCATCCGCCTGTGCGCGGACAAGAGAGGTCATTCCGCTATGAACAGTTTTTCCAGCCGGGCTACGCTGAAATCCGGCAATAACTCTTATACAATCTATCGCTTGCCGGCGCTGGACGCGCGCGGCTTCAACCTGAGCAGGCTGCCCTTCAGCCTGAAGATTCTGCTTGAAAACCTGCTGCGCCGCGAGGATGACGTGAATGTAACGGCGGGCGACATTGAGTTTCTGGCCAAGTGGGACGCCAAGGCCGAGCCCAGCCGGGAAATTGCCTATATGCCGGCGCGCGTGCTGATGCAGGACTTTACGGGTGTGCCCGCAGTGGTGGATCTGGGCGCGATGCGCGATGCCATCAAAACTCTGGGAGGCGATCCGGAGCGGGTGAATCCGCTGGTTCCCGCTGAGCTGGTGATAGACCACTCAGTACAGGTGGACGAGTTTGGAACGGCTGGCGCCTTCGACGCTAACACGCTGTTGGAGTTCCAGCGCAACCGCGAGCGGTATGCATTTTTGAAGTGGGGCCAGACGGCCTTCAGGAACTTTTCTGCTGTTCCGCCGGGGATGGGTATCTCGCCGATGAC
>CAVRZU010000289.1:0-6378 GCA_963725365.1 uncultured delta proteobacterium | reverse complement strand
CGAAATGCCATCTATGTTGGGGCCAGAATGCCAAGGAGAAACCACGTATGTACAGATTTATAATACACTCCAGCAATTCTTTACGGCGTCCAAGACCGTAAGGATATATTTATACTATCTTGAATTCCCTCTAGTTTCTGGCTTTCAATTGTTTGTTCTCAATCGTGGAGTACGTAGACTTGTTCAATCAAAGTTGACTCGGGAACCGTTATTAGCATCCTTCCATCTGTAGGCTCCACAAACTAAGCTTATTAGAGCAACAGTGCAAGCCCCCTCCTATTTCAAAACTTAAACAACAATTGTTCCCTAATTATCCCGAACCACACTCCTGCCATATCCCGGACCACAAGCATGTCCTCCACCAAAATCCTCGTCCTCGGCGCCGGCGAGCTCGGAACCTCAATCTTCACACACCTCAGCGCCCTCTCCCCACCTTCCACTAGCATAACCGTGCTCCTCCGCCCCTCCATAAGAGGGCGATAAATCAAATGATGCACAGCCGCCGCGAGGACGGCCACAATAGCAGCAAGGGTGAGGAGTGAGAAAGGGGTGAGTGAGCGGAGAATAGAAAAGAAAGAACCTGCCGGGTTCCGGCGAAGTTGTATGTATCATGGCTAAACTCCGGACAAGCCCTTATGCAAGGCCTAAAAAGGAAAATATCCTTCGAGAAAAAGAAGACCCACTCGAAACATCGGAAAAAGGGATTGGCCGTGCAGGCGCCACACTTTCTCCGCAGAGGATTCTTCTCGGGGTCTCCCTGATCATAGCTTCGGCACTTTCCTTGCCCAGGACGCTTTCGACTTCTCTCAAGGCCCCCGAGAGGACCGGGGTGCGCAGCCGAGGGTCATGCGCATCCGTACCGATAACATGCGCCAGCCGTGACCAAGCAAACTCAGGGAAAGCCTTCTTATGCCGGACCCAAAATGTCCCGTGATGCTTGCGGCGGTTATCTGAACAAGGGCTCCCGTTTCGATCCACCTGAAAAGAGGCATGGGGTCCCGGTTGAGTTGCCGGTTTCTTTCCGGATGGCAGATTATGGGAACGATGTCTTGCATGGCCAGGTTTCGGAAGAAATCCTCCAATTTTTGCGGGAGGAAGATATACGGAAGTTCGAGCAGTATATAGCGCCCGTTGTCAGCCACTGTAGGGAGTTGGCCGGATTTGACCTTTTGAGCCAGATCGGGGTCGAGGCGCAATTCCGCTCCCGGGTATACCTGCAATGGAATCCCCTGTTCGGATAACTTCTCCTGGAACTCTTTGACTGCGGGCAGCACCAGTTCCCGTGTATTTTCAAATGCCCCGGCGACACAGTGCGGCGTGCAGACGATCTGTTCGATTCCGTCCGCAACGGCAATGCGGGCCATGACGAGACTTTGCTCCCAGTTCCGGGGGCCGTCGTCGAGGTTGGGGAGGATGTGATTGTGGATATCGATCATATAGGGGGCAGTCGTCGGTGGTCAGTGGTCGTGGTGAGTCGCAGTCGTCAGTCGGCATGGTGATGGCCGGTGGTGAGTGGCCGGTGAAAAACAAAAACAAGGTCAGTGGGCAGTTAAAACAAAGCTAACTGCTCTTCGATCACTCATTTATTATCGGCTCGTTAAAGGTCAAGTGAGTAATAGGCAGTGCTTTGAGGTCGAGTCGTGAAAGATCCATCAGCTTGCTTGCATCTTCAATCTCGACGCCTATGACCTTGTTGTGCCCATCCAGGTCGAGCACAATGCCGGGCGCAACCTCTTCAGAGCTGCTGCTAGGCCCTTCAGCAAGCTTTATGTAGAGCATATCGGTGTCAGGATAGTACTGAACCATCATGATCGCGTCTCCTTCGGACTGAAGCGGCGGTCCGCAAACGCATTGTGAACCGTCTCGCCGTCCGGTTCGGTGACAGCCCTCAAATACTTGCCCAGTTCGGCAATGAACCCCCACCGGCGGATTCGCCCATTGGCCTGCACTTCTGTGTGAACGGGAAAGCAGATGTCGTTTTCAATCCACTCCATTTTTAGGTAAGGACGACGCGCGAGAACGCTTTCTGTGAAGTAGCCGGCCGCCTTTCTCATTGTATTATACTCGAATCGGTGAGCGGTGAAAACAACTCTGCGTCATGGGCGGTGAGTCTTTTCTGCCGTAATAGAACAGGAGAAATACAGTATCCACCTACCTTTTTAAAATATCGGCGAACCATTACTTCTCACAAGAAAAGTGCGGCTTGTGCCGAGTGAGGTGCAAAGCATCAGTTCGCAACGGTTTGATTTAAATAAGGAGTGGAAAATGGTTTGGGTCGCATTCTCGCTTGGTCTGATTATTGGCGTTTTTGCAGGACCTCTTATCTTGGCTCTCGTGTCAAAAAAGATATCTGCAAAAAAGTCCACTCGCGGAACCTGTCCGGGGCAGGTTGCTGGAACACAGAGAGCGCCGAGAAAAACTGAGCTTATAAAAAACCCCTGTTTCTCCCGAGTACATGAAATTCTATAAATATTTCTCTACGCAGAGGTGGGTCGTGGTCCGGACATAAAAGACTAATAAAGACAAATGCTATCTCACCACAGAGCAGCCATGGGCCGCAACCAAAAGACTAAAAGCGATTCACCACAGAGACACTTCAGGCCAAAAAAGATAAAGACTATATCACCCCCGGCCCAGAAGCACTGCCGGGGCAGGCTGCGAGACGCAGAGAGCGCAGAGAAAAACGGTTGAGGTTTCGGCCATGCGCGCAGCACGCGCAAAGCCGAGCGCTCGCGAAGCGCATATGTTAACGCTGACGCGCGGGTAAGGGGTGCGCACCTGCATTGAGCGGGTTAGGGGTGATGGGTAAGGAGTGAGGGGCAAGGAGGTTTCGCCGGGTACTGGGGCATTGAGAGTGGCCTTTCGCTGATTCCGAGTCTTCACACCCTCTTGAGCAAGTCGAAATACTGATCCCTGTTCATGCCGGAGGTGCGCATATTGTTTTTTCAGTTTACCCTGAGAAATTGTTTCTCAAAACCGATCATTTCATTGATAGG
Source organism: uncultured delta proteobacterium (assembly GCA_963725365.1). Lineage (GTDB taxonomy): Bacteria > Desulfobacterota > Syntrophobacteria > Syntrophobacterales > Syntrophobacteraceae > SbD1. The sequence goes on along the minus strand of CAVRZU010000289.1, from coordinate 3,382 downwards.
CTCGACATTGTCTCCTTTGATCTCAAAACCGCATTCCGCAAGGTAATCCTCAAGTGTCCCGAGTTCTCGCATCTCCTCGAACTGTATCCTGACAACCTCTTGTATGTTCGATTTGGCCTCCTCCACAGTGCGCCCCTGGGTGACAAAATCGAGCTCGGGAATTTTCGCGATAACCCAGGCCCCTTTTTGCCAAAATTCTATCGTCGTTTTTATCTGCATAAGGTCTCTTTTTTAGAGTTAGAGTATCCGTGAATCGTGAGCAGTGAGCAGGGAAAAACAACAAAGAGTCAGGCATAATCGAGAAACTCATCAACTGTCATACCCGCATCCCGTATCAGATCCCTCAGGGTACCGCGTTTTATGTTCTTTCCCTTATGAACGGGTACCGATAGTGTTGCTTCGTGCCCTTCTTTCACCATAATTACATGGCTGCCTTTATGACGGACCGGCCTCCAACCAGCGGCCTGGAAGGCTTTAACAGCGTCCTCACCATGATAGGACCCAAGCCGGCTCAACCTATTGCGACCTCAATGACTTTTTCAGAAGTATCTCGTGGTTTAGCACGCTCATTCAAAACTTCAAGGCAACCGACGATGGCCTCTCTGATGTTCTCGATTGCCTCTTGCTGCGTATCACCTTGCGAGTGGCAACCCGGAAGAGCCGGGCAACTCACGTTGTACCCGCCATCCTCCAAATCCGGTTTCAGAATCACCCTGAAAACCATTGCAACCTCCCAAAAAACCAATTAGGAATTACGAATTAGGAATTACGAATGAACATGCTCCGCAAACCAATGGTCGAGACCCCGTTTCATTGAAAATACAGTGAGCAGTGAGCAGTGAGCAGTGAGCAGGTGCTGAGCAGTCAGACCAATAAGTTCCAAAATCCCAACCGCCTTTATTTTACCATGGGAGAATTGGCGGGGTCAACTCAGGAGTCAGGACTGAGGACTGAATTCAGGACTGAGGACTGAGGACTGAGGACTGAGTGGAAACCCATAACCCGTAATCGATAACCCATGTTGAATCAGGACTGAGGACTGAATTCAGGACTGAGGACTGAGGACTGAGTGGAAACCCATAACCCGTAATCGATAACCCATGTTGAATCAGGACTGAGGACTGAGTGGAAACCCGCAAAATTCTATCTCACAGCGGAGTGCGCAGAGTACGCCGAGAAAAACGGTTGAGGTTTCGGCCATGCGCGCAAACGCGCAAGGCCGAGCGCTCGGCGCAGACGGCGGATGGACACGCATTACGCGGGGCCATCGCCGCAGCGCCACAGTGGACCGCGTAGCTCAGGGGGATACGGGGGCCGAGATCCATCACGTGTCCCTCTCAGCGTACTCTCAAGATCGACCGTAGCCCCTCGCACAAATTGTCGGACTGCGGCCGGGTTGTCAATCGCCTCTGCGGTGAAATGGCTTTAGCCTTTGCTTTCGCAAGGCCGAGCGCTCGCGAAGCGCATATGAGATCAGTGGCCAGTCTTCAGTGGACAGTGATCAGTAAAAGCCAAATCAATAACAGTAAGGGGTGAGGGGTCCAAAAACCAATTATGAATTACGAATGAACTGCTCTCGCTGAGGCATTGTACCGGAATCCGATGTGAGCCAAGGCCAACATCTATGATTCCCTCAGCACTCTCTGAATTTCTCCCAATCCCGGCGGCGGCGCTTTGGCAGGGAAAACGACAGCGAAAACCGTATTAAGAAGCACTCTAACGTCACTTTGCCAAGTACGCTGCCGAAGGTATTGCTCGTACCCCAACAGCTTGTATGGCTGAAGCGTGTTCAGATAGAACTTCTCCGGGTCTCCTTCACAGCTTGCAAGCAGTTCTTCTTCGTTGCGCAGTCTGAGCGTAACCGGGTCGGTAATTCCCGGCCGGACTTCCAGCACTTTCCGCCACAGCGGATTTTCCAGATTCACGTATTTCGGCACTTCGGGGCGGGGACCTACCAGTGAAAGATCTCCCCGTACCACGTTCCAAAGCTCCGGGAGCTCATCGAGCTTGCTCTTTCGAAGCAGTCGCCCCACGCGAGTCACCCGCACATCACCTTCAGCCGTTACCTGGGCCCCTCATTTGCAATGCGCATGCTGCGGAATTTCAGCAGCTCGAACGGCTTTCCGAACCGACCGACCCTCTGCTGCCGAAATAGAACAGGTCCGGGCGAAGTTACCCGAATGAGCAACGCTGCTAGAGCAACAAAGGCGAACTGACAACCAGTCCGCACAAGGCCAGCGCCATTTCGCATGATCGACGGACGCCGCGCGCCCGGCAGCCTTCAGATTTCAAGGCCTCGCCCCACCGGCAAGCTTCTTCCTGAAAGTCGCCACTATCTCGATAACCGCACCGATGATTCTGGACACGTCCTCATCCGAGAGTCGAGGATGAAGCGGCAGACTTACAATGCGTTTGTAGTTTTCGAAGGCTACGGGAAAATCTTCCGGGCGGTAGCCGTACTTGTCCCGGTAATAAGGATGCAAATGTATCGGGATGAAGTGCACCGATGCGCCGATGTCTCGGGCTTTGAGTTCCTCGATGAAACTGTCCCCGGTCGATAGTGAAGTGTCAAGGTTGAGCCGAAGGACATAGAGTTGCAAGGCGGATTCAACTTCGGCACGCTCCGTTGGAATCTCCAGTTCGGGCATATTTGCGAAAGCCTCGTTATAAGCCCGAGCCACCTCGCGCCTGCGCGCCTGGAAAGCGGGAAGCTTCTTTAATTGCTGGAGCCCCAGTGAAGCCTGAATATCTGTCATGTTGCACTTGAAGCCGGGGAGCACCACCTCGTAATACCATGACCCCTCTGCACTGTATCGTTTGTACGCGTCCCGGCTCATGCCGTGCAGGCTCCAAAGGCGCGCCTGCTCTATAATTTCCTGGGTCACCGGTCAGCATGCCGCCTTCAGCCGTGGTGAGGTTCTTGGTGGCGTAAAAACTGAACGCGGTCAGTGTTCCAATGGCGCCGATCATGCGGCCTTTGTAGCTGGCGGGAAGCGCATGTGCGGCATCTTCAAGACGAACAGGTTATGCTCTTTGGCACATTCCCATTATGCGTCCATCTCGCAGGGATGCCCATAAAGGTGGACAGGCATGATTGCTTCGGTTCGAGGCGTGACTGCTCTCGCAACAAGTTCGGGATCTATATTGAGAGTATCCGGCTCCACGTTCACGAGCACCGGCCGCGCCCCCAGGTGCTCGATGACATGAACCGTAGAGCAAAATGTCATGGGAGTCGTGATCACTTCATGGCCCGGGCCGATGCCCAACGCCGCCAGCGCCACTAGCATCGCGTCAGTTCCAGAACTCACGGCCAGCGCTGCGGGCGCACCTGTAAATCTGACGAACTCCTGCTCGAAGCGTTTCACCTTCGGACCCGTGGTAA
>CAVRZU010000288.1:0-3634 GCA_963725365.1 uncultured delta proteobacterium | reverse complement strand
CCCCGATTATGGATTCTTTGACACAGATTGTCATGATTGAAGTTGCGGATAAGAAGAGCAATGCAGCCATTGAGCGCATCACCAGGCAGATCGCGGCCTCGCCTGACAAGGCCGAATTGTATCTGCTCATGGGCCGGGTTCACGTCGTGCGCAAAGAAATGGACCAGGCCGAATCAGCTTATCTGAAAGCAATCGATATAGATCCCGGCCTTGTTCCGGCCTTCACGGATCTTGCCGAAGTCTACGCCGTTACCAAAAAATTCGACAGGGCGCGCGCCAAATTGGATGAAGTTATAAAAATAGACCCGAAAAACATTGGCGCTCTCATGCTCTCGGGAATTTTACACCAGCAGGAAAATGACATACCAGGAGCGCAGAAGGCCTTTGAGTCGGTGCTTGCGGTTAATCCAGGTTTTGCCCCTGCGGCAAATAACCTGGCCTATATCTACAGCGAATACCTTGGAGACAATGAGAAGGCCTTGAAGCTTGCGCAAACTGCAAGGGAAGGATCACCCAATGATCCAAATATAGCCGATACACTCGGGTGGGTGCTCTATAGGCAAAACAACTTCGAATGGGCGCTGACCTATTTGCAGGAAAGCGCCGCAAAGCTGCCCAACGACGCTGAAGTCCTGTATCATCTCGGAATGGCGCAATACCAGCTCGGCAACTATGATCAGGCAAAACAGACCCTGAGCCGCGCGTTGGAAAAAGACGGCGATTTCAAGGGCGCCTCGGAAGCCAGGCGCGTGCTGGCAGAAATTACAAAACGACCATGAGCCCGCCTCACTGAGTTTGGGGTTTGCGGGTTGCGGGTTACGGATTCATGGGCCGATGGTCATGAAAAAGGAATAGTCGGAGGGTTTCATAGCGAGTTGAAATTGGAGCCTTTCGGGGCAGGCGCGTGCCTGGACGGGAAATCCGGACGGGGAATGAGGGCAACCTTATTCCCCGCTTTTTTTGCGTGGTGTGGGAGGGAAGTGATCCCGCCTCCAACCCAACACCACGGGGAACGCCTCAACAGGAGCTTGTACTAATTTGCGTTCAAGATTGGGCGGGGATGCGCCCTCACGAAAAGATCGGACGCCGGACTATCCATGTCAGGTGACGATTTCATGATAAGCGCGGGGCTCGAAGCGAAGCGAGGGTCCACCCAGCCCCTAGTCATTGGCGCGTTAGGCTTCGTAGCAAGGGGAGGGCTTTATGCCCTCATGGAGGACCCGACTTGAACGCAAATCGGTATTTTTGATTCGTAATTCGTAATTTTTACTTGGCTTTTTGACCTGCCGATGCCGAACGTAGTGAGGCGCTCACCTGGTCCTTGATTCGTTTTACATTTCCACGCCCCAGCCCCTTGACTTCACATCCCAGTTCAAAATAGCGCTTTATTTCGCTATTCGTAAGAATCCCAAAGCAATCTATCACTGCAACCGGCTTTTCGGTCATTGCCAGTAACTCGTCGGCTGACAGGCTCAGATAAGTTTCATGCCGCACCGCAAGAACAACGGCGTCGGCCCCGCGAACGGCCTCATTCATATCTTTGCTGATGGTGAGATCCTTTAGGTTTTCCTGGTTTCGGAAAAATCTCGACCATGAAAGACCCGGTGCGGGAAAAGTATCCTGTTTCTCAAATTCCCACCAGTGTTTGACATAGGGATCGTGGACGGAAATATCCGCCCCCATTTCGGCAAGCTTTCTAACAAGCATCTCCGAGCCGCTGTAGCGGGTGTCCCCTACGTCTTCCCTGTAGGAGGCGCCAAAGATGGCTATCTTGCAGGCGGCCACGATTTTGCCCATATTCCGCAGAGCGTCACGGACCAGGCGAGCGACATGAAGCGCTCTTGTATCGTTTATGTCGATAGCCTGGGGCGTTATTTTGAAGATATCGTCCTCGAATCCAAGAAGCGTCTGGTAAGCCCAGATCCCGAGGCCCCCGTCCTTTGGCAGGCAGTAGCCTCCAATTCCGGGCCCAGGGAATATTATGTTTGAATGTGTCGGCCGAACCTTTATCGCTTCTATGACCTTTATCAGGTCCACGCCGTTGCGTTCGGAAAAGACGCTCCATTCATGAAGGAAAGCCAGAATAGTGGCGCGGTAGGAGTTCTCGATAACCTTGCAGGTTTCGCTCTCTATGGGTGTTTCCAGAACAGTCAGAGGATACTTCTCCACGTTTAGAACATCGGACAAAAAGGATTGCACCCTGAGCCTGGATTCCTCGGTTGACCCCGCTGCACACTCTCCAGAAATCCCGGATTGAAGACACGTAATGCTTGCCCGGCATGACCCGCTCGAAGGAGTGGGCCAGCAACGGTTCCGATTCAATTTCCCGGTTTTGGAAAGCCTTCTTGACTATCGGATATGCAACATACTGGGTAGTGCCGGGCGGCACAGTGGTTTCGATGAGAATCATGCATTCAGGGTCGATCTTCTCTCCTATAACCTTTAAACAATCCTCCAGGGCTTCAATGTCGGCGTGGCCCTGGCGAACGTTTCCAAGGGTATCCTTCTGATAGTCGCATTGAACGTCAACTATCACAACGTCTGCCAGTGAAAGTACCTCATAAGTATACGTGACAACGAGAGTCTTTTTTTCGTTAACGCATCGATCGATAATGACTCCCACTTCGGGATCTTCCGCCTCTACGGGCGAAATTCCCCGATTGAGATAATGAATCTTCCAAAAAGACCTGGAAGACGGTCTTTGCATTCCGATCACAAACTTGATCGGCTCACCCGTGGTTTTGTCCACTGAATCCGCTACTACCGCTGCCATAACAGCGCCAACGAATCCTACGCCCATTACTACCACGATCTGCCGCCCCAGGCTCCGCTGCTCCTCGACAATTTTGGAGACTCTGGCGAACTCCGCATCATAGTCGGATTGTATTGGAATCGGGAAAACCTCGCCAGACGGGCATACGGAATAAAGACTGTCCGGAGATTCCATATCATGAGATATCTTTCGCATTTGCACCTGATCCTTTCCTGGACAACAAAAATCCTGACTAATAGATAGATTCGCTGGAGTTCAAAATCTTCCTGACATCGAGCCTGAACTTGTTTGCCTGTCCGCCGGACCGTTCCAAAGATTCATTGTCCGCGCCCGGGGCGGAAAGCTGCCGGGATTGTCTGTCGCCATCCCGATGGATTGTGCAAGAAACTGTGAGCCAGTTTATACGAATCTGTCCCGTTGTACAACGGGATTTAAACACTGGAAGAAGTCGTCTACGCATCGGCAAAGGCTTTGAAAAAGGTGTAGCAAAAGGTGCCGTCGGGTTCGGTCGTCCTGTATAGGTCGCGTATTCCCTTGTCGAAGGATTCCCGATCAATGATTGCCTCTGCAAGCGCTTTTTCCCGTACGCCCTCGATCATCGCATTGAAGGTACTCCTGGTAAAGCCTTCGACGAGGTGGGGCTTGCTCGAATCAGTGTATACCATGCGGGGCGAAGCGCGGCAGTTTCTGAAACCGGCCTTTGCCAGCAGTGGATAGAGTTCACGCCCGATCAGCGCATTGCCGCCTGCAAGCGCCTGTAGAGCGATCTGGCAGTTTATGGCCCTGTGAGCCTCCTGGCTCTCGGGATGGAAATAGACCGAACCGTGATCTCCTTCTATAACGGTGATCGTTCCGCCGGGT
>CAVRZU010000287.1:0-7018 GCA_963725365.1 uncultured delta proteobacterium | reverse complement strand
TGTCAAACCCACGGTTGAAAACAAGGTTCAGCTCAATATCCAGGCGTGGATCAGTCCGGACGCGTAACATCGCTGCTGAAGCGACCCGAACACAACGGCACAGATAAATCTCAAGCGCGGCAATTTCTTGACCAACGCCGGGATGGTAGGTCGAATCTGTCCGAAAAGGAAGAATGGACGCGAGACCCGCGGAACAGTTTAAACTTATCGAAAATCATCATCCTGGCTTGCCTGCTTTCTGCGGTCCAGGCTCAGGCTCAGGCCATCGATTTGCAAACTATCAAGAACGCGCCCATCGAGCAGCAGTTGGCTTTTCTCGATGTTTCCGGCTTGGCAGAATTTAACCTCATCTGCTCATTGTGGCTCGCTTCAGGTCTCTCCCTTTACGACTCTGACCGGAAAGCATCCGGAAGAAGATGAGCGCGAGATATGCAATTTAACCGTACAAACACAAGGAGCATTGGAATCCTACGGCATATCAGAGACTTTGCTCAATATCATGGAAGGGGCAAACGCTCTCAGACTGGCTGGGTGTGTTCAGGTCTACACAAGTCTGCGTTACACTGGCTTATGGTGTTCTGAGCGGGAACGGAGGGGATGTCCCATAAGGCTTCCGTGGCGGCGCTTCCGACATATTGAGCAGCTTCGATCTGAGGGCGCGATAAAAAGATGCAAGTGGGAAAATTGCATCAAAAATGCGTCTGCCGGCAGCGCGACCCCGCATCGCCCAAGCAGCTTTTTCCTACCAAAAAGGGAAATTTGAGCAACTTCTTCTTCTCTCCGCGCCCTCCGCGCGGAAAATTTGAAGGGAGAACACGATGGGAAACGTCCCGACACCAAACCTTGGCCTACTCACCAATCCTCACATAGTGGGGGCAGACAAGACAAATTACCTCAATATGCAGACCATAGATGCTCTGTTGGCAGGCTATACGCCCGGATGCCGCGAGCATGACGGCTTTTTCATTAGAACAACTGATGAAGATGTAACCTTGGAAAGGTCGTATTCATTCATATCCAACCCTATTCCCTACTCGATCTATCGTCTTTGGTCGTTCAACCCTTGGTCGGGGGGCCTTACACAGTCCTACTTGGCAAAGCCCGATATCTTGGGCCGGGGGCGAGGCTCCGATATCTTGGGCCGGGGGCGAGGCTCCTGTCCTCACAATTGGAAGCGGGCAAGAAGAATCTAATTCATTTGCCGCTACATTAATGCGGCCCTCGGACCTAATTGCCAAATGGATTTACTATTTTATAATGCCCTGGTGAAGAGCGCGAAGGGGGCTAATAGACAGCAAGAGCCCTCACCCTCCGTACAGAGCGCGGCGTCCGGCGCGGCTATTTTCGGGGTACGGCCCAGCCGAGCCATCTAGTCCACTTACAAAAATCGAAGAAAGGGAGCAGTCAATGCCTGTGAGCTCCTGGTCCATATCCGTCGGCGCTGGATTGCTGATGCTCCAAAAGCGGCTGCTCCGCTTCTGCTCGCTTTCCGTGTGCCCACGCGAGTTGGAGGGGTAGCAGGTAGCAGCCCTGGGAAAGGTCCTTTTACCCTCGCCCTTTACTCTGCGGCAACATGGCAAATCTGGCTCAAAAAATAAATTTGGCTTCAAGATGATGTAGAAGACATGCGTTGAACTGACATCTAGGGAGGGGGTATGGCGCTCACCGACGAGTAAAAACCCAAATAAGAAGTAACGTGAATGACGAAGGCCCCGTATGGCTTTAAGAGTCGCTTAATTGCCCGGTGGGCTGATGAGTTGCAGCTCTCATATCAAACCATTCCGTTATCTCCAGATCGGCATGAGACGTGCCGGGCATCGCAATAAAAGGGGATCGAGGAGGCCGCCCTGTGGTCTCGCAAATAAAGAAGCGGCTGCCCAAGCTCGCCGGAAAAATCAACACGGCAAAAGCGGTCAAAATTGCGATATCAAGCCGGGCTTGACACCTTGAAGAATTGAATCGGTCTCGATTGGAACCTTCAATCGAGTTATCCGCGAACGCTGGCAAGGCGAAAAGCAAAGCGTTCGCGGAGCAAATAACGATGCCTGCATGTAGGGACAAAACGATTGCGGACTGGCTTGAACAAAACACGATCCATTGCAGACTCGGACGGCTCACACCCGCTCAATGCGCGAGAGCAACCGTACGGTCTTAGGCTCACCGATAAGCTGCCCTATGGTTTTGGTATCGGACCAATTTTCATGCCGCAAGCCTGCGAAAAATGCGCGGGAATGGCGTGGGCTGCAAGACAAGCTCCACCATGCGAATGAGCCTGAAAACGGTAATAGCGGCAATAAACATCCCGAACAAAATTATTCAGACTCTTCGGCCCGCTGCGTCATTTACAACAGCCCCTTTTGAACCGTTCAAGGTTGGCAGAGTCACGATAGAATATATATGCAGGGATTGTCTTGGAGGGCAATGCAAGACAAATAACCTATAAGCCAAACTCGCCTATCAATCCACCAATACATAGGAAGTAATTAAACTATTTTTCTTTTTTACATTAAACTACTTCCTCGCTCACACCCCCTCAACTCCGCTCAAACACCTCGTAACTCATCGTCCTCTTTGCCTATTCCGGATATCTCGGAGTCAGCCTGAATAACTTAGTACTCTCGGCACCTTAGGGGCACTCGCAACATAAGGCAAGGATTGCTACTTTCGCTGAGCCGGAGCTGATGGTGATTTTGAAGAATTTTCTATGTACAGCGGCAGGAAATGTGCGCCGTTGGTTGGCGCCTATTCTGCCGAGGGATACTCCATGGTTGAAACCATCGGGGAGGTATCAGCTGGAATTTCCACACTCGGAACTGGCGCCGGAGCATTATGAGTTAATTGAAAATTTCTTGTATATGCTATAGGTTTAGAGGGGACTCAGCGAAAGGAGAAACTAAATGACCTCACTTTTAAAAAAAGCTTTTGATGCAGCATCCTCGCTTCCCACTGACCGCCAGGACGCTATAGCAAAGCTCATTCTCGCTGAAATCGAGGATGAAAAGCGCTGGGACGAGGCATTTGCCGGTTCACAGGATAAACTGGCTGATATGGCTGCCGAGGCGATTACAGAGAACAATAGGGGAAAAACCCGTCCGATGAAAGAGATATTGTGATCAGCAAGGCTTCCAGCAGATTTTGGAAAGCCTTCGAACGACTTCCATCCGATGTGAAGGACAAGGCAAGGGAAGTTCATAGACTTTGGACGCAAGACCCCCAACATCCTTCCCTCCAGTTCAAGAAAGTCCACGAGCGACTCGGTATTTATTCTGTACGCGTAAGTCTCGGTTGGCGTGCCCTGTGCGTCAAAGAAGGTGGAATCTTTATCTGGTTCTGGATAGGCTCTCATTCTGAATATGAGAGAATCCTTTCACAGTTGTAATCCCACAATTTCCCGGCCCCCATTCCTGTTTATGTTGTCTGTCTGGTGATGCCTGATTCTCCTGAAGAGGTTGGCCGGCTTTTGATGGAACGCCAGAACGTGCTCAAAAAGCCCTGTCCAAAGGATATTACCGGAAGATTATCCATACAGCAGCTACAGATCCCATGTAACCGGCCATCCCGAAAATCTTGTCAATACTGATACCATTCCGGAGATGCTCACAGGAAGAAGGCCTGATGTCCAGGGCCGCGTGAGCGTTCACCGCAGAGGTCGCGGAGAGCGCAGAGGTAAAGCTTTCAGACAGAATTTGCAGGCGCTGATAATGAACACCGGATTTCAGGTTAGATGTGCCATTTAATGGATAAAAACATCAGTTTAAGCCTTCAAAACGGGCGAAAAAGACGGATCGTTCTTTGAACAGTCAGGCTCTAGCGTGGTCCGACCCCGCTGCGAGTTGACAAACACCTCGTAACGCAGCGTTATCTTTGCCCATTCCTGATATCTCGGAGTCAGCCTGAATAACCTCGTACTCTCGGCGACTTAGGGGCACTCGCAACATAAGGCAAGATGTGTCAACTGCCTCCGAGCTTGATCCTGCGGGAGTTTTCGGGGATTTGTTACGCACAGTGGCAAGATATTTAATTTCTGATTCTCCACATAACTCATAGGTCTGTGGCCCGCTCCAGCTGCCAAGAAAACTTCATGGGCTCAGGTGAAAATCGAAGCCGTCCAGACTATTGATGGAAGCCTCAGCATACCCGACATAGATCTTATTTGCTGGAGCGACTCTGATCCGGGCCGATAGAGCTAATTAAGGCGTTGCACTTGCGCCGGTAATTCCTCATGCATATTTTTTTTGAGTCTCGAAATATGGGAAATTATTCTATTCCCAAACCGTCATTCAGACATGCCCCTTCTATCGATTGGTTTTCCCATGAGTCTCATTTGTTTCTCCCCCCCACCCAGCATCCTGAAGCTTGCCGACACAATCTCGGGAACGATGTTAGCGGCGAGATGGACATCAGGGAGCGGCTCGGTGTCGCGAATGTCCGCTGGATTTTGGTTCACAAGTCTAGAAAAACAAAGCAGTTATCTTTTAACCACTAAATGAATGGAGGCGAGAGAAAGGCACGGCAAGAGGAAATAAGGCCACAATCTGCTGCTGGTGAGAGGGGAATCAATCCTCGGGTCTTTTGGAGTGCGCAACCCTAAAAAGGAGAAAGAAATGGCGGATAAGAAACCCAATATCGTCGTTATCATGGGAGATGACATTGGCATTTGGAACATCGGCTCCTACCATCGCGGCATGATGGCTGGCCGTACACCGAACCTCGACAAGCTGGCCAAAGAGGGGATGTTGTTCACCGACTACTACGGCGAGGCGAGTTGTACGGCTGGGCGGGCCGCTTTCATTACCGGCGAGATTCCGATGCGCACGGGCATGACCACGGTCGGCCAGGCCGGCGCGGACATCGGGATTCCCGCAGAGGCGGTTACCATTGCGACGGCGCTCAAGTCCATGGGTTATGCCACGGGCCAGTTCGGTAAGAACCACCTCGGCGATCTCAATAAGTTCCTGCCCACGGTCCACGGGTTCGACGAGTTCTTCGGCTACCTCTATCACCTCGACGCGATGGAGGACCCCGCGCACCCCGCTTACCCGCAGGAGTTGTTGGACCAGTCGGTCCGCGCAACATGGTCCACAGTTGGGCGGCGGACAAGGATGACCCGACCGAGCAGCCGCGTTGGGGCAAGGTCGGGAAGCAGAAGATCGAGGATGCCGGCCCGCTCTATCCCAAGCGGATGGAGACGGTGGACGACGAAATCCTCGACCTTTCGCTCAAGTTCATGGACAAGGCCAAGGCGGACGGCAAACCCTTCTTCGTCTGGCTCAACCCGACTCGTATGCACATCGTCACACATCTCTCGGAGAAGTATGAGAAGATGCGCAACTCGAAGAATGGCTGGACCATTCATGAAGCAGGCATGGCGCAGCTCGACGACATCGTAGGCGACGTGATGAAGAAGCTCAAGGATATGGGGGAGGACAACAACACCATCGTCATGTTCACCACCGACAATGGCACAGAGAGCTTCACCTGGCCCGATGGAGGACAAACCCCTTTCTTCGGAGCCAAAGGCACGGTCTATGAAGGTGGTTTCCGTTGCCCCGCGATGATTCGATGGCCCGGCCATGTGCCGGCCGACACGGTCGAAAACGGGATCATCTCCGGCCTCGACTGGTTGCCGACCTTTGTGGCCGCCGCCGGCAATCCGAACCTCAAAGATGAACTGCTGAAGGGTAAACAGATCGGCGACCGGACCTACAAAAACCATCTCGACGGCTATAACCAGATGGACATGATCACCGGCAAGGGTCAATCGGCCCGTCACGAGATCTTTTACTTTGGAGAAAGCACACTCGGCGCGGTACGGTTGGACGACTACAAGTATCGGTTCATTGACCAACCTGGCGGCTGGATCGGCAGTAAGGCCCAAGTTGACGCGCCAGTTCTCACAAATCTGCGTCTGGATCCCTTCGAGCACACGGCCTTCCCGGAGGGGAATTACGGCTCATACACGTACTTTAACTGGTTCCAGTACGAGTTCTGGCGCTTCGTGTTTGTCCAACAGGAAGTGGCGAAGCTGGCCATGACGGCCCTGAGTTCCCGCCGATGCAGAAGGGCGCAAGTTTCAACCTCGATGCCGTGAAAGCGAAGATCGAGGAAGCCATTAAGGCACATCACGGGCAGTAGTCGAAGCTCCTGAGTCCATAACCGTCCACCGGGCCGCACTTGTCCCAACCGGGTGTTGGTTTTGATAACCTAAAATTGACCAGAAAAGAGGGGTCCCGATAACCGAAAATTGACCACCCTGAGCAGTTGTCCTCCCGGTAAAGTGGCTCTGGATTTGTGAAGCCAATTACCGTGGAGGAAAAGGAGTGCTCAAGATGGATCAGTATGAACTGGTAAGGACGGGGTATCGGGTTTACGGGAAGAACGTCAGTGAGTTGGCGAGACTGACGGGTCATTCCCGCAACACGATCAAGAAGGCGATACGGGGGGAGCCTTGGGGCTACAAGGAGCGGCAGCACCAGTCGTCTCCGGCGCTCGGCGATTATGTGGCTACCATTGACAGCTGGCTGCAAAACGACAAGGAGAAGCCGGCAAAGCAGCGACATACGGCCCATCGGATATACAATCGGCTGGTGGACGAGCATGGCTATAAAGGGGGGGAATCGACCGTCCGCCGGTATGTGAGATTGGCCAAGCTGAGGCTGGGAATTGAGACTCCTTGCGCCTTCATTCCATGCGACCCTGAGGCGGGGCACGAAGCAGAGGTCGATTTGGGCGCGGCGACGGCGATCATCTCTGGAGAAGAGGTCCGGCTGAAGTTTTTCTGCATGCGGAGCAAATATTGGGCAAGCATTTTGTCCGCTTCTCTGCCTGCGAACGTCAGCAGGCGTTTTTCGATGCGCATGCATGCGGATTCACCTTTTTCGGCGGACTTTTTGTCCTGATCTACGACAATCTTACGACCGCCGTGCAGAAGGTCATGCGTGGCAAGGATCGCAGTGACAGGAAGGGTTCAGCAAGTTCAAGGCGTATTAAGTTCAGAGGCCCGTTTCTGCAATCCTGG
>CAVRZU010000286.1:0-3184 GCA_963725365.1 uncultured delta proteobacterium | reverse complement strand
CAGATGGCCAACCCATTTCTCTACACTGACCTCATATGGGCTAATGACCTGAATTTGGAAGGTGTGGCGGCCACTTATAAAAGGGATTTAGGGTGTGACCTTACCGGCACTGTAACCGGCGGAGCTTTTCCTCTCCAGGAAATAGCGCTTTCGTCGCACGACAAGTGGCTGTTTGGAGGTCAGGCCGCAATAGAATACAAGCCCGACAAGGAGTATTCGGCCAAACTTGGCGTTGCGCTTTATGATTATGAAAATACTTCCGTCGGTATACATGATTTCCCGGGGCAGAACGTTTATGACTACACGGCGCCACTCTACATGCAAAAGGGCAATACCGTCTTCAATATCGACCCCATTGTATCGGGCGTTAACAGCAATTACAACTATGCTCTGGCTTCCGCATTTAGAGACCTCGATATTATCGGACTCATCGACGTGGCCTGCTGGGACCCTGTCCACGTAGTTTTATCGGGTGATTTTGTCAAGAATGTCGCCTTCGACGCGCAAAAGGTATCTTCCCTATCGGGAAGACCTGTTGAAGATATGCAGGATTATGCATACCGGGCCGGCTTGCTCGTTGGTTACCCTGCCCCTCGAAAATTTCTGCAGTGGAACGTGTTTCTCTACTACAAGTATGTCGGGACTGACTCGGTCGTTGATGCCTTCGACGATCAGGATTTCGCTCTGGGTGGAACGAACGCAAAAGGGTGGATTCTGGGCGCGGAATTGGGCCTGATGAAGAATGTGTGGCTGACTGCCCGCTGGTTTACTTCAGACCAGATTTCCCCTTTCCAGCATTCAACCGGTCCGTTTTCCGTGGACGTCTTCGAATTTGATACGAATGTGGCATTCTAAGACACAGATGGACTTGACGCGGAGATCTAAACCAATAGACCTCTTGATACAGATGGACACGGATGAACACTGATGAACACAGATGAAAAGATAACTTAGCAAACAGAATCGGGGCAGGAGGAAAACCGGAGTTATTGAAATGGGATGGACTCTTGTTTGATTTTGGTGGACCAGGATTCGAATACGAAGTGTTAACATGAATTTATCCTTCATCCGTGTTCATCTGTGTCCATCTGTGTCAAAGAGGTTATGGACGCAAACAGATCGGACCCCGGAATGGGGAGGGTTGAACTTATAATTAGCCTGAGCTGATTTCATCCGTGTCTGAGGTCTTTTGTGGGAGGTTAGAAGTGGTTCGCATTATAATCAGAGTGGCGTTGGTAGTGGCTTTTGTGCTCGTCGGCCTTTTGGCCGGCCTGGGCTATGGTCATATTCAGCTTGGCAGAATGCAGCAAGCCCATCAGAGCAAAATCAACGAAATGAACAAAAGGATTTCCCTGCTGCAGAAAAAGGCTTCGGAAGAGCGCGTTTCCATGTCCGGCTTGGAAGGCCGCAGCCGGTCCCTCCAGGCGGAAATTGACAAGCTTAAAAAGGAAAACGGGGAGCAGGCCGAAGAGGTAAAGAAGGCCCAGGCCGAAGGGCAATCGGTTGAGGCAAAACTCAAAGAGATGAC
Organism: uncultured delta proteobacterium; assembly: GCA_963725365.1. Classification (GTDB taxonomy): domain Bacteria; phylum Desulfobacterota; class Syntrophobacteria; order Syntrophobacterales; family Syntrophobacteraceae; genus SbD1. The sequence goes on along the minus strand of CAVRZU010000286.1, from coordinate 1,656 downwards.
CGATGAGGCCTCCCGCATGAAAGCGGCCCGCGACGAAGTGGCCGCTCAACTGGCCCAGGTCCTCCAGACTGCCACGGACCTCGGAGAGAAGGCAAAGCTGCTGGCAGCCGGCAAACAAACCCTCGAGGCCTCTTTAACCAAAGTCAACCAGGACCTGGACCTCTGCAAAAGCCACAACGCCAGGCTCTGCATCATTGCCGACGACATGGTTGCAAAAGAAAAATCCGGGAGCAAGGTGGGCGGCATGCTTCGAAACGAGCCCGTGACTCAGATCGGTAAAGTGGAACTGGAAAGGTTTGCGCAGGAGTACAAGGAAAAAATCGAACAGGAAAAGGTCAAGGATAAGCAGAATAACTAGGTATTAGGAATCAAAAGGCCCGCCGGTTCGGCGACCCCTTCCAATTTCCTCTCCCTCTCCCTGAGGGGAGAGTGCCGGGGTGAGGGTGGTTCTGGTTCTTCCCTCCTGTCTTCAAACAAAAAATCTCCACCTTGACCCGCCTCTGCGGTTATTCCTGTCGGAGCGAAATTGATCACTGATCCAAACCACGCCTGCCGTCCCAAACTCTGGAAGATTTTACTCCTCCTTTCGCTCACCGTCCTATCCTATACTTCGGCCCTGAAAGGCGGCTACATATGGGACGATGATCTTTATCTGACCGAAAACAAAACCCTCACATCGGTTCATGGATTGGCGCGCATATGGACGGAGCCGCATGCCCGCCCCCAGTACTATCCCCTGGTGCTCACAACTTTCTGGCTGGAACGCTACTTGTGGGGATTGAATCCCTTCGGCTATCATCTTGTAAACGTTTTGCTCCACGCGTCCGTGGCCTGCCTGCTCTATTATCTGCTTTTCCTCCTTGACGTTCCGGGAGCCTGAGCTTTCCACGCTGCGTTTTTGCGGTCCATCCGTCGAGGTCGAGACAGCGGCCTGGATTTCCAGAGCGCAAAAATGTGCTTTCCGGTTTCTTTTACATGCTCTCCGCTATTGCGTTTATCACGTAAGACGGGATAGGGAGACCCAACCGAAAAGAACGGGGGGGCGGCGAAGATGACCCCCTCTCCCCAAGGGAGAGAGACGGGATGAGGGCAAGCACGAAGAAAAACATGAAAGCCGCCCGCGATACAGCGGCCCACGCCCCCCCTGAGTCCCCCGGACAGGATAGAAAGAGGACGAAGAGACGAAGAATTATTGACAAATCCCCCCTGCCCCTCCCGCAGACCACATGGCCCCGGGTCAACGGCGTTGTCCCCGGTGGAGAGGCGGGACTGGTCCTTTTATTTCGCGGGCCTGCTCCTTTTCGGATGCGCCCTCCTGTCCAAAGACGGTAACCTGCACGCTGCCGGCCGCCCTGCTCATTGTGCTCTGGTGGAAGCGGGGGAGAATCACGCGAATCGAGGCGCTTGGTCTGGCGCCGCTCTTCGCTCTGGGCGCGGGGATGGGGCTTTTGACCGCATAGCTAGAAAAGACCCATGTGGGCGCCAGCGGCTCGGCCTGGGGCCTTAGTCTTGTCGAACGGTTTCTCGTGGCCGGCCGCGCCCTGTGCTTCTATGCATGGAAGCTTTTTTGGCCGGTCCATCTCAGTTTCAACTAGAGCGCTGGGTTGTGGACGGTGGAACATGGCAGCAGTATCTATACCCGCTCACGATGCGAGC
>CAVRZU010000285.1:0-18931 GCA_963725365.1 uncultured delta proteobacterium | reverse complement strand
AATCGCCCTTGTGACTCTGGTCGTGGTGCCGCGCACGCCCACGGACATCTTCCCGGAGATCAATATTCCCGTGATTGCGCTGAATTGGAGCTACGATGGCTTGCAAGCCCGGGAAATGGAGCGGCGCATCACCACGTCCGTGGAGCGCGGCATAACAGTCCTGGTAAATGACGTCGAACACATCGAATCGCAATCGCTAAACGGAAGATCCATCATCAAGATTTTCTTTCAGCCCAAAGTCAACATTGCGACAGCGCTGGGGCAAACCACGGCGATTTCACAGACCTTTCTGCGAAGTCTCCCGCCCGGCACCACTCCTCCGCTGGTGACCATTTATTCCGCTTCCACCGTACCGGTCCTGCAGATCGGACTGACCAGCGACCGGCTGAGCCAGCAGCAGTTGTTCGACTACGGCAACAATTTCATCCGCACCCAACTCGCCACCGTACAGGGGGCGTCAATACCGTTTCCGTATGGTGGAATGCCGCGCCAAATCTGCGTGGACATCAATTCGTCTGCGTTGCAGGCCAAGGGGTTGTCCCCGGTTGACATCGTAAACGCCGTGAATGGGCAGAACCTGATCTTGCCGACCGGCACTGCCAAACTGGGATCTCTCGAATACGGCGTGGAACTGAACGGCAGTCCGAATACAGTGGCGGAATTGAATGATCTGCCGGTAAAAACCGTAAATGGTTCCACGATATACCTGCGGGATATGGCCCACGTGCGCGATGGTTTTTCTCCGCAGACCAACATGGTGCTGGCCGACGGCCGGCGCGGCGTGCTGATGAGCGTCTACAAGACCGGCAATGCTTCCACACTCTCGATCGTAGACCGGGTGAAGCAGAAGCTGAAGGATTACGAGCCGACGCGGCCCGAAGGCCTCAACGTCTCCACATTTTTCGATCAGTCCTTTTTTGTGCGCGCCGCCATCCAGGGGGTTCTGCGGGAAGCATTGATCGCGGCCTGTTTGACTGCGATCATGATTCTGCTATTCCTCGGCAACTGGAAAAGCACGCTGATCATCGCCACCTCCATTCCACTTTCCATTCTCGTCAGCATCCTGTGTCTGAGCGCGCTAGGGGAAACCATCAACATCATGACGCTGGGAGGGCTGGCGCTGGCGGTCGGCATCCTGGTCGATGACGCCACAGTGGAAATCGAGAACATCAACCGCAACCTGGCCATGGGCAAGGAAACCGTGCCGGCCATTCTGGATGGCGCGCAGCAGATCGCCGTTCCGGCCTTCGTATCCACTCTGTGCATCTGCATCGTCTTCATCCCGATGTTTTTCCTCTCGGGTGTCGCCAGGTATTTGTTCGTACCTCATGGCGGAGGCGTTGATCTTCGCCATGCTGGCGTCGTACATGTGGTCGCGGACCATTGTTCCCACGATGGCCATGTATCTGTTGAGCGCGGAAGACGAATATCAGGCCGACCTGCACCCGGGCGAAAAGATGGGCCTCTTGCGACGCTACCAGCAAGCTTTTGAACGTGCTTTCGAGCGATTTCGTGCCGGCTACCTCCGCGCCCTGACTTCCGCTTTGGAGCATCGCACGGCTCTTTGCCGCCTGTTTCCTTGTATTTTGCGTGCTCTCGGCCGGCCTCACTTTCTTACTCGGGCGCGATTTTTTCCCCAGCGTTGACGCCGGCCAGATTCGGCTGCACCTGCGCGCCAGAACGGGCCTCCGCATAGAGGAGACCGCACGGCTGTCGGATCAGGTCGAATCAGGTGATTCGCCAGACCATCCCCGAACAGGATTTGGGCACGGTGCTGGACAATATCGGCCTGCCCTACTCCAGCATCAACATGACTTACAGTAATTCAGGGACCATCGGTACTGCCGATAGCGAAATCCTGGTGCAGCTCAAGCAGAAGCGCGGAAAACCCACCAGCGCCTACGTCGCTGAATTGCGCCGCCGGTTGCCGCGACGAGTTTCCCGGTGTACAGTTCTTTTTCCAGCCGGCGGACATCGTTACGCAAATCTTGAATTTCGGGACGCCGGCGCCAATCGACATTCAAATCCTGGGCCAGGATCAGGAGGCCAATTACGAGGTTGGCCAGAAGCTGGCAAGCGAAATTCGCCGCATCCCGGGGGCTGCCGACGTGCACGTGCAGCAGGCATTCGACGCGCCGACCTTGCACATGGATATCGATCGCACTCGTGCGCAATACGTGGGGCTGCAGGCGCAGACATCGCCCAAAATGTGCTGGTATCGCTGTCTTCCAGCTTTCAAACCTCGCCAAGCTTCTGGCTCGATCCAAAGAACGGCGTTAGCTACAACGTGTCGGTTCAGACGCCGCAATACCGCATCGACAGCTTACAGGCGCTGGAAAACATCCCTTCACTGCCAACGGAAGGAGCCGCGCCGCAAATTGTGGGGAACCTGGTTTCCACCTCCACCGTGGCGCGCCCGGCCCTCCATATCCCATTACAACATCCAGCCCCATGATCAATGTCTATGCGGCGGTGCACGGGCGGGACCTGGGCTCATTGGGGAGAGGAAATCGACAGAGCTTGTCGATGAAAATGGAGGAATGAATTGCCTCGCGGCAGCCGGCATCCACATCCGCGGACAACTGAGAGCCATGAACAACCTCCTTTTTAGACTCGGCGTCAGACTGGATCGGCGCCATCGTGCTGGCTCTACCTCTTGATCGTGGTCAACTTCCAGTCGTGGCTGGACACTTTCATTATCATCACCGCTCTTCCCGGCGCGCTGGCCGGCATTTGCTGGATGCTTCTGATTACACACCTCGTTGAGCGTGCCTTCACTAACAGGCGCTATTATGTGCATGGGGGTGGCCACCGCCAACAGCATCCTGGTGGTTTCCTTTGCTCGCGAACAGTTGAAGGAAGGCAAGAACGCGTTGGAATCTGCACTGCAAGCCGGCTTAGTCCGCATTCGCCCTGTGATCATGACCGCCCTCGCTATGATGATCGGCATGGTGCCTATGGCGATTGGCCTCGGCGAAGGCGGCGAACAGAACGCACCGCTCGGCCGCGCGGTAATTGGCGGCTTGCTGTTTGCCACCGTGGCCACGTTATTTTTCGTACCCTGCGTTTTTTCTATAATTCATGGCCGGTTGGAGCGCAGGCGTGTTAAGAGGGGATTGAGCCGGCAGTGATATCAGGCGGAATCGCAATTACAAGAGGCGCTCAACTATGAATAAGGCTGAAAATCCAGGAAGCCGCGAGCCGGAGGGAAACGTGCGTCAGACAAGCTCGTTATTCCTGGTGTTCTTTGCGGTGGTCGTTGCGCTCGTCGTGGTGGGCGCACTCCTGATGTTCCAGCGTCACGCGGAATTTCAGGCACTCGCTAAAGAAACCGAAGAGCTGTCGATCCCAACGGTTGCGGTCATTCACCCCTCGGAGGAAACAGGCGTCGAAGATCTGGTTTTGCCCGGCACGCTGCAGGCTTACGTGGAATCACCCATCTATGCGCGAACGAATGGTTACGTGAAGAAGTGGCACCACGACATTGGCAGCCGCGTCAGCAAAGGCGAACTTCTGGCAGACATTGACACCCCGGAAGTGGACCAGCAGCTTATGCAGGCAAAAGCGGACCTGGTCACCGCGCAGGCTAACCTGCATCTTTCGCAAATCACTGCAACGCGCTATAGCGAGTTGTTGAAAACCGACGGGGTCTCCAGGCAGGAGGTCGATAACGCCAATGGAGACCTTGCGGCAAAGCGCGCCATTGTGACATCTTCAGAGGCCAATGTCCGGCGCCTTGAGGAAACCAAATCTTTCCAGCGCATATATGCTCCCTTCAGTGGCGTGATCACCCAGCGTAATGTGGATACCGGTTGGCTCATCAATGCCGGCAATGGCGGCACGTCGCAGCAGCTCTTTTTCCTCGCGCAGACCGATCCTATGCGCGTCTTCGTGAATGTTCCGGAAACCTATGCGCCTTCCATTCATTGCGGCCTTAGCGCCTACCTCGAGCTGACCCTGTTCCCGGCCGGAGATTTGAAGGGGAAGTCGTGCGCACCTCCGAAGCCATTGGTCTCTCTACTCGCACGCTGCTGACCGAGGTGGATGTGGCTAACAAGTCCGCCCTTCTGCTTCCTGGCGGCTACGCTCAAGTTCATCTTCAGATCCACGTCCAGAGCCCGCGCTTGAAGGTCCCGGTTAATGCGCTGCTTTTCGCTCGGAAGGCCTCCGAGCTGTGGTTGTTGACGCCAATCATCACGTCCACCTGCAGGCTTTGGACATCGGGCGCGATTACGGCACTTCTCTGGAAATTTTGAACGGCCTGAAACCGGATGATTGGATCGTGCTCAATCCTCCGGATTCCATCGAAGCCGACGAGGAAGTACACGTTAAAGAATTAAAAAATCCGATCGAACCGGCCCCCGCTGAGGGTGAGCCGGGCAGTACACCTTCGTTGAAGGCAAAGCCGGCATCGGAGAAAAAATCCTGATGTTATGCCGCTCTTTTTTCGCAAGTTGTCTACAGGCGATTTCTGCGGCTTGGTGGCGCTCTCTCTTTGCGCCGGATGCACTGTCGGTCCGAACTACAAAAGGCCAGAGGCTCCTGTGACCGCAAAGTGGCAGGTTGCTGAACCGTGGAGGAAAGCGGAACCAAGGACGCCGTCCCCAAGACCTCCTGGTGGACACTTTTTAACGACGACGATTTGCAGGGGTTGGAAACCGAACTTCTCGCGGCGAATCAAACCCTGAAAGCAGCGCTGGCTCATTTTGAGCAAGCGCATGCTTCCGCCGCCGCGCAAAACGCCTCGCTGTTCCCAACTCTCCAGGTCGATCCCACGGCAGGACGCCAGCTTTACTCCGGTACTCGTGCCACCGGCTCATCGGTTCCCCTCGCCGGTCCGGTCACTCAGAACAGTTACATTCTTCCGTTTACCGTCAGTTATGAAGTGGATCTGTTCGGCAAGGTCCGCCGCACCATCGAAGCCGCGCAGTCCTCCTACCAGGCGAATGCCGCCGATCTTGAAAACGTGCGGCTGATCCTGGCGTCGGAACTCGCCGCCGACTATTTCACGCTGCGGCAACTGGACACGGAAATCGCCTTGCTCACTCGCACCGTGCAAGCGCTGCAGAAGGGCCTGGACCTTGGAAATCGCGCCACGAAGGCGGCCTTGCCTCCGGACTCGATGTAGCGCAGGAAGAGACGCTCCTCAACACGACGCGCACGCAGGCCACCCTGTTGCAGCAACAGCGCAAGCAAAACGAAGATGCTATTGCCGTACTTGTCGGCAAGCCCGCTCCTGATTTCCATTTGGAGCCGCGGGAAATCACCACTGAACCGCCCGACATCGACACCAGTTTACCCTCGGATCTGCTCGAGCGCCGCCGGATATCGCGGAAGCGGAACGCCAGATGGCCGTCGCCAACGCGCAAATCGGAATCGCAAAAGCTGCCTACTATCCTTCGCTGGTTCTTTTCAGCCAGGCGGCTGGAATTCCATGAACATATCGCAACTGACGAATGCCGCAAGCTCCTTCTGGGCCATAGGCGCCAATGTCTCTCAGGAGATTTTCAACGGGGGCGCGCGCCGGGCACAAGTGCAATTTTCCCGGGCCGGCTACGATGCCGCAGTGGCAAGTTATCGCGGCACGATCCTGAACGCTTTCCGCGAAGTGCAGGACAACATCACCGGCCTTCAAGTGCTTGACGCCGCACGCCAATCACAGGCAGATGCCGTCTCTTCGGCACGCCGCCAGTTGGATATCGCCACCTCCCGGTATGTCCGCGGCCTTGTGAGCTATCTGGATGTCGTCAGCGCCCAGCAAAATCTCCTCACCAATGAACAGGAAGCCGCGATCATCAGGGGGCAGCGGATGGTTACCTCGGTGCTCCTCGTGAAAGCTCTTGGCGGAGGGTGGGATGCCGCGAGCCTCGCTGCAGTCCACGTCAAACCGCAATTGGAAGATGTTTTCGCACCTTGAGGGGCTTCCTAGTCGTTGGTTTTGCGGGGGACCCTGCACATAAAAATCAATCCCAGTATGAACAGGACTTCCAGGGAGAGTACTGCCAGGCGCGGGTTATTGGTCCGGCTGGATATGGTCCCGTAGAGCAGGGGGCCGAAAATTGCGGCCACCTTGGTGCTGAAAGTCATAAAATCCGAAAAACTCCGTTTTCTTTCCTTCAGGGGCCTCGATCGCCATGTAGCTTCGCGCTGTTGCCTGGGTGCCGCCCAGGACCAACCCTGCGCAAACCGAAAGAGCGTAGAAGGAAGATATGCTGTCAAAGGCTATTATCCCAAGCAGGGCCAGGATCCAGATCACAATCGTGATGAGGATCGTGGGCAGTGTTCCGATCCGGTTTGCGAGCACGCCGGAGCCTGCGGCTCCTGCTGCGGCCGACAACTGGATCAGCATGAGGAGAAAGAAATTCTGTTTTACGCTGAAATGCAGCGTATCAACGGTGTAAGAGGAGAAAAAGACGATCACTGTCGATATGGCGTCGCTTATAAAGAAATATCCGATGAGAAAGATGAAGATGTTCTTTAGGGAGCGAATTTCTCTGAAAGTCAAAATGAGCCTGGTGCAACCCTCACTGATGGTTTCCCTTCCCGTGAGGGTTTTCGGCGTATCTTTTAAAAGATGAAAGAAGGCAGCGCGAAAATCGCATAAGCCGCTCCTGCCAGCAGAAGGATCGATTTGCCCCCGGCCACGCTGTGAACCATGAAGCCATGCAGACCAGGGCGCAAAGACCCCCGATGTAGCCAAGCCCCCAGCCGATTCCCGACAGCTTTTCGATAGAGCCTGGAGTGGCTATCTCAGGAAGGAAGGCGTTGTAGAAAGTCATCGACAGGGTGTAGCCCACATATCCGGCGCTACCAGGAATATCGCCCACCCTTGTTGGCCCGGTCCTGTGAAATAGAGACCAAAATGCTCAGTATCGATATTGCCGCAAACGATACCAGCAAGCTCTTCTTACGCCCGCCTGCGTCGGCGATCGCCCCCAGGATCGGCGACAAAAGGACCGAAACAACCATGGCCGAGGATATTGCAACACCCCACAAAAAATCGCCGTAGCTTTTTTGCGCTACGACGACCTCTTTGAAGTAGAGAATAAAGTAGGCGGTGAGGACCACCATGGAAAACCAGGACATGCCGAAATCATACAAAAGCCAGGACAATACCCTTGCAGAGACCGGAGGGCGGGGGGCAGAAGTTTCCTTATTCACCAATCCATCCTTTTGCGATAGCATCTTTTATCATTTTTTCTGCGTACTCCCACAGTACGGGCGCACCCTCCTCCATGGGGCTGTTTCTTCCGTACACCTGCTTCTTTTTCACTCCGTGTTTTTCCCACATGGTTCCTCCCGACCTGAAATTATTCAGTAGAGGCTGAAGCCTGTCCAGGGAAGCGGCGAAAATCGCATCCGGCGTCTTCCTGGATTCGAACTCATCCCAGAGAGAGCGGAACTCAATGGCCTGATCTCCGGGCAGAAGACTGAAAATCCGGTCCGCAGCCTTATTCTCCCGCTCCGCCTTGTCCCTGTTGCCATCCTCATCATAGCAATATGTGTCCCCGGCGTCGATTTCAACAATGTCGTGGACAAGAATCATTTTAAGAACCCGGAAAAGATCGACCGGCGCCCTCGAGTGCTCAGCGAGCACCATGGCCAGCATGGCCAGATGCCATGAATGCTCGGCGGAGTCCTCCTGTCTGGAGCCATCGACCAAAAGAGTTTGCCGCACAATGCTTTTTAGCTTGTCTATTTCAACGATGAATTCGATTTGTTTCAAGAGGCGGTTGTATTGCATCGTATCTCCTATGGTGAGGGAGAAGGCACCGTATAATCGAGGACTCAGTTTCTGTGGCCCACCCCACATCGATGCAAGACACTCCTGCACTTACTCAGTCCTCAGTCCTCAGTCCTCAGTCCTGTCTCCTGGTCCCTCCGCCCAGCATGCCAAGGTCCGGAAATATATCCAGCTTAAATCAATGCGTCTGCACGAAAAGCTGTTGACAGTGTCCAATGTTTGGTATACCTAATTACTGTCTCAAAGAAACAGAGGTGATTTGTGAGTTTGATTCCGGTAAACAGCGATACTTACAAAGATGCCTTGCCGCGGCCGAAGGCAGCGGCAATCCCGGCTGGCGGTCCCACCGCCCCGCGGCCGGAGGCAGCGGCAGTCCCGGCCGCGGTCCCGCCGCCTGTGCTCTGATGCCTTTGTGTAAAGCCCGGACAGGGAAGAAGGTCAAAGTTGCCTGCGTGCACGGGGGGCGTAGATTATGCGCCCGAATGGCCGCACTGGGGGTCTATCCCGGGGTCGAATGCATCTGGTCTGCAGCGGTTGTGTTCGTGTCAACGGGGGTGTACTCAGCCTGGGGAATGATATTTCCGGCAAGATTATTGTAACCCCTTCGGTATAGGATGGGCAAAGTTTGCGGCGTGCGGTGCGCCGTTTTTTATTTTGCCAAATGTTAGGACCTCCTAATTATTCGAACGGAAAAGGCCACTGGGAGTTTCACATTTTTTTGGGCTTTTACTCACGACCGATAACTGACGACTGCATTACATGGCCATTATTCCATTACGCAAAATGACAAAGGGACAAAGAGGAACGATCCACCGTGTCACCGCGAGGGGTGAACTCGGGCGGCGTATCCGGGACATGGGACTGGTTCCGGGGACCTCTTTCCAGGTGCAGGGCCGCGCGCCTCTAAAGGACCCTGTGGCAATTCGGCTTAGAAACTTTACCCTGACCCTTCGCAATAGCGAATCCGATTTCATAGAGGCTGAAGTCGAGGAAACCATATGAGCAACCCGGGGAAAAACCTGATTGCCATGGCCGGAAATCCGAACTGCGGGAAGACCACTCTGTTCAACGCAATTACCGGCGCGCATCAGCATGTTGGAAACTATCCGGGAATTACGGTCGAAAAGAAGGAAGGATACTGTCAGGTAAACGGCATACAAATCCAGTTAGTGGATCTGCCCGGGACTTATTCGCTTACGGCATATTCTCCGGAAGAACTCGTAGCGCGCAATTTTCTCATCCAGGACCGTCCGAGTGTTGTTATAAACATAGTCGATGCGTCAAATCTTGAACGCAATCTTTACCTTACGGTCCAGCTCCTTGAACTCGGTGTTCCGGTCCTGATAGCCTTGAACATGGTCGATATGGCAGCCTCAAGAGGAGTTGAAATAAATTATAAAGAACTCGGGCGAAGGTTGAGGCTGCCGGTTATTCCCACCGTTGCGCGCACCGGCAAGGGTAAAGCTGAGCTGCTCGAGGCCACGGTGCAAATGGCGCAAAAGGTTGATGGATGGGAGCCGCTACATATTTCTTACGGACCCGATATTGATCCGGTTCTCGACAAAATGGAAGCGCAAATCCAGCCCTCTGGTTTTCTCACCGATTTACACCATGGCCGGTGGACGGCCCTCAAATATCTTGAAACCGACCAGGAAGTAATCCGAAAAGGCAGGGATAGGGACCGGGCAGTCTCGGACAAACTCGAAGAACTTGCCGAACAAGTCTCCCAGCACCTCGATAAAACTCTGGACAGCTACCCGGAAGCCATTATAGCCGACCACCGCTACGGGTTTATTACAGCTTTGCTCAAGGAAGGCGTGGTCAAACAGAACTATAAGGCCGACCGGCTCTTTCTTTCAGACCAACTCGACCGTGTGCTCACCAATCGTTTTTTCGGCCCCGTTCTCATGATGCTGATAATTTACGGCGTATATTTGTTTACGTTCACATACAGCAGGGCGCCGGTGGAGTGGCTTGGCGAAGCCTTTTCCGCACTGGGAAGATTCGCGGATTCCTCATTGCCCCCGGGTCCGTTGAAATCGCTGATCATCTCCGGCGTGATCGATGGAGTGGGCGGTGTCCTTGGGTTTGTGCCGCTGATACTCTTCATGTTCTTCGCAATAGCGTTTCTTGAGGATACGGGATACCTTGCCCGCGTAGCCTATATGCTCGACCGCATCTTCCGTACGTTCGGCCTGCATGGCAGTTCGGTCATGGCCTACATTATTTCGGGGGGGATCGCCGGCGGCTGCGCGGTTCCTGGAGTGCTTGCCACGAGGACCCTCAGAAGTCCGCGCGAGCGAATCGCAACGCTGATCACGGCTCCTTTCATGAACTGCGGGGCCAAGCTGCCCGTTTTTGCGATGCTTATCGCGGCTTTTTTCCCGGATAAAGAGGCCCAGTTGATGTTCGTGTTGACCATTCTGTCATGGATAGCCGCGCTGCTGATCGCAAAGCTGATTCGGTCGACTGTTCTGCGCGGACCGAGCACGCCTTTTTTGCTAGAGCTGCCTCCATACCGCCTGCCTACTTTCAAGGGCCTGCTGATCCACACATGGGAACGGGCCTGGCAGTATGTCCGAAAAGCCGGTACGATCATCCTTGCATTTTCGATCCTGTTTTGGGCGCTGATGTCTTTTCCAGGGCTTCCAAAGAGCGAGAAAGAACTCTATGATGAAATACGGGGTTCCATCCTGGCCGAGGCGCCGCAAGGCGTGAGGAAGTCGCTGTTGAATTCGAGGGCGTCTGCCGAATCTTCCAATGCCGAAACCGCACCTTACCGGCTTCGGCTGCAAGAGGTTGATTACGAAGAAGCCCATGCGGCCCTCAAAAATTCGATTGCGGGCAGAATAGGGTCTGCTCTTGCAACCATTACTGCCTCAAAAAACGGATTTGACTGGCGCATCAATGTCGCACTGCTCTCCGGGATTGCGGCAAAGGAGATTATCCTATCGACAATGGGCACCGCCTACTCGCTTGGATGGAGCAGGCGAGGGGAGAAGATACCTCTGAGCGGGCGTCTTGCGGCCGATCCGTCCATGACCCCGCTAAAAGCTTTTTCACTGATTATTTTTATCATGTTATATGCGCCCTGTTTGGCGACCATTACTTGTATCATCCGCGAATCGTCGTGGAAATGGGGACTATTTTCAATGACCTTTAACACTGCGGCGGCGTTTATCATATCTATGCTGGTTTACCGCGGGGGGATATGGCTGGGATTGGGATAGCACCCATTATCCGTTAATCCGTCAAAAAGCAGGGGTCTCATATGTGGCAGATCGCACTTACTATTAGTGATTGTCGCGACAGTGTTGGCGTATCTGGTTAGATATTACTGGAGGGCGTACCGGTCGGAGTCGTGCGAATGTTCGTCTTGCCCGGCCCGCCAGACGGGATGTGAGTGCCCGGAGCATGAGAAGCAGGAATAGGTTGTCAGGCTGAAGGCCGAAGGCTGTTCGGTGTTGCCCGACTGTCCTCAGCCGAATCCCTTCAGCCTGACTTGGGAGACCGAATAAGCTATGAAAATCGATATCTCTTTTGGAGGAACTCCCCCCCATACCTCGGAAGTATTCATTGGAGAGGAGATCATGGAACACATCCCGGGCCGTCTTCGATGCGGCGCTCGGAGGACGCTCCGCCTACTGGATATGGGATGAGGAGGTATGGGCGCTGTGGGGACGCAAGGCTCTGGATATGGGTTGGCCCGTCAACAGGAACGGCCGGGTCATCCTGTTTACAGCCTCGGAACCCAATAAACGCCTTGGCTCGGTGGAGTTTCTCGCAAGGCGGCTCATAAATGCCGGGGCCAATCTCGACAGTGCCATTATAGCGGTCGGCGGAGGAGTAACCGGAGACGTCGCCGGTTTTCTGGCGTCTATCTATATGCGCGGCATTCCCTGCTTTCAGGTCCCGACAACCCTTCTTGCCCAGGTGGACAGCAGCATCGGCGGCAAGACGGGAGTGGACCTGCCGGAAGGCAAGAACCTGGTCGGGACCTTTCACCAGCCAAAGCAGGTCTATATCGACCCGAGGTTTGTCACTACTTTGCCCGATGAGGAATTGAGGCAGGGAATGTCCGAGGTGATCAAGTCGGCTATGATCGGAGATGAAGTGCTGTGGAAATTTGTGGAAAACAGCTCCGATGCAATCAAGAAACGGGACCCCGAGGCCCTGCTCAGAATAATTTCCGCAAGCTGCCTGCTTAAATCCCGATATCGTGCAGGCCGACGAAAAAGAATCCGGTACACCGGCGAGTTTTAAACCTTGGGCACACTGTAGGCCACGCGCTTGAGAAACTTACCGGCTTCAGACTAAAACATGGCGACTGTGTTGCGACCGGTATGATCGCAGCCGCGACACTTTCGCACCGGCTCGGCAAATTGCAGATCGAAGATCTTCAGCGGCTGAAAAACATTTGCGAAATCTGGGGAATGCCCGTGGGCATCCCTGCCTCTATAGATTCCCTGGCCATACTCGATGCAATACACAATGACAAAAAGCGTATCGGCGGAAAGCTCCACTTTATAATGCCGGTGCGGATAGGCAAAGTCATAGAATTTACCGGCCTCGATCATGAGGAATTCGCAAAGGTGCTGAAGTCTCTTGGGGCGGGGTGAAAGAAGCAAAGGCAAAAGTAAAAAGGCAAGAAGAAAACGGAATAGTTTCGGGTGGGCACGGTAAAGCCGTGCCCACCCTACATCTATTTCATGGTTTCAAGGTGTCAATCTTTTACTGCTCACTGCTCGCTGCATCTAATGCTGTCTAGATATGTCGGCATCTTTCAAGGTCGTAAAAATCAGCCTGCCTGCGGTGGTCTGAAGAATGCTGGTTACTGAGACCTCCACTTCTTTTCCAAGAAGCCTGCTGGCGTTTTCCACAACTACCATGGTCCCGTCTTCCAGGTATGCGATCCCTTGGCCCTGTTCCTTGCCTTCTTTCAGGATATGGAGCCGTAGCACCTCACCGGGCAGAACCACAGGTTTCAGGGCATTGGCAAGCTGGTTTATGTTCAGGACCCGAATCCCCTGGACCTCGGCCACCTTTGACAGATTGTAATCGTTTGTGACTATCTTGGCGTTCAGCCTCAACGCAAGGGCCACGAGCTTGGCATCGACCTCGTTCAGGTTTTCGAAATCCTGCCTGTCGATCCGGACCTCGATCAGTTTTTCAAGCTGAAGGCGCTTGATGATGTCCAGGCCTCTCCGGCCTCGCACTCTTCTTGTAGGGTCAGAGCTGTCCGCGATGTGCTGGAGTTCTTGTAGTACGAACTCGGGAATCACCAGCACTCCCCCCAAAAAGCCTGTTTCCACTATGTCCGCGATTCGTCCGTCTATGATCACACTTGTATCGAGAATCTTGGTCAGGGGATTTCCACGCATTCCTTTAACGAACCAGGGCCAGTTCGGAGCACGCAGTTCCTCAATTTTAATACTGCCCAACACCATCCCTATATAGCCAAAAATGCACGATAAAATAATATAGATGACAACGCTGATCGTGGTGTTCTGCATAGAGGCAAAGCCAACGCCGATGAGCTTGGCGATGGAAAGTCCGAGAACCAGGCCGATGGTGCCGCCTACCAGGACTTTCAAAGAGATATGCTTGATGAGCTTTTCGACTCCGAGGCCCGCTATGCCCACAATGATGCCGCCCGCCACTCCGGCCCAGGGCGCCCAACTATAATGGACCGTGCTTTCATTGTTGAGGCTTACCGCAATAAGGTAGCCTCCGAAGGCACAAATCACAACCAGGACGAGTTTCAAAATGAGCCAACCCCATTTCATATTTCTCACCCCCTCTCTGATAATAATATGCGGGCAAATGCAAAAAAATGCCAGTTCAAGGAAGGAAACATTGATGACAAATTTTTGGAATGGAAGTAAGACTCGGCTTAGACAACGCTATGTCAGCATCTCGAAAATGGAACGCTCGATTTCACTTTCTGTAACGTCCTGAACTATGGAAAGCTCTTTGAGAAGCAGCGTTCTTGCCGTGTCCAGCATCTTTCTTTCCCCGAAAGAGAGCTCTTTGTCGCCCTTGAGGACAGTGAGATCCCGGAGGACCTCGGCAAGCTCGTAGATGGAGCCGGTTTTGATTTTTTCCATGTATTCGCGGTACCGTCTATTCCATGTTCCGCCGTTAACCGAGACTTCCCTCCTCAGAAGGATGTCAAAGACCCTGGGGATGTCGGTCTGAGTGATCAGGCCCCGTAGTCCAACCGTTTGAGCGTTCGGTACCGGAATCATGATTTTCATATCGTTGTCCAGGATACGCATAACATAGAAATCCTGGTTCTTCCCGCCAATGCTTTTGCACTCGATGGATTCGATTTTCCCAACGCCATGAGCAGGGTAGACAGCCAGATCGCCAATTTTAAACATTAAGACCTCCAGACTCCAAACAAAAAAGGCCGAGAAAGCGAAGCAAATGAATTTTATCATTACTCGGGCTTTTTGCAAAGAGTTAATACGGGGGAGTGAGAGCGGGGAACAACGAACGTGCGAAGGGGAGAAGTGGAAAAAAAGGAAAAAATCGCCCGTGCACGGTCCCTGCTTCCACTTTTTGATCTTGAACGGACATTAAAGCGGTATAGTCATCACTCCTCACCTTCATGCTTTTGCTGCAGCATAGGGGCGAAGCGTTTGTCCATTTGCTCGGTCTCGGTTTTTATTCTCTCCTGGAGCTTGGCGTATGCCTCCTCGAGGGACTTTTCCATGACCACGATTTGGCCCTGGCTTACGATCAACCTCTTTAGTTCAGGAATTTTGAGCCGCGTTGCAGATTTTAGATAAACGGGCTGAATGTAGAGTATCACCTTGCCAACCGGCAGGATTATCATCTTGCCCCTGTCCACCTCGGAGCCCGCCTGGTCCCAAAGTGTAAATTGCTGGGCGATGGTCGTGTCCTGGTTTATCAGGGCGTAAATCTGCGACGGACCGAAGACGAGTTCTCCCTTCGGAAAATTGTAAACGATGATTTTTCCGTAATGGGGAGGGTCACAGCCAACCAGGGTGAGCGACCGGAGGTTATCACGCCCGCTCGGGCTCATCGGCAGGAGCAGTAAAAAGTCGAATCTGCCGGGCTCTATCAGATCCAGTGTCAGGTAATAGGGCCTGATTTCAATTGACTCCATGCCCTTGTATGTCTTTGCGAAATCCCAGACGTCCTCCTGCTGATAGTAAACTTCGGGATCGGTCTGGTGATATTTGGCATAGATCGCCATCTGAATTTCGAAAATCGTCTGTGGGTATCGCACGTGTTTTTTTAATTCTTCCGGCATCCGGGATGCATCCTTGAACAGGCCGGGATAGATCCTGCTATACGCTCCTATGATGGGGTCCTGCGGGTCGAAAATATAGAAATCGATAGTTCCGTCATATGCATCCATAACAATCTTTACCGAATTGCGGATGTAATTAATGTTGCCGGTCTGCGTCGCCAGGGGCATGGACAACGGGTATTTGTCCGAGACCGTGTATGCGTCCTGTATCCAGTAGAGTTTTTTCCCGGTGACGACCTGGTAGGGATTGCGGTCCAGAACCAGATAGGGAGCGAGAGTTTTAATCCGGTCGGCAAGAGTGCTCTTGAATATTATTTTGGAGTTGGGAACCAGTTCGGACGAAAAGAAAATGTTCCTGTTTTTAAAATAAACCCAAAATACGAATCGCCGTAAAAGCGAATATACAGGCACGCCCCCCTTGCCGCTGTATGAAGTCATGACATTGCTCGAACCTTTGGGGTAGTCTATCTCTCCGGAGCGGTTCGGGGCAATCACATAGTCATTTGCAATTTGCCCAAAGTAGATGCCGGGCTGATCGATTTTGAATCCGTACGAAGATTCAGGCGGAATTCCCCGCAGAAACCAGACCATCGGCTCTCCGCCGCCCTGGCTCGCCGGCGTCATCACGGTTCCATATCCATGAGTGTAGGAAAGATGTTCGTTTATCCAGTTGCGGGCGCCTTGCGGAATTTGCGCATGGTTGAGCTCCCGGGCTGAAAGAAAAACCTGCTGGTAAATGCCGTTTACGGTATAGCGGTCTACGTTGACATTCTGGAAATCATAGTAGGTCCGGAGGTTTTGGAGCTGATTGTAAACATTGTCAAGCAATTCGCCGTCCCAGACCGGAGTGTTGCGAAGAATCGCCTGAACATCGGGCACGGTTATATCGGTAGGAATACGGTCGGGGCTCAGGTCCCGTATCTCCACGTTATCGAGCTTGTAGCCCGAAAGCGTCGATTTGATGTTGTTGCGGATGTAGGGCCTTTCCATTGAACTTTCGTTTGGCTTGACCAAATATTTTTCGACCGTTTGGATAAAGAAATCTGAATACCTGGCGCCAAGAGCAAGGACGAACAAAAGAGCAAACCCGCCGAAAACCCTCACGCCCTTGCGTGCATTGATCAGGTAAATAAGGGATATAGCGGTTCCGCTCAACAGTATGAGGCAAAACCAGATCAGCAGCCAGGTAAGTTTCAATTCGACGTAGCCCGGGCCGAAAAAAAGCGGGAGATGGCTTCCGGAATATAGAAGGCCGTAGCGTTGAAGAACGAAATTCCAAATTTCGATCAAAAACACCAGGAAGGCCAGTATGCTGACGTGCACGCCGGCCCCGGCGGCAAGCCGGTTTCCCTCCTTGAGAAGGATTCGTCTTTCGATCAGATACAGGAGCAGGATTGCGGCGAGCAGAATACCAAAAGCCATGAGCAGGCGGTGCTGGATAAGCGTGTATATCGGATAGGCGAAAAGATAATATGCGATGTCTTTGCCGTATATGGGGTCGGTCGCCTTTGCTCCGGGAGAGAATATGTAGAGCAAAAAAGCCTCCCAGCGCTCATAGAGGGGAAGGGCGATCGCGACGGAAAGAATTAAGGAAAGAGGTGTATAGATCGACAACGAGCCCGTCCGGAATGCCCGGAGCAGTTGCCGGTGAGCTTTGAGCGATTCTGCGGTGTCGGTTTTTGCCGGCGAAGGAGTGCCGAGAAAGCGGGATGCTATCCAAAAATTAAGGAAGAATATCAAGAAAAAAGGATATGGAGACCGACCCCAATACGGCATACTTGTAAAGCGTGCGCTGCCAAAAATAGGCTCCGTAGCCGACCGAATCGAACCACCAGAGATCGACCAGGAAATGTGAGAAAAAGAAGCTTAGGGCTATCGTGATACCGGCAATAGCTGCGATTGACCCCACGGCAACAGCCAGCCATCGTCTCCAGTGAACCATTCATCTCTCCTCGATTCGGAAAAGCAGTGAACAGCAGTTACAGTACAAAATCAGAAATTAAAAGAATAGCATAAGTAAGCCGCAATCGCTTAACAAGTTTAATCATTAAGAGTGAAGAGTGAAGAGTTCTAAGATGGTTGGTGAGCTCACGGAGCAGGAAGCAGGAAGCGCGAAGCGCGAATCAGGAATTAAAACCATTCTTTTTCTCCCTGCTTCTTGCTCCCCGCTTCCTGCTCCAATAAAGGTGTATCAGTGAGACGCTAGCGGGCAGCGATCATGTCCTTGACGCCTGCCTGTTCTTCGAGCAATTCTTTAAGAGTCATATCCATCTTTTCTCGTGAGAAAGCGTCGATTTCCAGTCCCTTCACTCTTTCGTACTTACCGGGAGTGCAGGTAACCGGCACGCCATAGATGACGTCTTCCGGGATTGCGTAGGAGCCGTCGGACGGAAGGCCCATCGTGACCCATTTGCCGCCGGTGCCAAGGGCCCAGTCATGCATGTGCATAATCGCAGCATTGGCGGCAGAACCAGCCGAGGAGAGTCCTCGGGCTTCGATGATGACCGCGCCGCGTTTGCCGACTCTGGGGATATATTCGTTCCTGTACCAGCCCTGATCGACAAGATCGAGCGCTGCTTTCCCATCGACAGTGGCAAAGCGGATATCGGGATACATGGTGGGCGAATGGTTTCCCCACACCGTCAACTTTTCGACTGAATCGACGGGTTTGCCAACCTTGTTTGCGAGCATGGACCTGGCGCGATTGTAATCGAGACGAAGCATGGCGGTGAAATTGGCCTTGGGCAGATCCGGGGCCGATTTCATGGCGATCCAGGCGTTGGTGTTCGCGGGGTTGCCAACGACCAGCACCCGAATATCGCGCGAGGCGACTTCATTTATCGCTTTTCCCTGTTCTATGAATATCTTTGCGTTTTCCAGCAACAGGTCCTTGCGCTCCATGCCGGGGCCGCGCGGTCTTGCGCCAACCAGAAGGGCGTAGTCCGCGTCCTTGAAAGCGACCTTAGGGTCGCTGGTGCCGACCATTCCAGCCAATAGAGGGAACGCGCAGTCCTCAAGTTCCATCATGACTCCCTTGAGGGCCTGCTGGACCTTTTCTATCGGGAGTTCCAACATCTGCAGGATGACCGGCTGGTCTTTTCCAAGCATCTCACCGCTGGCGACGCGGAATAAGATAGAGTAGCCGATCTGGCCTGCGGCACCGGTTACCGTCACACGAACAGGGGGCTTGGCCATTATTGTTTCTCCTATATCAACTTGAGTGCGAAAAAGATTGTCTACCCTATTACCACGAGCACATCACCCTTTTGGACGCTTTGGCCGTCCTTGCAGCATACCTGCTTTACAGTTCCCGAGGCCGGCGCAAGAAGTGAGTTTTCCATCTTCATGGCTTCGAGGATCATTACCACGTCGCCTTCCTTTATCGCGTCACCCTCTTTTACTTCGTAGCGAACGACCATGCCGGGCATGGGGGCTTCGAGCTTTGTGCCGCCTTCAACGGTAGCGGCCGCCTGCCTGGGCGCTGCGACCGGGGCTGGTGCGGCCGAAGCAGGCGCTGGCGCGGGCCTCGGAGCCGGTGCTGCCGCAGGGATCATGCCCGTGATTATCGGAGTTCCGCCGACTGCTTCCACTTCCACGGAAAAGTAATCGCCGTCGATAAACACGTTGAACTGACGGGCTGCGCCGCTTTTAGCGGGAATTTCCTTATTTGGCTTCTCTGCCAGCAGCCCTGCCTTGGCCTTCCGGACCAGATCGGCTTCCTTCGCGCAGTCTTCAAGGGTCTTGGGCAGGACCTCGGGTGGAACGGGCTCATTGCCGTATTTCCAGTTCAGGAAACGCTTTCCCGTAATGGGGTACATTCCGTAAATGAGGACGTCGTCAATGTCTTTGGCCAATCCCTTCATATCCTCATGATTCTTGGTCATTTCAGGTTCGGAGGGTGTTCG
>CAVRZU010000284.1:0-10940 GCA_963725365.1 uncultured delta proteobacterium | reverse complement strand
ACCTCCTCCCCTGGTAATCTTCTCTGAGCCAGGCGTTCCGTCCAGCATGGCGTCAACCGTGGCCCGCGTGCCGTAGCCGCCAACAAGAGGATCGTCGTTTGGGATGGCCTCGATCAGGATGCCGTTTCCGGGGTTGAGCCTGGCATTGTCCACGTCGATCTTTACCCCGCGCCCCTTGATCATGAACACTGCGGAGCGGCTGTTGATCTCGCTGCCTTTGTCGATCTTCACACTACCGAACTTGCCGTCGTTGGTGTGCATCAGGAAGCCGAAGCGCCGCGAGTTCATCACGGTGCCGTCGGTGACGTACGCCGAGCCGAAGCCGGTCACGATGACGCCCACGTCGGCGACGTTGAAGGTGTCGTGGCTGAAGGTATCCAGGCAGTCGCCAATGGTAAAAGCGCCGTAGCCGCTTTCCAGGGTTTCGATGGTCGAGTTGGTCACGTACATGCGAATGTGCGTGGGACCGTCGGTGGACAGCACCCCCCAGCCCTGCGACTTGAAATGGGAGTTGTTGTAGTAGACGGTGCCGTTTTCAACGATATTCGTGGCGCGGACGTTGCCGCTCAGGCCCAGCACCCAGGGCGCCTCGTACATGGTGGCGCCTATGGAGGCGCCGGCTCCCTCATCTTTCGGCGTGTCTGCTTTCGGGACGCCGTTATAAGCCTCAATCGTCGAGTCGTTCACGTGCACCACGGCGTTACCGCCGACAAACAGGGCGTTGCGAACCACTCCCTTGCTGACGATATGCGCATGGTTCAGCGTGACGTCTGACTTACCAGCGGCCATCACGGCTGCTCCCCAGCCCGTCATATCGCTGCCGCCCATCCCTTCCACGTTGATTTCAGGGCTTTCGAGCGTGTACTTGCTGTCGCCAGTGATGATGATGCCGTTGAACTTTTCCCCTTTCGAGGTGATCGTGATGTTCTTCGCTTCCGTGTCGGTCATTTCGCCGCCCACCACGCCGGCTGCCACCGATTTCGAGGGCACGACCTTGCCGTTGTCCACAAAAATGGCTGCCCTGATCTCCGGGGGCGTTTTGGAATGCGACATCGCGGAATTGACGTTCATCTCGATGGGATCGGTGATGGTGAAGACGACTTTGCCGCGGTAGTTGCCCGGCTTGATATCTCTCTCCACGCCATCCACAGTCAAGGTCACGTAATGTCCCGCCGGAGCCGTGATGCTGGCGCCCTCGCCCACCGTCAACTCGGAAAGCGCCGTCGTCTTCTCCACCTGCCAACTGGCGCCGGCCGCCACGGATTTTGAACCGCTCTCCGCCGCGAAACTCATCGGCAACAGCACCAACGCCAGCAGCGTCAATACGGCCACACTCACAATGCGCACCACGATCTTCATTTTCCCGATCCCTCCGTTGCTGCAATTCATGATACTGGTTAAAGCGCTCAAAGCGATCTATCTTCTGCGTAAACCAAATGCGCGAGCGGACTTCGGGGTTCAGCTTTTGCTTCCCCGAAGTCCGCTCGCGTTTTTCATTCATCTGACCGCCTATAACTGCAGCAGGTAAACTGCGGCAATTGAAGCCGGTTTTTGGTTTCATGCGCCTTGCGTGCGCGCCTACGCTTTCTTCGGTAGTTTCACCGTTGCATAGCCTTCGAGGATAAGATCTTTATCAAGCGTTTCAACCCACCAGATCAGATCCACAAAGTGCTCGTTGTTCTTCTGGTACTTGTCGAAAACGTAGGCCTTGGAAATGCCGGTATCTCCGCTCAGGCCATGCCAGTTAGCCCGTTTTCCTTTCATGTAGGGGACCTTGTCCAGATAGGGGTACTTATCGAACAAGACCGGAAAGTTCTTTTGAGCGATGCTCGGAATATAAGTCGCACCTTTGGGGTCTGTGTAGTTGACATTCTTGGGCGAGGCGCCCGGAGGCGCATCCATCATGTCTCTTCCGATCCTCTGCAGCCAACCGTGGTCGCCCATCCAGTCGTAGAGCATGCCTCCCACCCAGCGATGCACCATGACGTTCCAGAAAACGGCGCGCCCGTCGGTATCCTTGATCTGCACATTGATATCGGTTTCGAAGGCATTTGCGCCTCTCTCCACCTTTTCGATTCCGCCGCCCCTGCCACATTTCATTCATGCGGAATTCGGAATTAGTTCTTCATTCCTAATTCCTGATTGCACTTCCTAGTACATGTCATCCATGCCGCCCATGCCACCCATTCCACCCATGCCGCCCATGCCGCCCATTCCTCCCATACCACCCATACCGCCTCCGGGGGGCATCATTGAGGAACCTTTCTTCTTGGGCTTTTCAGCGATGATGGCTTCGGTTGTGAGAAGCAGCGATGCGACGCTTGCAGCGTTCTGGAGGGCGAACCGCACCACCTTGGTGGGGTCTATAACGCCTGCTTCCACCAAGTCGCCGTATTCATCGGTTTCCGCATTGTAGCCGTATGATCCCTGGCCTGCCTTTACCTTCTCGACGACAACCGAACCTTCACGGCCTGCATTGTCTGCGATCTGGCGGATCGGCGCCTCGAGCGCACGCTTTACAATGTTGAGACCAAAGCGTTCCTCGCCTTCGAAGTTCAACTTTTCGAGCGCCGCTACACAGCGCAGAAGGGCAACGCCTCCGCCCGGGACAATTCCTTCTTCCACGGCGGCTCTGGTAGCGTTGAGCGCATCTTCGACACGCGCTTTCTTTTCCTTCATCTCGGTTTCGGTGGCAGCGCCGACCTTTATCACCGCAACTCCGCCGACCAGCTTTGCAAGTCTTTCCTGAAGTTTTTCACGGTCGTAATCCGAGGTCGTTTCTTCCACCTGGGCGCGAATCTGCTTCACACGGCCTTGGATGGCATCGCCGGGGGCCCCGCTCCGTCTACGATTGTCGTGTTGTCTTTGGTGATGTTGATGCGCTCGCCAACCCAGATCCTTCAATGTAATGCTTTCGAGCTTGATGCCGATGTCTTCGGAGACTACCTTGCCGCCGGTAAGAACAGCGATATCTTTCAAGCATTGCCTTACGCCTGTCGCCAAACCCGGGGGCCTTAACGGCGCTCACCTTCAAGGTTCCCCTCAGCTTGTTTACCACCGGTCGCCAGGGCTTCGCCATCCACGTCTTCTGACAGTATCAGAAGCGGCCGCGCCATTTTTGCGATCTGTTCGAGGATGGGCAGTATGTCTTTCATGTTGCTGATCTTCTTTTCATTGATCAGGATCAGGGGTTCTTCGAGAACCACTTCCATCCGCTCGGCATCGGTCACAAAATAGGGAGAAATATAGCCCCTGTCGAACTGCATGCCCTCAACGATATCAAGGGTCGTTTCCATGCTCTTGGCTTCTTCGACCGTGATGACGCCTTCCTTGCCAACCCTGTTCATGGCTTCGGCAATAATGTCGCCTATAGTGGCGTCATTGTTGGCGCTTATCTTCCGACCTGGGCAATCTCTTTTTGGTCCTTGGTAGGTTTGCTGAGCCTTTTGAGTTCCTCGACGACTGCCACAACCGATTTTTCGATTCCGCGTTTGAGTCCCATCGGGTTGTGTCCGGCGCTCACAAGTTTCGCGCCTTCGTGAAAAATCGATTGCGCGAGAATCGTGGCGGTAGTTGTGCCGTCGCCTGCGACGTCCGAGGTTTTGCTCGCCACTTCTTTAACCATCTGGGCGCCCATGTTTTCGAACTTGTCCTCCAGTTCGATTTCCTTTGCGACCGTTACCCCGTCCTTGGTAATAGTGGGCGATCCCCAGGATTTTTCCAGCACCACGTTGCGCCCTCTCGGGCCAAGGGTCACCTTGACCGCATTGGCCAGGATGTCAACTCCCTTCAACAGTTTGTCTCTTGCCTTAACATCATATTTGATCTCTTTAGCCATATTTTCGTTCCTCCTTTGGCTTTGCGCCTTTTATTCCAGAATCCCAAGTATATCGTCCTCACGCATCACCAGATAATCTTCATCTCCGAGCTTGATCTCGGTGCCGCCGTACTTGTTGAAGATCACCCGGTCACCCGGCTTTACCTGCAACGGGCTGATTGTGCCGTCTTTGAGGATAATTCCGGTCCCCACGGCTATAACCTTGCCCTGCTGTGGCTTTTCCTTGGCGGTATCCGGAATGATGATGCCTCCGGCGCTCTTTTCCTGTTCCTCGAGACGCTGAACGATGACTTTGTCGTGAAGCGGTTTGTACGCCATACTGCTAAACTCCTTGATTTTTTTGATGGTTTACCTGAGACGAATCCGGACACAATACTAGCACTCTTTTTCGCTGAGTGCTAATCAATATAAAACGAAGAGTGAAAAAATCAAGGGATAAAAGAGAAATAGGGGGATTGGGGGATTTTGGGACCGGACACTTTTCGGTTGTTGATTAACTGGAAACTCAAAACTGGAAACTCTTTGAGGAACTGAGGCAAGGGTCGTGGAAAACCAAGCAATTGATTTTACGTCACTACTGTCGCGCGCCTAAAACGGGTTTTTTGCAGTACGAAATAGGACGGTATATTTTCATGATTCCCATGGGCATTTAGAGTATTATCTATGTCTGAATGATGGAAGAAACCAAAAATAACATGTTAGTTCCTTGCGAGGCAAAGGGGTACATCTATGCCGTTGCCTGACATTAGTGGCGCTTGGCTCTCCAAACTAGGCAATCTGATCTACATTATCACCCAAATCGAGGATCGTTTCATCCGGCGTGTCATTCACGACAATGGGGTGATGGAGACTGGGATTGGATCGTTCTTGGTGGCAACTCCCGAGGGGGCACGGACAGACGTGGATGCAAAGTGGAACTTTAATGGTGAAGATGTCGCGTTTAGTGAAAAAAGTGAAAAATAGGTTGCTGGAATCGTTCCTTTCGAAAATTGAACCGGCAGCCCACCAATGACTCATAGGATTGCGTTCATGTCCAACAATCGGATGAAGCTGAAGAATCTGAATTTGAAAGGTTTCAAGTCTATCGACAGTGAGGGGCAGTCGATAGATTTCGGAGATATAACCGTCTTTTTGGGCGCCAATGGCGCCGGGAAAAGTAACCTCGTGTCTTTCTTTAAGCTGTTGAACTACCTGACCACGGGGGGACTTCAAACTTTCATCGGGGAGCAAGGATTTGCCGACTCACTGCTTTATTACGGGTCCTCTACCACTACCCGGATTCAGGCTGAATTGGGTTTCGAACAAGATGGCGCCGGCAAAGACACTTACAATTTCACACTTTCCCAGGCGAGCAGTGATACGCTCATTTTTACTGAAGAATATGCGACGTGGGAGAAAGCCGGATGGAAAGGACACCCGCATAAGATCGATCTGGCTAGCGGTCATAAGGAAGCCCAACTACTCGAAGATGCGAAAGCAACAGGCGGGAAGACCAGCCAGTTCATACTGTACCTTCTCAGAGCGTGCCAAGTTTACCACTTTCACGATACATCCGGCACAGCGAAAATTCGCCTTCAAGGTTACATAGGTGACAACGTTTACCTGCGGAACAATGCCGGCAACCTGGCTGCCTTCCTTTTCGCGATGGCTAACAACGAGGAATGGAAAAAACACTACGAGCGCATTGTTCGCCATATCCAGTTGGTTTTGCCCCAATTCGGTGATTTCGTATTGAGGCCTTCGCCGTTGAACAAAGATTATATCCGTCTGGATTGGCGGGAAAAACGAAAGGATTACCTTTTCGGCCCTCATTTGCTGTCGGACGGGTCACTCCGTTTCATGGCGCTGGCAACGCTTTTGTTGCAGCCCTCCGTGTCTCTTCCCAAGGTCATAATTCTGGACGAACCGGAGCTAGGGCTGCATCCCGCCGCTATATCGTCCCTCGCCGGCATGATTCGGACGGCGTCTGTGAACTCTCAGGTTGTTTTGGCCACTCAATCTCCTCGGCTTGTGGACGAATTCAATATCGATGAGATCGTAATTGTCGAAAGAGACGAGATAAAAGACCGGAGCCTGTTCAAACGCCTGGACGAAAGTACCCTCTCGCAATGGTTGAAGCGATACAGTCTTTCCGATCTCTGGGAGAAGAACGTCCTCGGAGGCAGGCCTTGACTTTCATACGGCTTCACGTCACCTCGGAAGGCCAGACAGAAGAAGCGTTCGTCAAAAGGATTCTTGCGCCACATCTCGGGGGCTTCAATGTATCCGCCGATGCTCGTTCCGTTTTGACCAGCAAGGACAGGAAAGCCCACAAGGAGTACCGTGGAGGACTTATCAGCTATGAAAAAGCGAAGGCCGATATCACGACTTGGATGAAAGAGGACGGACATGCCGAGTGCCGCTTCACCACGATGTTCGATTTATACGCACTTCCAATGGATTTTCCAGGGTACAAGATTGCAAAGAGAGAAAACGATCGATACAGAAAAGTGCAAGTTCTAGAAAATGCCCTGCAAAAAGACATCGATGACCGTCGTTTCATCCCGTACATACAACTGCACGAATTCGAAGCACTGATTCTTGCCGATGTTAGAAAACTGGATTGGGAATACCTCGATCACGATGAACCGATTCGACGCCTCGTCGATATGGTCGGTAACCAA
Source organism: uncultured delta proteobacterium (assembly GCA_963725365.1). Classification (GTDB taxonomy): domain Bacteria; phylum Desulfobacterota; class Syntrophobacteria; order Syntrophobacterales; family Syntrophobacteraceae; genus SbD1. The sequence continues at coordinate 4,439 of CAVRZU010000284.1, read as the reverse complement.
AATCCGGAACTGATAGACGACACGTCTGAGGGTGCCCCATCCAAAAGGATTCTTCACGAACTACCGGAATACGACAAGGCCAATTCAGGTGTGTTGGTCGCAGAAAAGATAGGACTGCAGACCATGAAAACGAAATGCGCTCATTTCCGCGCGTGGGTGGAGCTACTTGAAGGATTGACACGAACTGATTGATTCTATGCCGAAGCTCTTACACCAATTGCCCCAAAATGCCCTCCGCTGTTTTAAGGGTTATAATCTGCTTTGGCATTTTTTGGCCGTAGTTCTTACGTGCATCATTGTATCTTCCGGTTTTGATTGGTATTATTTCATCTCTACCCGAACACCGGCGCTGCGGGCCTTTCTTTTTCCGGCTGTTGTGCTCGGTATGATTTTGCCGGTTGTTGTTCCATTGATCCTGTTGGCAATCGGCGCTTTAGGAAAAACTCTCAAAATCAAAATCACCGCCTTCGCCTTGGGACAGGCCGCCATTCTGGGCTTGGCTATCTCATCTTTTTACAAAGCTTTTACAGGCAGGATTGCACCTCCCCATTTCTTTAGCCATGGTGCGCTCATAGACAGCAGCCACGGATTCCGTTTCGGTTTATTGCGTGGTGGAATGTTTTGGGGTTGGCCCTCTTCACACACCACCGTCGCGTTCGCCATGGCTGTTTCACTTTGGGAGTTATATCCTGAAAACAGGCTTGTTCGGTACGCAGCCATCGCATACGCCTTTTATGTAGGAATTGGTGTCTCGATTACAATCCATTGGTTCTCCGAATTCGTCGCCGGCGCCATCATCGGTTCAGTAATCGGAGCAGTAGTTGGAAAAAGCTTCGCAGGTGAGTGGGTGAATAGGTGAACCACAAGAACCACACCATCAGTTTCCCGGGAGCGTCCCATCCTGGTGGATTCATTCGCAATTCGTAATTCGTAATTCGTAATTCCTAATTGTTCCTCTAAGGGCTCGCACAGCCTCCGCAATATCCGCCGCCTGTGTGATTGCCGTGACCGCGGCAACCTTTCGCGCCCCGTTGGCCAGGACCTCCTTTATATTGGTTTCCTTTATTCCGCCCATCACTGTAAACGGGATTAGGAGGCCGGGGGCTATCTGCGAGATCGCCTCGGGGCCGAGGAAGTACTCGACACCCTCTTTGGTTCCGGTCGGGAAAATGGGTCCGATATTAACGTAATCGGCCCCTTCATCCTGGGCTCGGAGGGCCTCTTCGAGGTTGTGCGAGGATGCGCCGATCAGTAGATCGGGGGCGATCTTTTTTGCAGCAGGAACAGGAAAGTCATCCTGCCCGAGATGCACTCCGTCGGCGCCAACGGCTATGGCCACATCCACCCTATCATTTATGATGAGCATTATGCCGGCCTTTGCCGTGCGCTCCCTGAAAATTTGGGCCAGCATATAGAAGTCCCTCTCGCACAGGTCTTTTTCCCTGAGCTGAACGATTCTGGCCCCGCCTTCGATCAGGCCGTCGAGTACTTCAATATCGGAGCGGCCCATGGAAAGCTTCTCGCAGGTGACCGGATAGATGTCGACGGTTTCGAAACGTGATTTTCTTTCTTCTCTTGTCATAAGAATACCTTTTTGGCCTTTTGGTTGCGGCCCCGGCCGCGCTGTGTTCTCTGCGGTGAGGTTTTATTTAAAAGTTATCAGACTAATGTGCTTTTGGATAGAGAGAGATGTGCTTGCGCTATATAACATATTGCGACTACAACCAAGGAGGGGTCGAATGGAATGGTTCTTCAGGACAGATGACGCGTGGCAGAACCTGATTGTGCGGGTCAGCCTCGGGGCCGTAATGTTCCCGCATGGAGCGATGAAGCTTTTGGGATGGTTCGGAGGCAGCGGCGTTTCGGGAACCGTTGCGGCTTTTTCTCAAAACTTTCACATTCCCCCGTTTTTGACTCTGCTTGTCATTGCCGCCGAATCCTTGGGCGCGCTGGGGCTGATTGCCGGTTTTGCCACCAGGCTGTGCGCATTCGGGATTTTTTGCGACATGCTCGGAGCTATTTATCTCGTTCACTGGCCCAACGGGTTTTTCATGAACTGGTTTGGCAAGCAGCATGGAGAAGGGTTCGAATATCACCTCCTGGTCATCGGTATGTCACTCGCGCTCATGGTCGCCGGAGGAGGCAGGTTCTCGGTGGACAGAGCCCTATGTCCCAAGAGCTTTCATAACAGGATAAGTCTATAAGGATTACCTGGCCCTCAACGCCGAAACGATATTCATGCGGGCGGCTCTGACGGAGGGCAGCGCACCTCCCACTATTCCCATCACGATTGCAAATATCACCGAATCGGCAGCTATCCGGCGGCTTAGAAGGAAGCGGAAGGTCAGCTCCGAGAAAGTGGTCCAGTTCATCGTGGAGATAGTTATCCTGTTCATGCACGAGGCGGCGGCCAGACCGATCACGGCGCCGAGCAGGCTCAAGAATACCGCTTCGGCCATAAACGCAAGCAGGATGAAGCGCCGGCGAAACCCGAGCGCCCGCAGGGTCCCGATTTCCGAGGTGCGCGCCGAAACGGCGGCGTACATGGTGATCATGGACCCGGTAATGGCCCCAAGGCTAAAAATAAGCGTGAGGCTTATTCCCAGAATCCGGATAAACCTGGCCATCAATTCCGATTGGGCTTCATAGTACTTGTCCTCGCGCCTGGCTTCCTCCACAAGGCGGGGGTCTTTGAGCACGGTTTCTTTCAATTCCGGCAGGGTCAACGGGTCCCTCATCCGGATGAGCACCGATGAATAGACCGTTCTTTTGAAAGCGCCCATAAGGCTATCGACGTCTCCCCAGATTTCCGAGTCAAAAGCGGTGCCGCCGGCATCCATGATGCCTGAAACCGTCCAGGTGCGTCCCCCGAAATTGATGGTCCCGCCAAGACCGGCGATTTTGAATTTTTTGGCGATATTTCTGCCAATCAGGATTTCAGTGGAACCTCCATTGAACTCGCGCCCCTCAACTATTTTGATTTGAGGACGCAGTGCGAGGGAAACTCCGCGAGTTGCCCCACGCACCTGAATATTTGACCGAGAGCCGGTCTCCTTTTTGGCAAGAGTGATCAGCACGACCAGTTCGCGAGCTGCAAGCAGTCCCAGGTCATGGTCTACGGCCACCTGCGGGAACGACTCGAGGATTGCGGCATCTTTTCTCTCAATGAGACTCTGGACCTCGGTTTCTGCCGATCTGCGGATAAAAACGGCGTTTTCGGAGCTTCCCGAAGTGATCAGGGTCTGCTGGAAGCCTTCGGCAAGCATCAGGACCGTTGCGAAAACGAAAATGACCAGTCCCATACCGCCCGCCGTCAAAAGGGTGGTAAGGCGCCGAACGAGCAGATTGCGATAGCTGTAATAAAAAAGGAGCATTCAGATCACTTGGAGCGTGAAACTTTGTCTGTGGAACCCGCCGTATCAATCGGAAAAAGAGCCGATCTTTTCAGCAGCCTCCCGGTCAAGGGTTTCGACAAGCTTAAGTATCAGTTTCAGGGTGTTCGAGTAGTCCGTTATATCGAGTATGGTGTTGTGTGTATGGATATATCGAGACGGGACGGCCAAAACAACGGTGGGTACTCCGGATGCATGCAGGTGAATAGGGCCCGCATCGGTACCGCCTTTCCTCCTGACGGCCACCTGGTGGGGAATGGAGTTTTTCTCAGCCGTTTCGATCACGAATTCGGTAAATTTGCGATTCATGATCGCAGATGAGTCTATGATGCGGATCTGGGGACCCGAACCGACAACCGCCTGCCGGTCCTGTTTGCTCGTGCCGGGCAGATCGTCTGCTGGAGCGCCTTCAACCACAATGGCCAGATCCGGGTTTGTAGAAAATGCTGCCGCGCGTGCGCCCCGCGTCCCCATCTCCTCCTGGACTGTCCCGGCGAAAATGAGTGTATTCGGATGGGACATTTTTGTGCTCTCCAGTGCTGCCTGGATCACCAGGGAAAGGCCGGCCCTGTCATCGAAAGCTTTGGACAGCAGCAGGTCAGGGTTGTGCATCCGCACAAATGGACTGTCCGGCACTACCGGGTCTCCGAGCCTGATGCCGAAATCGCGCGCCTCGCCAGCATCGCGGGCGCCCACGTCGATGAACATCTCTTCTATGCTCATCACCTTTTCGCGTTCGGCATCGGAGAGGAAATGAGGCGGCTTTGCGCCGATTACGCCCGGAATTTCGATTCCTTCCCTGGTGCGAATTCGCACTCGTTTGGCAAGCAGCGTGTGCGCCCACCATCCGCCCAGCACGAGAAACCTTATGAGGCCGTCATCCATTATTGTCTGCACCATGAGACCGACCTCGTCCATGTGCGCGGGAATAAGTATCTTGGGATAGGCGGAACCGCCTTTTCTTTCGCAAAAATGTTGCCGGCCCTGTCGGCAAAAACGCCTTCTCCAAGCTCACTTCGAAAGAGCCGCCGCACCTCGTCTTCCTGC
>CAVRZU010000283.1:0-6125 GCA_963725365.1 uncultured delta proteobacterium | reverse complement strand
AGGATGGAGCTTACGGTAAGGCAGGGAAAGGGATACGTTGCGGGCTGAAAAAAACGCCGAAGAAAACCAGCCTATAGGCACTATTCCCATAGACGCTATCTTTTCTCCCGTGCGTAAAGTCAGCTATACGGTGACCCAGGCACGCGTAGGCCAGATTACCGACTATGACAAGCTTACGCTGGAGATTTGGTCGGACGGGAGCGTCAAGCCGGAGGATGCGCTGGCTTTCGCCGCCAAAATTCTCAAGGACCAGCTCGCGATCTTCATAAACTTTGAGGAGCAAACGGAGGCGCTTGAGGAAGAGGTTCGTACTGAGCCTGCTTTCAATGAGAACCTTTTCCGCAGCGTTGACGAACTGGAAGTTCTCTGTACGATCCGCAAACTGCCTGAAAAATGCCGATATTCGCTTTATCGGCGAGCTTGTTCAAAAGACCGAGCAGGAGATGCTCAAAACCAAGAATTTCGGCCGTAAATCGCTCAATGAGATTAAAGAGATCCTCTCTGAAATGGGGCTTTCTCTGGGAATGAAAATTGATAATTTCCCTGCCCGCGAGGATATTGAACAGCGAAGAAAGGAACAGGAATAACCCATGCGCCACGGAGTTTCCGGTAGAAAACTGAACCGGACTACGAGCCACCGGCTCGCGATGTTCCGGAACATGGTTACATCGCTGCTCAATCACGAGCGGATTTATACAACGTTGCCCAAGGCCAAGGAGATGCGCCGTGGGCCGAATGGATGATTACCCTTGGCAAACACGGCGACCTGCATTCTCGAAGACAGGCACTTTCGGTTATTCGTGAAAAGAGTGTCGTATATAAGGTCTTCGAAGAACTGGCCAAAAGATACGAAAACAGGCATGGCGGGTACACACGGATCGTAAAGCTTGGATTCAGGCGGGGCGACGCTGCCCCGATGTGCCTGCTGGAGCTTATAGCCGAAGGCGGTGAGAAGGCCGGGAAAGTTAAAAAATCGCGCAAAAAGGGCGAAACCGCCCCTGAAAAGACAGAAGAAAGTTCGGTGAGCTAAAACAACTGAACTGAAAATAATGGTCCAGAGTAAAAAACAACCCGCTTCGGCGGGTTGTTTTTTTGTCAACATAAAGACCCTCTGGCGTGACACGAAGAACGCCGCCATGGAAGGCGGCGCTACTACCTTTTAATTTTGGGACTTTGCCTGTCAGCTCTGATTGTCTTCCTCTTTTTGTACGTAGGAACAGCATTCTCTGCACGTAAAACCGGCCCACATCCCCTTAGCGGCCTTGTCCAGGCAGTTGTCATAGCACAGGCATGCGAAATTGCATACCCCCTTGCCCTCCTTGCACATCGTGGGATAGGGAGCATCCTTGTCCACTCTGTCGGGTTGGACAAGTTGTCCTCTCGAACCTTTTTCCTTAGCCATGAGTAAAACTCCTGCTTTACACACTCCGGCCCGAAGCGGCCCAGCGTACAAAAAAATCTAAACCAGCGATGCGAAAAAATGCCCGCATCTGAATTATTTCCTCAGCAAACGCATTATAATCTCTTATGTTCAGAAATGAACCAGCCTGCGACCCTTTAGTCTAAAAAAACAACGTCAAGGAAGCAAATACTTTCGATATGAACCTGGAAAATAAACGCACATTGGGCTTCTTTTCTGCAATCGGGGCCTGCCTTTTGTTCGGGGCCTCCTCCCTGGCGATGATCTCAGGGTTCGAACCCTTTTATTCCTGGTACTACTCGTTCGCCTGGTGGAGCTACATCATCTTTGTTGAGTCGTTGCTCTGTCTGCGGGGAGGGAAATCGCTCCTGTTTGAGCAGCCCGGGAAATTCCTTCTTCTGCTCCCTGTGTCCATCACTGTGTGGCTGGTTTTCGAAGCCTTCAATTTCCGTCTGTCCAACTGGCATTACATCAATATCCCTTCCGGCACGGTTATCAGATGGACCGGATACCTCATCGCCTATTCGACTGTTTTGCCGGGAATTTTTTCGACAAAAGCGCTGCTGGAATCCTTGGGGGTCCTGAAGAATTCGCGGACAGTCCCCCTTCGCAATCTTCAAAGAATCTACAAGACGTTTATCATGACCGGACTGCTGTTTCTGATTTTGCCGCTCCTTTGGCCGGAGTACTTTTTTCCCCTGGTGTGGTGCGCTTTCATATTCCTGCTGGAGCCCGTAAATCACCGCTTTGGAGCCCCCTCCCTTCTGCGGCAATGGGAGAAGGGGTCGCTAAGGAGCTTATATCTGCTTCTTGTTGCCGGCGGCGTCTGCGGTCTTTTCTGGGAGCTATGGAATTTTTGGGCCGGGTCCAAATGGATATACAGCGTACCTCACTTCGGCTTTCTCAAGGTTTTCGAAATGCCTTTGCTTGGGTTCCTCGGATTTCCGCCGTTTGCCATAGAGTGCTATGTGATGAGCGCGAGTTTCTTCCTGCTGGTCTCCAAAATCCGGGACAAACATACCACGGTCCGGGCAAACGTCATCTATTCGGCCCTGGCGGTCTTGATGATTATCTTCGACCTCCTCGTGTTTGCGGGAATAGACCGCATCACCATCATATCCTTCGCGGCGGTGGGACCGCCAGCCAGGTTGGCCACTCAAACCTTCGGCGGCGGCAAGAAGAATCCCTACCGCTCCGCCGCATTAATTCTTGGACAACGTTCTGATGTAGGCGACGAGGGCGGCTACGTCCTGGTCGGTCAGGACGCGTCCCCAAGGCTGCATCAGAGGTGATTTATCGAGGGCGGAGCCCCCTTGTCTGATAACTTTTTGAATGTCGGCGTCCGAAAGGGTTGCCATAAATGCAGCGCCGGCGAATTTCGCCGGCGGGGTGGTCAACTGAAACGAGTTGATACCGTCCCCTTCGCCTGTTGTTCCATGACATACAGCGCAGTAGTACGAGTAAAGGTTGGCTCCCCTTTGCTCCAAGGGCGTCATATTGCTGGTGGGCTTTTGGGGCAGCTCGAATCGTGGCTGCTTTGCTCCCGGGTCGCTCGGGGCGCTGGACGGATCGCTACTGCCGGCAGGGATGGAAAAAACGAGCGAAAGTGTTGCGAAAAGTGCGAACATCATACCCAATCTGGCCATGGATGTTTCCTTCCTCAATATCAACCGTAGCCCCGCCAACGAATCGCCGGATAGCGCGATTTGCCGATCGGTGAACTATTATCCTCCGGAACCTTTGCCTCACTGCTTTTTGGGGCTGATCACAAAAGCGGCCAAGGCTTCGATTTCCTTGTCAGTAAATGCGTAGACCGGCTCGACGGAGCGCTTCAGAAAAGCTTTCGGATCGTGGAGATAGTAAACCACCCACTCGGGTCTTAGCCGTTTTCCCTCATTGGTGAAATCAGGTCCTACGAGGCCGCCCTTACCGTTGATTTGATGGCAGGCGTCACAGGCATATTTTTCATGATAGAGTTTTTCACCCTCCCGGATAATGCCTTGGTCGTTCAGGGACATCGTGCTTACCGTCTCTGTCAGATCTTCAACTTTGTCTGTCACCAGGGTTGTCCGGCAGTATTGGTAAATGGCCTCATCCTCGGGGTCCAGGACCTTGAACGGCGGCATTCTTTCTTCGAGCAGAGGCCGAATGGTGTCGGGCGCTTTCATGAATCCCTTCAACCATTCTTGCCGGACCCGGCTTCCCTCCTGGGAAAGGTCGTTTGCAACCTCGCCTCCCTTCCCGTTGATTTTATGACAAACCAGGCAGCGGTATTTATCCAGTATATTGCCGAAAGCGCCCTGGGGGGCATAATCGGTGGGGCGCTCGCCAAGGGGAAGGGTGTAGGATGCCGGGACTTCTTTTCCTTTGAGACCCAACACGTAGGTGGTGATGGCCGTAGTCTGCTCCGCATTGAAATGATAATCCGGCATCTTCAACCCCTCTTTGAAGAGCCTGGGCGATTTCACCTTGTTGTAGATCCAGTTGGGTACGGTTCGATCCTTGAACGGGACTTTTATATCTCCGAAATCCAGGAGGCTGATATGAACCACACCGAATGTTGTAAGGTCCGGGCCGATCTCGCCAAGTTCCTTGATTGTCTGGATTTTCGAATGGCATCCGATACAACCCTGTTTGTCGGTCAGTTCCCGGCCCCGTTGAGAGCTTGCGTTTTTGACAAGCTGGATTTGCCGGGCAGCCTCCTTCTCGTCGAGGTCAAGGTCGATGTAGTCCCTGGTCATAAAAGAAACCATGTCCTCAATGTCCTGATCGGCGAAGCCAAAGATCGGCATCCTGCTTTGAGACCACAATGCGTGCGGGTCCTTGATGACCTTGAAGAGTCTTTGCGGCCAGGCCTTCGAGGAGACCTTGGAAAGCTCGGGGCCGGTGCTGCCGCCCTTGCCTTCCAGCGTGTGGCAGGTCACGCAGCGAGATGTCAGTAGAGTGGTCTTTCCTCGGCCGGCATTGCCGGAGACGGCCTCACCTTCCGGGCCGGGCCCCTGCAGCAGGAAAGCTGCAACATCTGCGGCTTCCTGTTCAGAGAATTCGGGGTCGGGCATTTTGGTAGAAGTAAGATAGTCTTTAGGGCTTTTCAACCACCTGTAGAGCCAGTCAGCCTTGACCCTTTTGCCCATTTCATCGAGGGGCGGTCCGGTCAAGGTTCGAGGTTTTCCATCTACTTTGTGGCAGCCCCGGCATCCGTACGCATAAAACATATTTTGACCCTTGAACAGAATGGGGGCCTGATCGTGAACGTACTCACCGTGGCAAAGCGAGCACGAATTTTCCATGAAGTTGTCGTGGTAGAGGGCGCTATTCCAGTTCTCGACCGGCCCATGGGCATCTTGCAAGGTAGTTGCCATACCCTGGCCGCGGTGGCAAACCGTGCAGCCAAACTTCTCGTAAGAGTGCTCCGCCATTGCCGGATGAGTGGTGAAAGGCTGGGGTGCATCCTTGAATCTTGGGTCCTCAAGACCCAGGTGGCAGGTTTCGCAGCGGTCGGCCAGGTTAAGTTCTCTGATCCAACGCTGCCGAAATCCAATTTGGAATTCCGGGCCTTTTGGCTTGCCCGTCTCGGATGCTTTCCGGTCAAGCATCGTCTTGAATTTTCGCTGGTATTCAAGGTAGGGGCGGTCGTAGTCTTTCCACACCATCCCGATGAATAGAAGAAAGCTCAGCAGGGCGAGAAACGGAAACAATTTCTGGAAGAAGCCGTTCATTTAACCCTCTCAAGGCAAATCTAAGGAAATCAGTGCAGGGGCCAGGGTTGCCACGGCCAATAAAACCTCCAGCCAGGTCCACGAAAGAACGCGCCTACGATGATGAGCCCAATGGCTACAGTGACAAAGGCAGTGAACAGGATATTTTGAAGCCTTCGGCTGGGATGAAACCATACGCCGGCGCCGGTTTTGCCGCGTTCAATGAACGGGATGAGAAAAGCGAAAACGAGCACTACATTCGGGATAACAATCGCGAACCAGAAGGGGAGCGCCCCAGGACAGGAGTTCCTGGAGGCCCAGGAAGAACCAGGGGGCTTTCGCGGGAACCGGGGTCACCGAAGGATTGGCCTGTTCCTCCAGGGGGGCGCCGAAAAGAATCGAGGCGCCCATCATCACTATCAAGATCAGAAGAAACTTGGCGAATTCGCGCATGATTATATCGGACCAGGAGCCGTCTGCCGCATTACCGTGCAACCCTGGATTTGCGGTCAGGTCGTCTGCGCGGTTTCTGATGAGGTGAACCGCTATAAGGGTACTTATGATCAGGGGCATCAATTTGACGTGGATATCATAGGCCCGGCTCAAGGCATTCTGGCCGATTTCAGTGCCGCCCAGCACCACAAATTTGAGTTTCTCTCCGATAACCGGCGCCGAACCCATCACGTTGGACATAATGGTCATGCCCCAGTAGGCTTTCTGGTCCCACGGCAGAGGATAACCGGTCAAGGCCGCCACCAGGGTGCAAATAAAAAGGACACGTCCTATCACCCAGTTAAGTTCTCTGGGCTCCGATACTCTGCCATGTAAAAGACTCGGGACATGTGCAGAAATACCAGTATTATCATCGCATAAGCAGACCAGCGGTGCATGTTGCGAAAAATAGCCCCAAAGCTTATTACAAATTCCAGGTCCTTGATTACCTTGTAGGCCTTGTCGGTATCAGGGACATAGTAGAACATCAAAAGAATTCCTGTGACATTCAAGAT
>CAVRZU010000282.1:0-18223 GCA_963725365.1 uncultured delta proteobacterium | reverse complement strand
TACTGCCCGTTACTTCGTTCAGTTACGTCTCCTTTATGCTTCGAAATGAATTCAGGCGATCTTCTATATCGCGGCCAGGAACTCAGCAACGGTCTGAACGATGACGGAAAAAGTTGCATCCGGCCTGTTCATAAAAGGTCCGAAGTGACACAGATCTCCGGTGAGGAAATGAGTGGCACGGCAACTCGCCGCCGCCTGGAAAATAATGGCGTCTTTAGACGGAAGCCCATCGGGAAAAGAGGCGGAAAGGTCTGCCGTGAATTGAGTGATTGAGCCCATCAGGGAGGCAAGAAAAGGCAGGGAACCCGGATGTTTGGCGGTGAGATTGCGCTCAGCTTCCATTACAGCCGCATCGCTGGTGAACAACAAAAAATACCCCGCTGTGCCGAGTTCGATGACGAAGGCCGCCTTCCCTTGGGGATTGTGGACGGCGGTGAAAATAACATTGGCGTCGAGGAAGACGCGCATTACTGCCGCGCCGCAAGATGACGCACCACGGTTTGCCGTTCGGCGTCATCGAGACGGTCAGCTTCATCCGCGCCAACACCTGCTCGTCGTATACATCTCGACCTCAAGCACCATGGCGGGCTTTAGAACCAGCTCGTTGTCCCGTTCTTCCAAGATGATTGCGCCGCCGTTCTTGATACCGAACCGCTTGCGCAAGTTCGCCGGCAGGGTTAATTGCCCTCTATGGGATACAATAAGAGTTTGCCTCATTGGTATTAGCTCCTGTTTCTGATGCTTAACTATAGGTGAAATTCAGAAATTCGTCAATACCGCATTGCATACCTGTAGTAAGCAACTGTCCATCCGTGTCTCGCCTCTCCTTTTTTGGTTCCGGCTTGTCCGGGTTAGGAGTTTGGTTTTTAATTCCTGATTGTTTCGTCCGGCACGAACCGAGCTGCGAGCCATCCGGCCGCATAGGCGTAAAGAGCGAATAAACCAAGCAGGGTGCCTGCATTTATCAGCATATCCGTGGATAACCAGTTGAAAGGCTTTTCAGGGCTGCCCGCAGCTATGTGGAGTTCTCCGGGCGAGCCGGCCTCAACGCTGGTGAAAGCAAAGTTCAGCTCGCTTCCATCGAGGTCTTTTTCCAGCGCAAATCCCTCCTTTTGGTTCAGCATAGCCTTGATTACAGGCGCATCGGGCATGGAACGGCCGAGCCACTCGTCAACATGCGGATAGCGGGCAAGAATTGTCCCTTTCGAGTTGACGATCATGAGCACGCCCTTTTCGGGAAGCGAATTTTCCGCAATCCCGGCAAGCGCATTCAAATCCACAGAGGCAAAAATCACACCCTCCGGCTGACCGGTTTCACCCGGGAAAGGGTAAACCAGACTGATCGAATGTTTTCCACTTGTGCGGGAAAGCGATTGGCCGCCGGCAACGAACCGGCCGGTTCGAACGGCCTGCCGGAAATCCTCCGTCTCGGCGATGTTGATCCCGGCCGAACCTGCCGAATCGCAAAAAACATCACCTTTCACGCCGGCAGCGCCAATGTTTTGGAAAAACTGCTGGTCTTTCACAATTTCCGAAAACAGGCTGCGGCAGGATTCGGGATCTTCCCGAACTATCGGGGCGGATTTGGATAGAGCGGTAAATAGAAGCCGGGTCTGGTCAATAAGTTGCCTCTCAGATGCCGCCACGTACCGAACCAGCCTCGAAGCCGAATTGCGCGCGTCGGCCTTTTCATTCTTCCATTGCTCGTAAGCAGGATGAATGATTGAATCGGTGGCGGGCAAAAAGAAAAGAGGAGCCAGAAAAAAAATCTGAAGCCGCAGCATCTTTGAATGAGTCATTTATTATCCTTTGATGAGTTACCATGGCAGCGCCGTCTTCCACGGCGGAGTTCTTTTTAATGGGCTTATTATCACAATGCGGTATTCTACAAAATGCCCTATGCACATATTTTGCTTTTTAGCGGCATCACGGGTATTATTTTACGCAACCTTGGGCACTTCGGATAATGATGGCGCGATATCTCTATACGGATTCGGGTGGATGAAGAAAACTCTTGAAAGGTGCAAACCTGCCGTCAGCCGGCACTGGCTCGTTTTTGCCGCTGGAACGGTCTGGCTCGCAGTGGGTATCGGCCTTACAGCGGCAGCCTGTTTTTGGCTACACCATTCGGCGTGGCCTCTGCGCCTCATTATTGGCGGGATAAGCCTCACCCTGGGGGTGATCGTGTATTCTTTTGGATTTTCCAGGATTGTGAGAAAAAACCTCACCCGGATCGGCGGCAAACCCGAGGTGGTTTGTCTTTTCGGATTTCAGGCATGGAGGAGCTATTTCTTAATCCTGGTTATGGTGCTGATGGGTTATACCATCCGGCACCTTCCCATTCCGAAGTACATTGACGCGCTGATCTATTTTACAATGGGATCGGCCATGATCCTGGGCAGTTCGCAATATTTTCGGGGATTTTCAAAGGAGAATGGCGAATAAAGGGGCGCAGCAGAAAATTTTTTTCAAATTCTTTCCAAAATATTGCAAAATCGGCACTGTTTTAGCTGTATGAAGGAGCGATCATTGGCGGTATCCGAGCGGAAAATCTATACGATGAAGCTGAGGGGCAAGGCGTTGGAGCTGGGCCGCCGCACGTTAATCATGGGCATTCTCAATATTACTCCCGATTCTTTTTCGGATGGAGGCCGATTCGCTGATTACGAACGGGCGCTGGCCAGGGCTTTTGACCTGATTTCGGCGGGCGCGGACATCCTGGATGTGGGAGGCGAATCGACGAGGCCCGGATCGGACCCCGTCCCGATCGAACTGGAGCTCGAGAGGGTCATCCCGATCATCCGCGCAGTACGTGAGAAAAGCGACATCCCGGTCTCGATAGATACCGCTAAATCCGAAGTAGCCCTGCGGGCGCTTGAAGCGGGGGCCGACATTATCAACGATGTAAGCTCCCTGCAGTTCGATCCCGCCATGGCGCGGGCGGTATCTGAATCGGGAGCCCCGCTCATCTTGATGCACATGCTCGGAACACCTCGCACGATGCAGGTCAATCCTGTGTATGAAAGCGTTATTTCGGAGATAATCGCATTTTTGGAAGATCGGATGAGATTTGCCGTCCAAAATGGGATAGAGCGGAGTCAAATAATAATCGATCCCGGCATTGGTTTTGGCAAGACTGTTACGCACAATCTGAACATAATAAGGGACCTTGATTCCTTTTCGTGCATGGACCGCCCCATATTGCTCGGCGCCTCGCGCAAAAGATTCATAGGCAAAATTCTCGATCGCACTGAGGGGGAAAGAGAATTGGGGACAGCAGTGGTGAATACTTTTGGCATTGCATCCGGCGCCCATATCCTTAGAGTACACGATGTTGCTTTTCATCGGGAAGCAGTTCGGATGGCTGAAGCTGTTAGAAGCTTGTGTGAGTTTTAAGTTTTAAGTTTTAAGATGGAGGTTCTATGGGAAAGCTTTTCGGTACCGATGGAATCAGAGGCGTTGCAAACGTTTTTCCAATGACAACGGACCTCGCAATGAAGGTAGGGTCCAGCGCGGCGCACATCTTCAAAAATAATCACCGCCGGCCAAAAATTATCATTGGAAAGGACACTCGCCTCTCCGGGTATATGATCGAGACTGCCATTACATCGGGAATTTGCGCAATGGGAGTTGACGTTTTGCTGGTCGGACCTCTGCCCACCCCGGGCATAGCCTACATTACCAGCAGCATGCGTGCAGATGCGGGCGTAGTTATTTCAGCCTCGCATAATCCATATGAATATAACGGAATCAAGATATTCGGAAACGACGGCTTCAAACTTCCCGACGAGATCGAAAACTATATCGAAGAACTTATCCTCAATGGCGAAATAGAACGGCTGCCCAAGCCTTCGGCATCGGAAATAGGCCGGGCGAGGCGCATCGATGACGCACACGGGCGCTATATAGTCTATCTAAAGAATACATTTCCGAGGGACCTTTCCCTGGAGGGGATCAAGATCGTAATAGACTGCGCACACGGGGCCGGTTACCGGGTTGCCCCCGAAGTTTTCGAAGAGCTGGGCGCGGAAGTGGTGCTTACGGGCGACAGGCCAAACGGCAAAAACATAAACAAGGATTGCGGTGCGCTTTACCCCGAACACATGGCGTCGATTGTTCGCGAGCAGGGGGCCACCGCCGGTTTTGCCCTTGACGGGGATGCAGACCGCGTAATTCTGGCCGATGAACAAGGTGAAATACTCGATGGCGACCAGATGATGGCCATTTGCGCAAAGCATTACATCGAGCACAACAAGCTCAAAGATAATACGGTTGTCGCAACGATCATGAGCAATCTTGGATTCGAAGTGGCCCTGCGGGGGCTGGGCGGCAAACTGATCAGGACCCCGGTTGGCGACAGGTATGTGGTGGAGCACATGCGCCAGAACGGCTACAATTTCGGGGGCGAGCAGTCCGGCCACATGATCTTTCTGGACCACGGCACTACAGGCGACGGCATACTGTCTGCCCTCCAGGTTCTTGCCGTCATGCTTCGAGAAGGACGTCCCCTGTCGGAACTCAAAAAGATCATGGAGCGATACCCCCAAAAGCTTGTGAACGTTCCTGTCCGCGCCACCAAACCTTTGGACCAGGTGCCGGAAATAGTGAAGCTTCAACATGCCATGGAACAGCGGCTGGGAGCGGAAGGTCGAATGGTGATCCGCCCTTCCGGAACCGAACCCGTAATCCGGGTAATGGTCGAAGGGGCCAGCCTTGAGGTCATAGAAGACGTTGCAGACTCCATGGCCTCCTGCATCCAGAAGCATATGACAGGACAGGATTGAAATGCTGCTGGCAATAGATATCGGGAACACCAACACCGTGCTTGGCCTGTTCAACGAGGGCAGCCTGGAACACGACTGGCGCATCCGTACAGAAGTCAACATGACGATTGACGAATACGCGATAATTCTTCGAAGTCTGTTTTCGGTACATTCCATTTCCCTGGACAGCGTCAAAGACGTGATCATATCGTGCGTAGTGCCACCTGTGTTGAACTCCGCCGAACGGTTTTGCCAGAGCTACTTTCATACAACTCCTCTGGTGGTCGGACCTGGAATCAGAACGGGCATGCCGATCCTCTACGATAATCCGAAGGAGGTGGGCGCAGACCGGATTGTAAATGCCGTGGCGGCTTACGAGCAGCACAAAGACGCGGTGATCGTGGTCGATTTCGGAACGGCGACGACCTTCGATTATATTTCTGAACGGGGAGAATACATGGGCGGGGTGATCAGTCCCGGAATAATGATTTCGTGCGAAGCGCTTTTTCAGAAGGCGTCAAAGCTGCCCAGGGTGGAGATATTCGCCCGCCCGCCCTCCATACTGGCAAAAAACACTATCGCATCGATGAACGCCGGGATCGTATTCGGCTATGCGGGCCTCGTCGAGGGGATCATCTCCAGGATCAAAAAGGAAGTAAACCGTCCGATGTATGTGATTGCAACCGGCGGTCTGGCCCCGTTGATAGCAAGCGAGTGCCCGCTGATCGACGCAGTGGACGATTATCTTACCCTTAAAGGGCTGAGAATCATTTTCGAGCGGAATACAAAGCCGGCATGATCCTCAAATGAGCGAAAAACCGGAATACAAAAAAGTGGGACCGGGAAGTTCCATTGCGCTCGTGGCGCCGGCAAGCCCCTTCGAAGCCGATAAGTACGAAAAGGGCGTGCAGGTTCTGCAAACAGCCGGATACAGGGTGGTTCCCGGCAGGAATATATTCAACAAACAAAGCTATCTTGCCGGGACCGACCAGGACCGGCTGCACGACTTGATAGAGGCGGTCCTTGACCCCAATGTAGATGCGATCATCTGTATAAGGGGCGGATACGGCAGCGGGCGGCTCCTGCCCCGAATTCCTTTTTCCAGCTTCCGCCGCAATCCCAAGCTGTTCATCGGCCACAGCGACATCACTTTTTTGCATCTCGGGCTGATGAGCTGCGCCGGATGGACGACTTTCCACGGTCCCAACCTCACGGGCATGGGCGAAGCGCCGCAAAAGGCGCAAAGCGTCCTCAGTGTCCTGTCGGGGGAGGCTTCTTACCAATGGGCAATGGAACCGGAGCAGGTCCTGAAACCCGGCTTTGCCGCCGGGCGTGTGCTGGGCGGAAACCTTAGCTGCCTCGCTCACCTGGTTGGAACGCCATACATGCCCGATGTCACCGGGGCGCTGCTCCTGATCGAAGACTGTGGTGAGGCCCTCTACCGGCTCGACCGGATGATCAATCACCTTAAGCTGGCCGGCATACTGCCCCTGCTTGGCGCAATCCTGCTCGGTGAATTTACCGGCTGCGCCGAAAACAGCGATGTATGCGCAATGGTCATGGATCACGTGGGTGAATATAACTTTCCCGTTGTATCCAACCTACCCTTCGGCCACGGAAGCAGCAACGAGGTGATTCCGTTCGGCGCACCCTTTGTGCTGGATACCAATGAACTCATGCTCAAGATACTCGAAGCTCCAGTTGCCCGCTGATTCAGAATCGCGCCTGGATGGCGAATTCAATGCGGCTATTGGTCAAGGCGCCTTTTCCGGGGCATCTCTTCTCGTTTCCCGGGGCAGAACATCCGTTTTCGAACGCACCTGGGGAACGGTGGAATCGGACGGAATTCCCGTGGCCCCGTCCACCCGGTTCGACCTGGCTTCCCTCACAAAACCCCTGGTCACTGCTACCCTTTGCATGGCAGCCATTGAACGCGGGCTTTTCAACCTCGACGACAGGCTTTGCAGGTTCTTTGCCGGTTCGGTGCCCGGCGATAAAGACGGGATCACGGTAAAAAACCTGCTTTCACACTCATCCGGACTGCCGCCGCACGCGCCTTTTTACCTTGAGCTGGTCAAGCTGCCTCCTGAGGCCAGGCGAAACGCACTTGCGCCGATGATTCTGCTAACCCCCCTCGGTACTGCTCCCGGAAAGGCAGCCCGCTACAGTGACCTGGGCTATATGCTGCTGGGGTTGATTGTCGAAAAGCAAATGGGTGACAGGCTGGACCGTCTTGCCCGGGACTATTTATTCGCGCCGCTTGGAATAGATGAACTTCATTTTTGTCCAACCAGCCCTCAGTCCTCAGACCTCAGCCCTCGGTCCTCAGCCCTGACTTATGCCGCCACGCAGCTCTGTCCCTGGAGAAAGCGGCTTCTGTGCGGCGAAGTGGATGATGAAAATGCATGGGCGCTTGGCGGAGTGGCCGGACACGCCGGGCTTTTCGGCACTGCCCGGGGGACCTTCGAACTGCTTTGCTCCTTATGGGACATTTATGAGGGCCGACCCGGCCGGGGGGCCAGGTTCCCGAGCCCCCTGCCGCCCCGGGACATCGTGCGGCTTTTCTGGACCCGGACCGAAACCGCCCAAGGTTTGAGTGATTGGTGTCTGGGCTACGACACCCCGAGCCGCAAGGGTTACTCAAGCGCCGGACACTGTTTTTCCGCAAATACGATCGGGCACCTCGGATTTACGGGTGTCTCTTTTTGGTTGGACCTTGAAAAACGGGTACTGGTTATTCTGCTTACCAACCGTGTCTATCCAACACGGCAAAACGATGCGATCAGGCAGTTAAGACCAGTCTTGCATGATATCATAATGACTTCCGTTCAAACAGAGGGCAAAAATGGACACTGACGGAATAAAAAAAATATACCTGGTGGGAATCGGAGGGATAGCCATGGGGACCCTGGCGACAATGCTCAGACAGAGCGGCTTCGAGGTGGCAGGGTCCGACCAGAACCTCTATCCTCCGATGAGTACGCATCTGCGGACATTGGGCATACCGCTCTTCGAGGGATTTTCGCCGGAAAACCCGCAAAAGTTCGCTCCCGATCTTTTTGTCATGGGCAATGTAATACGGCGGGAAAATCCGGAAGCTCAATTCATTATGGCGCAGGACCGGCCCTGTCTGTCGATGCCCCAGGCAATTTCCAGGCTTTTTCTAAGTGGGCGAAAGAGCATGGTTGTAGCCGGAACCCATGGAAAGAGCACAACCTCGTCTCTTCTAGCCTGGGTGCTCGAGCAGGGCGGGAAAGACCCAGGGGCCTTTATCGGCGCCTTCGTCAAGGATTGGGGCAGGAGCTATCGGCTGGGATCGGGTGATTATATGGTGCTGGAAGGGGATGAATACGACACGGCATTTTTCGACAAAGGGCCCAAGTTCCTGCACTATCAGCCCTATATAGGGATAGTTACAAGCATAGAATTCGATCATGCGGATATTTTCGCCGACATGGACGCCGTTTTGAAAGCATTCCGCGACTTTATCAGGCTGGTTCCCGAGCGGGGATACCTCATCGTGAACGCTGACGACCCAAACTGCGTCTCGCTCTCATCGCAATGCAAAGGACACGTTATTACCTACGGCCACTCTCACCGCGCAGACTGGCGCATCAAATCGGTTGATTTCCGCTCGGGCGAGGTTTCTTTTCAGCTTGCAAACCCCGGGACCTTTCGGGAAGAGACATTCCGGTCCCCGCTGGCCGGCAGGCACAACGTCTGGAACCTCACTGCCGTGATCGCCGCCTCGCGCATCGCCGGAATGAGCATGGAGAACATTCAGGAGTCGGTGCTGGCTTTCAACGGAGTAAGGCGGCGCCAGGACGTGATAGGGGAGTTCGCAGGGGTCCTCGTAGTCGATGATTTCGCTCATCATCCGACCTCCGTTCACGAAACGCTTCTTGGTCTCAAACTATTTTATCCGGAGCGCCGCCTGATCGCCGCCTTCGAACCCAGGAGCAACTCCAGCAGGCGCAACGTCTTTCAGGACAATTACTCGCGTGCATTTTCAGCCGCAGACCTGATCTGCATCAAGCAGCCCCCTGCCATGGGATCGATTCCCGAACCCGAACGCCTGGACGCTCGACGTCTTGTAAACGATATCTGCAAGGAAAAAGACGCTCACTTCTTTCAGACCACAGATGAATTGGTGGGATTTCTGCTCAAGTCGGCTCGATCCGGCGACCTGATCGTCTGCATGAGCAATGGGAGCTTCGATGGGCTTACGGAGAGGTTAGCCGAACAATTAAAGCGGTAGGCGGCGGGACCGCCGGCCGGGTTCGCCACTCGAACCTTCGGCGGCGGCCTCCGAAGGTTCGGTTGAGACTACCTTGCGGCTTGCAGCCATCTCGCGAGTCAAGTAGTATAGGAGAAGCAGCAATTTAAAGGGTACAGGAACGATTTTTTTGCCGCCGTCGAAGGCGGCGGCAAACACGGCTGCGGTCCCACCGCCCAAGGATTACCGATGTCACGAATTCTTCTGCACACTTGCTGCGGCCCATGCTCTATCTACCCGGTTTCGGCCCTGCGCAGCGAAAATTTTACCGTACACGGATTTTTTTATAATCCTCACATCCAACCATACCAGGAATTCGAAAGAAGGCTCGGAACCCTTCAGGCGTTCGCGGACACAGAGAAACTGGAAATCATCGTCAGGGCCGACTACGATCCGGAAACTTTTTTCCGGCAGGTTGCGTTTCGAGAAACGAACCGCTGCATCTACTGTTATTCTCTGCGATTGGATGCGGCGGCGAGACTGGCAAAAAAGAGCCGCTTCGACGCGTTCACCACAACGCTTCTCTACAGCAGGCGCCAAAAGCACGAACTGATAGCCTCCATTTGTGAAGAAGCGTCCAGAAAACACGGTATTGCTTTTCTATACAGGGATTTCAGGTCCGGATGGAGTGAAGGTCAACAGAGGGCAAAAGCGCTCGGCATGTACAGACAGCAGTATTGCGGATGCATCTATTCCGAAATGGAAAGGTTTTATAAGAGCGGTGAGCGGTGAATAGAAAAAACAAAACAAAAGCAGTGAAAATTGGACACTAATAAAAACCCTTTTTCGAGTGAACTTGAACCTTGCGGCATCCGGGTCGATGAAAGCGGCGATTGGTTTCATAAGGGGAACAGGATCTTTCGCACGCAGATACTGGAAGAGCTGTATGCAAGACTGGACCAGTTGCCTACCGGCCAATTCATACTTTCGGACTCAAGCGGCCCCTGCCTGCTCGATGTGGCCGATACTCCCTTCGTAGTTTCCCGGGTGGATCTTCAAAGAGGCGAGTCCGGCAGTGAGACGATTCTGATTCGGCTCAAAAATATTTCACAGCCGGAAACCCTTGATCCCGATACGCTGGCGGCAGGAAAGTCCAATGTTCTCTATTGCCGGGTGGCCCGGGGGCGTTTTTTGGCCAGATTCTCCAGCCCCGCCTATTACCAGCTGGCCGAGCTGGTGCACGAGGACGACACCGGACAAGGCTTTTATATCGTGCTTAACGGAAACAGGCATTACATTGCAGTGATCGAATAGAAAAACGGCCCTGGCATGGTGTCAAAACTTGGGTGCAGGGCCGTTGCGTACTGCGTCAATTAAATGTCGATCCTCATATTATTTCATCGAGCATTTGACCTGCGATTTTACTCGGGTTTATCTGATAGTTTCCGCTCTCCAACTGGCTTTTGATCTGCGCCACCTTTTCGGTGCGGACTTGATCGGCCCCCGTAATCGCCTTTTGGGCTTGGGCCAAGTCCTGATAGTTCTTTGAGAGCTGCACCTGGTCTGAAGAAACACCATTTCCAACCATGGCTTTAGGTTTGGCCGCTGCACTCGTATTCTGCACAGCGCTTGTCACAGGTGGCTGGATTTTCGTAATATTCATTTGCTTCCTTCCGCTACCGGTCCGTCGCCGACTACGGATTCCTTTCCTGCCGGGCCGACATCATCCTGTTTAGGGCACATATTTTCCAAAACCTGACTCGTCATCCGCTCCATCATCATGCGCTTACCTTCGCCCGAAATTGACACTTTTTCGGAGTTCGAATCTGCACCGCCGCTGTCCTTGCTGCTCTTTGCCAAAAGCTTGGAGCGCTGCAACTGCCGGGTATAGGTCCGTAAAACGCTTTGTACCCGATAGTCGGTGATTACCATGTTGCTAATCCTCCGACCTTTATATCGGCATAGGGTATCTGTTACTTAAGACAAAATTGCTTCCAGAACAACTCGAATCGTACATACCCTCTTTTCGTCGTATTTTGCCCTCCTGTTTTCTTTCTTCGCATGCGTGACATTTCCTCTCTTTCCACTTCTCCGCGCCCTCAGCGTCTCTGCGTGACATCCGAGTTTTGAGTCGCAACCTCAGCGTCTCCGGGTGGCATGAAAATTGTTTACAGTTGACTCGGCTGACATTCAAATAGGCTTGAGATTTTTTCAAGGGGGGCAGTGTGAAAAGAGTCGATTGCACACAATGCAGGTATTTTTTCATAACCTGGATGGCCGGGGCGCCATACGGCTGCTCGGCATGGGGCATTAAGGCGCCTCAGTATCCTCACAATGCCGTATATCGCTCATCGGGAGCCCAGTGCCAGCTTTTCAAATCCAAGCCCGGCAAAACGGGCTCGTCGAGCTAATCCGTGTAAACAGGACCGGACTCACAGGGAGGTGTTCAGGCCATGAGTGATCCCACTAGCGGTTGGAGTGAAAAGACCGGAGATAGGAAAAATTCGCATCCGGATACGGCAAAAATTTCCGGCCAGGAGACCACCCTCAGAAAAGCGATCGAGGAACAGGAAGAGGCAGTAAGGATGCGCGATTTGTTGAGACGATCCGTTGCAGCCCTTTCCAGCCTGGCAAGGAACGAGAGCGCGGTCGTCTATGAGAGGCTGGCTGATTTCAAGAACTCAGTGCAAAAAGCGACTGCCATCGAAGAGATGGAGAAAAGCCTCTCCGCCCTGAGAAACGCCATAGCCAAGAGCGAACAGAGTGTCGCCGGGAACGGCCAGGTTATGTTCGCCACCCACGGCAGGCCTGGAGAACTGGTTCCAATGACCGGCCCAAATGGCCACAGCGAAGAGATCCAGTCAACCTTTCTCAGTTTGGTCTCGGAACTGGACCACGACTTTGGGGAAGAGTACTCCGGGCGCCTGGTCCTGCTTCGGGAAAAAATCGAGCAAAGTGCAAAGATCGAAGATATCGTGGGGCTAAGGGCTGAGATCATCACACTCGTTCAGACATATAACCAGATGATAAGTGAAGAACGCAACCTCGTCACAGAGTTTATATCAGAGATTGGGGCCGGCCTTCTCGAAGTCGAACGGCATTACCTGGTTTCCATCAATCAGACAGGGGAGAGCCATAACGAAAACAAAAGATTCAACAGCCTTCTCGAAAATCAAGTCGACGAGATGAAAAGTTCAGCCCAGCTCAGTACAACGCTCGCTGAGTTCAGGGACCTGGTCATGTCCAGGCTTGCCTCTATACGGTCGGCCCTGGAAGAGAAGCGCAGGTCTGAGGTATTGCGCCAGGAGGGGCTCAAAGAGGAGATGGAATCTCTTACTGAAAACCTGAGCCGGATGAAAAAAGAAGTGGACCAGGTGCACGAAAAGCGCAGGGCGCTCGAAAAAGAGGTTCTTATCGATCCGTTGACCGCAGTAGCCAATCGGCGCGCCCTTAAGGAACGCCTTAAAAACGAATTGTATCGCTTTCAGAGATATCGACAGTATTTTTCGATGCTCCTTTTCGATGTGGATCATTTCAAGCTGATAAACGACCGTTACGGCCACTGGGCCGGAGACAGGTGCCTCAAGGAGATTATAAAACGCTTAAAGCCCATTCTTCGCGAAACGGACTTCATCGGACGGTGGGGAGGAGATGAATTCCTCGTACTCTTTCCGGGTACCGATATCGAGAGTGCGGCTGCGGTTGCCGAAAGGCTGCGCAAGTTGATTGAGAATACCCGGTTCGTCTACCACAAGCAGGAAATCAGCTTCACGGTAAGTGTAGGGGTAACCGAAATTCAGGAAGGCGACCAATCCCAGGAAGTGGTTTTTAACCGGGTGGACAAAGCCATGTACAACGCGAAGAAAGCAGGCAGAAACATGGTAGCCAGGATTTAAAGAACAGGACTGAACCCCGCTTCGCTCCATGAGAACTGAGAGTGGAAAAAGACTTTTGAAAATAGTATAGTGAACCGCTTCCAACCGGAACAGGCGCTTTACTTAACATGGAGGCCGCCGCCGGAGGCGGCGGCGAACCCGGCCGGCGGACCCACCGCCTGCTTTACGAGAACTAGCGGGACTTGGTTCAGGATGATCTGGGTATCAAGAATCCATACGTATGGAAGACTTATAAAGTTCAGCCACACGGTGTTTGCCCTTCCGTTCGCTCTGGCGGCCGTGCTGCTTGCAAATCAGCACCATCCGGTGAGTTTGCAGACCTTAGCGCTCATCGTGATTGCGATGGCTTCAGCCAGATCGGCGGCCATGGGATTCAATCGTTTCGCCGATTATCGCTACGACCGTCTGAACCCCCGCACGGCAAATCGCCCTCACGTGACAGGCCAGGTTGACCTGTTCTCCGTACTGTTCTTTATTTCTTTTTCGGCGGCTGTTTTCATCGCCTCGGCAACCCTGCTCGGACATCTTTGCATGATCATGTCCATACCGGTCCTGGTGGTGCTGTTTTTGTATTCGTTCACAAAAAGGTTTACCAAGCTCTGCCATCTGATACTGGGTTTTGGCATCGGTTTGGCCCCTGCCGGGGCATGGGTCGCTATCACCGGCGCCTTGGATTGGAAAATACTTTTGCTCTCATTTGCGCTCATGACCTACATCGCAGGATTCGATATTCTGTATTCGTGCCAGGATATTGAGTTTGACCGTGCACAGGACCTGTTTTCACTGCCGGCGTGCTGGGGGACCGCAAAAGCCCTGATTTTCTCCACCGGAATGCATGTTCTCACGCTTGTCTTTCTGCTTCTGGTCTATTTTGCCTTCGATCTGGGAAGAATTTATCTTCTTTTCCTTTCGCTCATCAGCATTTTGATCTTTGCCGAGCACAAGCTGGTCCGGCCGGATTGCCTCGACAAGGTCAATGTTGCCTTTTTCCACGTAAACAGCGCAATATCCATCCTGCTCTTCCTGGGGGTCCTGGCGGCGACGTGACGAAAAGAGCATACCAAAACCTGGGTGAATTCATATCTGAGCTTGAAAAAGCGGGTGAGCTACTCCGCGTAAAAGCCCCAGTTTCATGTGATTTGGAGATCACTCACATCACCGACCTGGCGTCCAAAGCCCCCGGGGGCGGTAAGGCCCTGCTTTTCGAGAATGTCCGTGAATCTCGCTTTCCCGTTATTACAAACGCTTTTGGAAGTGAACGCCGAATCTGCATGGCCCTTGGAACGGAGTCACTGGCCGGCCTGTCTCACAGGATCGAAAAGCTTCGTACGAATAGAGCCACCGAAATCGCTCCGTCAGTTTGCCGATCTGCTTCCACTAGGGCTCGATTTGATAAGATTTATGCCGCGAAAGACCTCGAATGCTCCTTGCCAGGAAGTCATATACAGGGGAGAACAAATCGACCTTTCCATACTGCCTGTCCTCAAGTGCTGGCCGCAGGACGGCGGTCCCTTTGTCACGCTTCCTGTCGTAATTACCCGAAGCATGGAAACCGGCAGACGAAACGCCGGCATGTACCGCCTCCAGGTTTTTGACCGGAACACGACGGGAATGCACTGGCATATACACAAGGACGGTTCACACTATTTCCAGGAATACCGCAGGGCCGGCAGGCGCATGCCGGTCGCTGTCGCGATCGGCACCGACCCGGCGGTGACTTATGCCGCTACGGCCCCCCTTCCAAGGGGGATAGATGAGATGATGCTGGCCGGCTTTATCCGGCAAAAAACCCGTTCAGATGACGCGCTGTGTCTCTGTTGACCTGGAAGTTCCGGCTGAGGCCGAATTCGTGCTCGAAGGATATGTCGACCCTGAAGAACTGCGGCTGGAAGGACCATTCGGCGACCACACAGGGTACTACTCACTGGTCGGAGAATATCCGGTCTTCCATCTGACTGCACTGACACACCGCCGCAATCCGGTTTACTCCGCCACCATCGTCGGCCGGCCTCCGATGGAGGACTGCTGGCTTGCCAAGGCAACCGAACGTATATTCCTCCCGCTCCTGGGAGCCATTCATCCCGAGGTGCGCGATTTTTGGATGCCCTGGGAAGGAGTGTTCCACAATGTTGTCGTGCTGGCTATCGATAAGGAATATCCGGGCCATGCGCGAAGGATCATGAGTGCCGTATGGGGGCAGGGACAAATGAGCTTCTCCAAGGCTGTGGCGCTTGTGGACAGCGGAGTTGACCTAAACAATCCGGCAAAGGTCATCGAGACGATTCTGAATGAAGTTGACCTGGAAAGCGATATCTATATTGCCGAAGGCGTTCTGGACGTTTTGGACCACAGCGCCCCCGATCCTCTTTTTGGGTCCAAAATTGGAATCGACGCCACAAGGCGGCGCCCGGATGAAAGGCAGAGATCCAAGCCGTATGCAGGGCCGATTCCGGCGGATAAGGAGATCGAAGAAGGCATAAGGGACTCATCCTGCATGCTCTGCGCTTTTCATTGCCCACCCATCGGCGCCAGAAACCGCCCGCTGCTTCTTAACTTCGCCAAAGACGGCACTGTTGCGGGCAGGACCATTTCCGAGGGCTTGCTTCAAAAACCACAGCTAAGGGCTTTCTCCATACTGGTTCTGCTCGATGCCGGCATTGACCTGCGGAACTATTCGCTCGTACTGTGGAAGGTATTCAACAACGTCGATCCCAAAAGGGACATCCTTGTGCACAGCGGCCGAATGGTGATTGACGCTACCCGCAAAGGCATCGAGGATGGCCATGCCAGGCCCTGGCCGGCAGACATCGAAATGGATCCCCAGATAGTCAAAAGGGTTGAAGAGCGGTCAAAAGAGTTGGGAATATAGGCGGTGGGACCGCCGAGCCAGGTTCGCCGCTGCCTTCGGCTGCGGCAATGCAAAAGCAAGGACAGACGACGTATGAGTGCCGCCCGATCTATTTGTATTCGCGCCCTCCGCGTCCCCGCGTGACATCTGTCTATTTTTAATTCTCCGCAGTCTTCAGCGTCTCCGCGTGACCTGATTTGCATTGAAAAAGACGCGCTCAAAAGTGGTATGATTGATTGTTTTAATAAATGGTTTCAATAACTTATTTGTGCCAGCCAATTTGTGCCTGCAGGCATCGCTTGGCCTTGAAGCAAACAGAGGACATCAGTTTATGCAAAATATCGACATAGCGCCCGATTATGCTCAAGAACAACCTAACGAGCCAGTTGACGCTTCGGTTTCCGCCCAGCCGGCCCTTGACGTACCGGCAATGGATCCTGTGGCGGCTTCGGAATACACCGCGCAACAGATAACTGTGCTCGAAGGCCTGAGCGCAGTGCGCGTGCGCCCTTCCATGTACATCGGCAATGTCTCCACCGAAGGTCTGCATCATCTGGTCTATGAGGTTGTTGACAACAGCATTGACGAAGCTCTTGCAGGCTACTGCAACCACATTCGAGTGCAGATTCACCTCGACGGCTCGGTCACGGTGGACGACAACGGGCGCGGCATTCCGGTGGACCTTCACGAAAAGGAAAACATCCCGGCTGTAACGGTCGTTATGACAATGCTCCACGCGGGCGGTAAATTTGACGATTCGACCTACAAGGTCTCCGGCGGTCTCCACGGGGTCGGCGTATCTGTGGTAAACGCGCTGAGCGAGTACCTGGAGGTCGAAATCCGGCGCGACGGCAAAGTTTACTTTCAGCGCTACGAGCGCGGCGTGCCGAAAACCGAGCTTCTGACCACGGGCAGAAACCCAAAAGCGGGGCGACGCGTATAACATTCAAGGCCGACCCGCTCATTTTCGAGGACACGGAGATGAGCTTCGACATACTTGCGGAACGCATGAGAGAGCTGGCTTTTCTGAACAGCGGAGTGCGAATCGAGCTTGTTGACGAGCGCGTTCCAAAGGAAAAGCGTGTTCTATTATGAAGGCGGTCTTGTCTCGTTTGTGGAATACCTGAACCGGAACAAGGAGCCCCGGTCTGCCCGAGGTCGTTTCCATATCGGGCGACAAGCAGGGGATCTCAGCCGGGGTAGCCATCCAATATAACGGCACCTATAACGAGAAGATCTTCACCTTCGCCAACAATATCAACACCAAAGAGGGCGGGTCTCACCTGGCCGGCTTCAAGGCGGGCCTCACGAGATCGATCAAACAGTATGCCACCCAGAACAAAACGCTCAAGCAGCCGGACCTGGAGCGGCCTGACCGGGCGATGATGTGCGCGAAGGCCTGACGGCCGTGGTCAGCATCAAGCTCTCTCAGCCCCAGTTTGAAGGCCAGACCAAGACCAAGCTGGGAAACAGCGAAGTCAAAGGCCTGGTGGAAAATCTCGTCTACGAGAGGCTTTCCATCTACTTTGAGGAAAATCCGAAAATTATAAGCCGATCCTCGACAAAGTCCTGGAGGCGGCAAGGGCGCGAGAGGCCGCACGGCGTGCAAAAGAGCTCACCCGAAGAAAGGGCGTGCTGGGCGACCACTCCCTTCCCGGGAAACTGGCCGACTGCCAGGAGCGCGATCCCTCAAAGAGCGAGATTTACATAGTGGAGGGCGATTCGGCCGGAGGTTCCGCAAAACAGGGCAGAAACAGGGCTTTTCAGGCTATACTGCCGCTGCGGGGCAAGATATTGAACGTCGAGAAATCGCGCTTCGACAAGATGCTGGAAAACCAGGAAATCCGGAACATGATTTCCGCCCTGGGCACGGGCATCGGCAAGGACGAATTCAATGCCGACAAGGCGCGCTATCACTACATTATTCATCATGACGGACGCCGATGTGGACGGGGCGCACATCCGCACCCTTTTGCTGACGTTTTTTTTCCGCCAGATGCCCGAACTGATCGAGCTCGGATACCTCTATATTGCGCAGCCGCCGCTCTATCGGCTGGCGGTGGGCAAAGCCGAGCACTACCTGAAGGACGACGACAGCCTCGACGTATTTTCGCTCAAGCGCGCCGCAGAGAAGAAAAAGGTGTTTTTGCCGGGCCGCGACGAGCCGCTTCCGCCCGAGGAGCTCACAGCCTCATGAGGACCTTCTCCCAGTACGAACAATGGCTCGAGCGCCAAGCCCAGAAAGGGATGTCCAAGAAGCTACTCGAGCAGATCATCCGCATCTTCGATGAAAACCGGCTCGATGAAGCCGACCCGGAGACATGGGCTTCAGTTCTCAGGGAGAAACTGCAAACGATCGGCTATGAAGTGGTTTCCATTGAAGTTGAGGAGGAGTATCGCGGCTACGACCTCGATGTTATGGAACCATCCAACGGGCAGGAAAGAAACGGATCAGCTACGATTTCCTCGCTTCCGCCGAATTTCGCAAACTGCTCTCACT
>CAVRZU010000281.1:0-11422 GCA_963725365.1 uncultured delta proteobacterium | reverse complement strand
GAATCGGTTGGGATGACATGGCCGGTGTCGACCAGCGCGGACGCGATCTCGCCGAGGAGGCGATTTGGCTTGCGCGAGTGCTTTTGCAGTTGATGCCAAAGGAGGCCGAGGTTCAGGGTTTGCTGGCTCTCATGCTCCACTGCGAAGCCCGCAGAGGGGCGCGGCGAGGGCTGGACGGCCAGTTCGTCCCTCTTTCGGAACAGGATGCACAACAGTGGTCTCGACCATTAATCGAGGAGGCGGAACGCCATCTGGCCGAAGCGTCGAAGCGCCGCCCCATCGGCCGGTTCCAACTCGAAGCTGCGATTCAGTCGATTCATGCTGAGCGGGCGCGCAGCGGCCGGACTGAGTGGACTGCGATCATGCTGTTCTATATATGTAAAACAGGGCATAATTGTGGACCATGAGGGGATAACATGCCGCCTGCCGATGGTGTCGAAAGCTTTTATCGGGGACCGCTTGGAAGGGATAAAGCGCCTAAAGGAGCGCATCGCCGCACTGGGCGCAGATTCCCTTTGGCTCGTCCATAATCACCCTTCCGGCAATCCGGACGCCTCGGGAGAAGACCTGAATCTTACCGTCTCCATCGGTATGGAAATCCCTGAATTGCAAGGGCATGTTATTATAAATTCGGGGAATTATGCTTTTATCAATCCAAAAGGAGAAAGTGATAAACTTTTCCGTTTGCCAAATCTCCCCAAAAAATGGACCGATCCGATTCTTACAGCCCCCGTATCGCACCGTGTGCTCGGGGAACACCTCAAGACCCATGAGGACATCGCGAAATGGGCCAAGATTTTAACGTCCGAAAGAAACAAACCCCTTTTGGTCTATTTGAGCGCTGCATTCAAGGTTCGTGGTTTGCAGGAAATCAACCCGGGCGGGTATCGGGATTGGAAACAACTGGCAGATGCCATGCCAAAGAAACTCGTTGATTTCGGGTCCAAGTGCGCCGTCCTAATTCTCCCGGAAAGATCGCACGGTTACGGCTTGGAGATAGGAGAATCACTGGTCAGGCGGGGGGTATTCTATGATGTGGTAGCATTTAGCGAGTACGGAGCGCGTTCTCTAAAGAAAATGGGCGTACGGGTCGAAGACCAAAAATCCTTCGGCGGGCGGCCTCTCAGCGACTTCCCCCCACAATATATCAAGTGATTTGTAAAGAAATTGTCGCGATCCCGTCATGAACGCCTTCTGAAAATCTGCTAAATGGTGCGCACTGCTGGTACCAGTGGGTACTTTGCTGACCTCTATCCATGAGGGACCAGAAAGCCCGGAGATGAACGGCTCATGCATTTGGCGTACGCCAAATGCATGAGCCGTTCTTGTTTGGAGCCTTAAACTGAGCTTTGCGTGGAAGATCCTGGAGTATGAAGCATGAAAGATCCTGAATTTGAAGTACAAATAAGGAAAATGTCTTCGGTATATCGATCCTGCAGCCCGCTCATTGAGTCCCGGCTCCTCGTAAATGTAATCAGGCCCCCTCGAAATGACCTCAGCCGCGTCTTCAAGCAAGGCAAGTGGTTGTTCCACAGCTTTGACCTTCATTATGGAACCGGCCCCTAATAAGCAGAACAGTGCCATGTATCTAAATACGATACTAAAATCACCACCGCTCATATCCAGGACATACCCGCTTACCGATGGTCCCAGAATACCGCCGATGAAACCATAAGCAGTGAAGATCAATCCGAAAATAACACCAAAATGTTCCAGTCCAAAAATATCCGAAGCGAGAGGTCCAGAGATAGTGAATAAGGTTCCGAATGCATATCCTATAACAGCCGCCAATATTGATACTGTTGCCAAGTCACTGAAATGTGGTAGCAAATAGTATGCAAGGGCAGCTGCAATAAATGTAATAGCTGCGGTAATATTTCTGCCTATGTAGTCTGAAAGATATCCACTTATTATTCGACTAAATCCGTTTGTTAAGTTAAATGAGGCCAATATAACTACCGCTGCCAATTTCTTCGATACGCCATAGCTAACAGAAAGCAACACCATGGAGATACCGGCTGAGCCTATAAAAGCCCATGTCAACCATAAGAACCAAAAGCTCTTAGTCTTCAATGCCTGAGATGCCGTTAGGGAAACTGAAGCTTGTCTACTACTAAATATGGCTATTTTTGATTGTGCTTCTTTGGCATTGGCTTGTTCCATTTGATGTCCATCTGAGTTATTGGTCCTTTCAGGCACTTCTGTTATGCAGGATGCCAGTACATTGGTGATAACGGCAATGACAAGTACTACATAATTCATTGCATGATAGCCAATGGATGTCAGTAGTTTGGCGAAAATAGGTGACATTATTGCAGCCGAAAGACCAAAAGTCAGATTGACTATGCCACAGACCAGACCTTTGCGGTGTGGAAACCACTTTTGCACCGTCAATAGACCGGAACTATAGAAAAAGCAGGAAGCGGTCCCGTTGAGAAAGGCCCAAACATAAACCATGTAAATGTTCGTCGCTAAATCAAGCACCAATAAGGATGCAGCCAAAACAAGGGCGCCAATCCTGAACATTGCTTTTGTGCCGAGTTTCCCATGCCATTTGCCAACAAGAAACATGAATATGCCAAGGGAAATCAGCAGAAAGATCATTGGATTGCCGGTCGCACCAGTCCCCAGATGGAACGTCTTGCGCCAATAAGGGCCCAACAGTCCAGGATAGCCGAAAATTAAAGCTCCGGACCAAAAGATAGCGGCAGAACTTCCAGCAACCGCCAGCCTGCCCCTGGTATTTTTATTCATCGTCTTTTCCGGCCGGTTCAACCAAATAATTATAATAATTGAGGTTGTTTATGCGCCACTATTTTTTCCCCTTCATTTGGTCTTCTCAACTAACGTCCCAGCCGATCGGTTCGGTGACGCAATGCTTGTGCTCCTGCGCGTCGATCACGGCAAGGGCCGTGGTATTTACAATGTCCTCCACGTCGCAGTTGCGCTGCAAGACATGAATAGCTTCGCTTGTTCCCATGAGGATCGGGCCGATCGCCTTCGCGCCCCCCAACCGCTCCATCAGCTTGTATGCGATATTGCCGGCTTCCAGCGATGGAAAGATCAGTACGTTGGCCCGTTTCCTTAAGCGTATTGAACTCATAGACATCATTGAGGATTTCAGTGACCACAGCCGTATCGGCCTGCATTTCGCCATCTATTACGATGTCCGGACGGCGCATTTTAACAAGCTGGGTGGCCTGTGCGACCTTCTCTGCCCTCGGATGGCGCGTGCTCCCGAAGTTGCTGAAGGAGAGCATTGCGACCCGGGGCTGCACATTGAGCTGTTTAACTCTGTCGGCTGTGCAGATTGCTATTTCCGCAAGCTGCTCGGCCGTTGGGTCGAAGTTAACGGTGGTGTCGGCAAAAAATATTACATCTTTTTGAAAAACCATCATGTACACGCCGGCGATAATCGTGCTGCCTTCCGAGAGCGGCACAGTCTGAAGCGCCGGTCTTATGGTGTCCGAGTAATACTGATTTACTCCGCCGACAAGGCCGTCAGCGTCGCAGAGCTTTACCATCATAGACCCGAAATAATTCCTTGTCCTGACCAGTTTTCGAGCCTCATAAATCGTAATTCCTTTTCGGCAGCGCATTCTGAAAAAATCGGCCGCGTATTCCTCTATCCGCTCGAATTTTTTCGGATCGACCACCTTTGCGCCCTTGAGATCGAGATGCAGTTCGGTCGTTTTCTTTCGGATCACCGCCCGGTTGCCCAGCAGGATGGGCTTTGCGATCTTCTCGTCCAGGATCACCTGGCAGGCCCTCAAGATTTTAGGATCGTCGCCTTCAAGGAAAACTATCCGTTTAGGGTCTTGCTTTGCCTTGTGAATGATGCGCCGCATAATTTCCTGAGCACGCCCAAGGCGGCTTACGAGCTGATCCCGGTATTGTTCCCAGTCGGTTATCGGCTTCCTGGCGACCCCGGTTTCTACTGCCGCTTTTGCCACTGCAAGCGCTTCCCGTATGAGAACGCGCGGGTCGAAGGGCTTGGGGATGATATAGTTTGGCCCGAATTCCAGCATTTCCTGGCCGTAAGCCCTGAGGACCGAATCGGGAACGTCTTCTTTTGCCAACGCGGCCAGCGACTTTACCGCCTCGATTTTCATCTCGTCATTTATGGCGGTGGCCCTCACGTCCAGGGCGCCTCGAAAAATATAGGGAAACCCTAATACGTTATTTACCTGGTTGGGATAATCGGAGCGTCCCGTAGCCATGATCAGATCACTGCGCACGCTTGTTGCGTCGGGGTAGCTGATCTCAGGGTCCGGATTGGCCAGGGCGAAGACGATGGGCCGTTCCGCCATGTTCTTCACCATATCTTTGGTAACCAGCCCCGCAGCCGAAACACCGGCGAAAACATCGGCCCCCTTCATCACTTCGGCAAGCGACATCGGTTTCTCGCCGTTTGCAAACCGTTGCTTGTATGGATTCATCCCTTCTTTGCGGCCCTTATAGACAAGGCCTTTCGAGTCCACCAGGAACAAGTTTTCTATTCTGGCGCCAAGTTTGACGTAAAGGCTTGCGCAGGCAATTCCGGCAGCCCCGGCCCCCGAGATTACCAGCTTCACCTGATCGATTTTTTTTCGTTGTAATTCGAGAGCATTTATAAGGGCGGCCCCCGAGATAATGGCAGTACCATGCTGATCGTCGTGGAAAACGGGAATTTTCATCGTTTCCTTGAGCTGCTCTTCAATGTAAAAACATTCAGGGGCCTTGATATCTTCGAGGTTGATGCCTCCGAAGGTCGGCTCGAGCAACCTGACCGCTTGAATCAACTGGTCGGGGTCCTTCGTATCGAGTTCGAGGTCAAACACATCGATATCCGCAAACCTTTTGAACAAAACGGCCTTACCCTCCATAACAGGCTTTGCGGCCAGCGGGCCGATATTGCCAAGCCCGAGCACTGCCGTGCCGTTGGTGATGACGGCCACAAGGTTTCCCCTCACTGTATAGTCAAATACCTTCTCGGGCATACCTTCGATCTCCCGGCAGGGCTCCGCAACTCCAGGTGTGTAGGCCATCGAAAGGTCTCTTTGCGTATAGCAGGGCTTAATGGGTTTAACTTCGATCTTTCCCGGTCTATCTTCACTGTGGTAATTTAGTGCATCGCTTTTGCGAATCATCTCATGCTCCTGGGCGTTTTTGTCAACGATTATAACCTCATAATCAAGAGAGTTTTTAGTGTAGGTGAAAAAAGAGTCCTTTGACAAGAGCTTTAAATAATAAAGAGGATCTTACCAGCTCTATTCTCTGTCACGCAAGCTTACAGATCAAATTCCTTCCGTGCTTTTCATCGCATCGATGGTTAATTATAGATCGTTTTACACTTTTTGAAATTCCACGGCTGTGCGGCAAGGCACCTCTTCCAAGGAGTACCCGGACATGACGGGAAAATGGGTTTATCTGTTTGACGAACTTGATCAGGCAACGGCTTACGCAGGTGGCGACTGGGAAAAGGTTCGAGGACTGCTGGGCGGGAAAGGGGCCAACCTTGCCGATATGACCCGGCTCGGCTTGCCGGTCCCTCCCGGTTTCACGGTGACCACCGAGGCATGCAACTCCTACCTGGCTGAACGCATGAAATTCCCGGAACAAATGTGGGAGCAGGAGCTGGCCGCTTTAGCCGAAGTTGAGAAGACAGGCAGGTCGTTCGGAGAAGGCAAAAAACCTCTTCTCGTCTCATGCCGCTCCGGGGCGAAGTTCTCCATGCCCGGCATGATGGACACTGTGCTCAATATCGGTCTTAACGACGAGACGGCAAAAGCGATGATTGAAGCAACAGGCGACCCCCGCTTCGTCTATGACTCCTACCGCCGCCTTATCCAGACGTTCGGTTCAGTGGTGATGCGCGTGCCCGACGAACCGTTCGAGGAAGTCATATCGGAGTTCAGGAAGGCCCGAGGCGTCAGGAACGATGCGCAGTTGACCGCCGATGACTGGAAGGCGGTTGGAGAACGCTTCAGGGAAATATTCCAGCGGTACAGCCACATACGGTTTCCCGCCGATCCTTACGAGCAGCTTCGTCTGGCAACCGTGGCCGTCTTCAAATCCTGGAACGGCAAGCGTGCGATCGATTACCGGCATGCAGCGAGATCCCCAACAACCTCGGAACCGCCGTGAACATCCAAACGATGGTGTTTGGGAACATGGGCGAAACCAGCGCGACCGGTGTGGCTATGACCCGAAACGCCACCACGGGTGAGAAGAAGATCGAAGGCGACTACCTGATCAATGCCCAGGGAGAAGACGTGGTTGCAGGCATCCGGGCGACCTACCCCGTCGAACAAATGGCTGAAACCATGCCGCAGGTATGGAACAGGTTTATGGAGATAACCGGAATACTGGAACAACATTACCGCGACATGCAGGATGTCGAATTCACTATCGAGCGGGGCGTCCTGTGGATGTTGCAGACGCGCGCAGGCAAGAGGACCGCTCAGGCAGCGGTTCGAATTGCAGCGGATATGGCTGAGGAAGGATTGATCACCCGGGAGGAAGCCGTCATGCGCGTAACTCCCGAACAAGTGGACTTCTTCCTCCATCCACAGTTCGATGCGTCTTCAAAAATCGCCGCAAAAAGGGAAGACAACTCCTGCCCGGCGGTTTGAATGTCTCTCCGGGGGCGGCAGTGGGTATTGTCGCCTTCACTGCCGATCTGGCCGAAAACTGGGCTGAAAAAGAAGGCAAGAAGGTAATAATGGTCCGACCGGAGACCCGGCCCGATGACGTGCATGGCATGCTGGCAGCCGAAGGAATCCTTACCAGCCGCGGGGGACGCACCAGCCATGCGGCCCTTGTAGCCCGCCAGTTCGGCAAGCCTGCCGTCGTCGGCGTTGCAGCCCTGGAAATTGATCTCGCTCTGCATTGGATGACGGTTGGCGACAAGGTAATCGATGAAGGGCAATGGATTTCAATCGATGGCTCGACAGGCGAGGTTTTTCTGGGCCAGCTCCAGACAATGGTGCCCGACATCTCCGATCCGTGGCTGATGAAACTGCTCCAATGGGCGGACGGGTTCCGGCATCTTGGCATCTGGGCAAACGCCGATTATCCCCAGGACGCCAAAAGAGCCCGCGAATACGGCGCCGGCGGCATAGGCCTCTGCCGCACCGAGCATATGTTCTTCCAGGCCGAGCGCCTTCCCCTGGTGCAGAAGTTGATCATGACCGACCAGCCGACCGAACGCCGTGAAGCCCTGGATGCACTGCTGCCTTTCCAGCGGGAAGATTTCGCAGGTATATTTAAGGCCATGGACGGACTGCCGGTTATCATCCGCCTTATCGATCCACCGCTGCATGAATTTCTCCCCGGCTTCGAACAACTCATGAGCGAGCTTACCGACGGCAAGATCCGCATGATGCACGCAAGGAATTTGCAGGAAATTGACGAACTCCTGCACAAGATAGAAGAAGACGAGCGCATCCTGCGGCGTGTGGAGACTCTGCGCGAGGCTAATCCCATGCTGGGTCTGCGAGGTGTCCGCCTCGGAATAATGATGCCCGAGTTGACCCAGATGCAGGTCAGGGCCATCTTCGAAGCGGCCTGTCAGTGCGCCAAACAGGGAGTTGACGTCCACCCCGAGATCATGATCCCTCTCACCGCCCACGTCAACGAACTTAAGACGCAGAGAAAGACCCTCGAGGCAGTTGCAAAAGAAGTCATGGCGGAACAGAAAGTAACAATCGACTACAAATTCGGCACCATGATCGAGGTCCCGCGGGCTGCGCTCACCGCCGATGAAATCGCAGAGTACGCCGAGTTCTTCTCCTTCGGCACCAACGATCTCACTCAGACCACTTATGGAATAAGCAGG
The DNA here is from genome assembly GCA_963725365.1 of uncultured delta proteobacterium. Taxonomy (GTDB): domain Bacteria; phylum Desulfobacterota; class Syntrophobacteria; order Syntrophobacterales; family Syntrophobacteraceae; genus SbD1. Next base: position 3,603 of record CAVRZU010000281.1, on the reverse strand, counting down.
GATGATGCTGAAAAGGGATTCCTGATCGACTACATTCAGCAGGGGATTTTGCCTGAAAATCCGTTTGTGAGCATTGACGAAAAAGGGTTGGCCAAACTAATGCTATGGGCGGTCGAACTGGGCCGAAAAACACGCCCCAATTTGGAAGTGGGTATCTGCGGAGAGCATGGCGGTGATCCAAAATCTATTGCCGTCTGCCACAATCTGGGACTAAATTACGTTAGCTGTTCACCTTTTCGCGTGCCTATCGCCAGGCTTGCAGCGGCGCAGGCTGCGTTGCAGGAAAAACTCAACGCTGAGGCGCAGAGCAGGAAAGCCTCAACCTAAAAGAGCAGATGAATTGAATCCGGGATAGAGGCGAGAGTGAGGGGAGAGGGTGGGATTTCCCACTCCTCACCCATCACCCTCTTTTTTGACCAGGGAGCTACTCGAAAATCGAGTCTTTGCCGGCGTCAGGAGACCACACAGGGAGCGGACCGCAGCAGCCGGTGTCGGGGTCGTACCTGTGCCGGTACGAACAGCCGACCTCGGTTGATTTCTGCATGTGCGTCCAGCCTTTGACGAAATAAGAGCATTTGTCATTGAAGCAAACGTAAAAATATTCCGCGCTCCAGGTTGAACATGGGCGGGGTCTTCCATTTGCTCATCTTAAGATTGCAATACGGGCAGACAGTCTTATCTTCCTGCACTTCATTCTCCTCTCATCATGTTCTTAGATGGTCTAAAGCGTAACAATTGGGATCAACTCCGGCAAGTGCCCTCCCCTTGCGCCAGGCAAAAGTGAAAAGTATTTTCTATCCACCGGCCACGCGGCGCGCGTGTGTCCCCTGCCCCCTGTTTATTTAGCCACTGTCCACTGACGGCTCTTTGATTATCTTTAAAATTGAGTCACCGAAAAACTTCGACTTCTTCCCAACGTGAATCCAATCCCGGTCCCTGCGAGAGATAAGGAGAAAGCATGCTGGAAAATGTCAATTACGCCCTGATTCAGGCAATCGCCGAAGATTCAAAGACGATATACAGAATCGGTGCTTATCTGAAAGATTCAACCGAGTGCAAGCATTGCCAGGATATCTGGAAAGAGATAAAACAAAAACGCGAGCAGGAAATGGATTTGCTCATCAATGAACTAAAAATACACATGCAGACCGGCATCCATCCTCACGAAGAACAGGCGAGCGCCTAAAGGCAAGCCGCGCATCGGATATCGGTGACCGGAGCAAATCCGGATCTCATGTATCCGATATCCGAAAGCAGGGCATCGGAGGCCGGAAGCTGCGCCCTCCGGCATCCTTCTTAGATTCTCAAGCAACCCTGCGTAAGGGCTCTCTTTATTGATCCGAAGCCAGTTTGACGGGATATTGCTCAGGGCTGAATTGCCTGTTATTAATATAAATCTCGGCAAACTCCTTCATGGTTTTCTTCATGATTTCTTCGTAATTCTTGACGTTTTTGTCAAAAACGACACCTATTTTTTCGTAGTTCAGATTCGGCAAATCCTCCGCCATTTCGAGGTATTGATTTCTCACCTCCTCGGGCAGCGCTTTTACCATGTTCTGTCCAAGCATGGATTCAAAGAGCCGGTACATATCTCCCAGCAACTTTTTTAGATCGTCGGGCTGATGTTGCTCCCCCTTTTTTTCTGCCAGCGCTTTGAGGAAATTCATGATATACGGATTTCGAACCGGCGAAGGCGGGGCCTGTTTTTCAAACGCATCGTTTTTTTGTTCGGACATACTCACTTTTCTCCAGTAATTTTGATATCCAACCCGCAATGAAAACCGTTTATCCCGAATTCTTCAAGAACAAAATGCATGCGGGATTGAAGAATTAAATAATTAGGTTATCATGTCACGGCTTTTTCAGGTTTGCCATGGCTTTTCTTTCTAACGGTGGGATCGGGCAAAGATAATGGGAACACGTAAAACTTACCAGCAAATAAACGAAAAGATACGCAGAGGACAAGCTGTCGTGGTTACGGCGGAGGATATGACCGCAATAGTGAAAAAGAAGGGGGCTGCAGCCGCTGCAAAGGAGGTGGACGTTGTCACCACCGGCACCTTTGCTCCTATGTGTTCTTCGGGCGCTTTCATAAATTTCGGACATGCCAATCCTCCAATAAAGGCTTCGAAGGTCTGGCTAAACAATGTTCCGGCCTATGCAGGCCTTGCCGCTGTGGATATTTATCTCGGCGCAACCGAACCTTCGGCCGACGACCCTCTGAATAAAATTCATCCCGGCGCGTTCGAATACGGCGGCGGGCACGTCATTGAGGACCTGGTAAGCGGAAAACCCGTGCTCCTTCGCGCGGAAGGCTACGGAACCGACTGCTATCCCAATCGCCATTTCGAAAAACAATTTACATTGAAAGAGCTTCCATACGCGACGCTGTGCAATCCCCGAAACGCCTATCAGAATTACAATTGTGCAGTTAATCTGTCCAAGGAAACAATTTACACATACATGGGCACTCTGAAGCCCAACCTTGGCAACGCCAACTATTGCACTTCCGGTCAGCTCAGTCCCCTGCTCAACGATCCATATTACAGAACACTGGGCATGGGGACAAGAATCTTTCTGGGAGGCGCTCAGGGCTTCATAACCTGGCACGGCACCCAGCACAAACCTGAAACTCCCCGGCTTTCGAACGGGACCCCTCGCAGCCCGGCCGGAACTCTGATGCTGATGGGCGACCTCAAGGAGATGAGTCCCCGGTGGCTCATGGGCGCGAGCGTTCTGGGCTACGGGTGCTCTCTTGTCGTCGGGGTCGGAATTCCCATCCCCATCCTGGATGAGGAAATGGCCCTGTTTACCGGCGTTTCCGACGAACAGATCGTTACCCAGGTAAAGGACTACAGCTTTACAAGGCCAGAGCCGATTTGTGAAGTCAACTACGCCCAATTGCGCTCCGGAACCATAAGCATCGAAGGCAGGCAGATCCCTACCGTGCCGCTCTCAAGTTATGTTCGCGCAAAGGAAATCGCCCGGGTACTCAAAGATTGGATAGAAAAAGGCGACTTCATACTGGGAGAACCTCAGAAGATGATACCCTCCGTACCGAGACCGGATGGGACGCCTGTATCGGCATGCTCAATCCCTATCCCAATTCTCGCAACGTGATCCCCGGCGAAACCTTCATGACCGTCGATTTCCGCCATCCTGTCGACGCGACGCTGAGCGAGATGGACGCGGCGCTCAAGAGCGGGGTCGAGGAGATTACGAAGGCGATGGGCCTCGCCTACGACTTGAAGCAGGTCTTCTCTTACGAGCCCGTCCCTTCGATCCGGCCTGCGTCGAGGCGGTTCGGCGCGGGGCCGAACGGTTCGGCTACAGCCACCGCGACATCGTATCGGGCGCCGGCCACGACGCCTGCTACATGGCGCGGATGACCTCGCCGACATCGATGATCTTCACGCCCTGCGTCGACGGCGTCAGCCACAACGAGAGCGAGGACATCAAGCAGGACTGGTCCACGGCCGGCGCCAACGTGCTGATGCACGCGGCGCTCGAAAAGGCCGAGATCGTGTCCTGACGAACTCCCCCTCTCCCCGCCTAGGGCGTCGAAAGACGCCCGTCTCTCGACGGGCTATGCAGGGCGAGGGG
>CAVRZU010000280.1:0-8781 GCA_963725365.1 uncultured delta proteobacterium | reverse complement strand
AGATCGAGGCGCGTGAGCATCAGGCGAAGCTCAATTTCTTTTTGATCAAGCCCTTCCCAGGATTGTGGATAATCATAGGCGCAGATTACATAAGTATCGCGTCTGGGAGTACCCGGGGGCGGCGTTTTGGAATTGCGGATGGAAATGTTGTGCTTGGGCGCAAACCCCACGCTCGCCATGTACTGATCGAGACGCTTCACACCTTCACTGGTGAATATGCCGGACAGGATCGGCAAGCCTTTCATCTCCTCGAACGGCCCGCCGAGATCACTCAGAAAAAGGCCGACTCCCGAGCCGTCATGGCCCTCCCGCATCACATCAAGGGCGCGTATGGCCAGCATGGGTGACTGAGGCTCGTCACTCGTCAATGCGATCAAACGACACATTTGGGATCTGTTCTCCTGTTTTGCTGTTCGCTTGTTTGTTTGTTTTCAATCCACGCCCCCTGCGTACGCGCGACTCGAAAAAACCGCCGCCCGCTCGGAGCGAGATAGAGCTATAATTGACTTCGCTCAGGGATACGACAATGGAAACCCAGGGGGGGAACTCCACATGCTTCTACCTTGGTCTTCCAGGGTACCGGTCCGTGCCGGAATTACTTGCGCTTCAATGTTCCGTATCCGTTTAGCTCAGGTTGTGTTCGAACCTACGACATTACCAGAATAATCCGGCTCTTAGCAAGCGAATTCCACCCATTCTCAGGCGAAACTGCCGAATCGCCCTGCATAGATAACATATCGGTCACAAAAGTATAGAGCGAGTTTTGGGCGGGGGACGATTTTATCGTCAGCGTTCATCTTCTAATAAAATCAAATTCCAGAGGGGATCGAAAAATTTCCCAAACACCTTTTTTCTGTATTATTCCGTTGGAAAAGGCCAGGTAGCCGTACTTCCCGTAATGAGTGATCTTGCGGGCCGCCGTAATGGCCGAATCAAACGACGCCCCTGAAATCGGGAGAAAAAGCGCCGTAATTCTGCCGGCACGATTCGGATCTTTGAAAACGAGAAAAAGGCAATCGGCCCCGGAAAAGCCTTTAACCGAAAAAGACCCTGGAGAAAGTTTAACCTCCCCTGGAGCGGACGCGAAAAGCTCTTTGAGCTTTGCAGACCGCGGGAAGCCAAAAAACAGTAAGTCCTTCTCATCGCCAATCTTCGTTTCGGCTTCTTTTTCACTCAATAGCGGAGCATCCGCCTGGTCGAGACCTTCCAGCAAAAGTTCAAAGGCCGGGCTTTTTCGATGGTCCTGCGTCCTCGGTCCTTCTGTCTTCGCCCTCCGAAAGCACCGCCACCAGTCCCTGCGATCCCTTGACGCTGTTTACGGTGGCGGGGATTTCTTCAGGGCTGAGGAGCCGGAAGGTATTTACATCAGGGTCAACGATTATTTTTACAGGCTCCGCTGCGGACCGAATGGAAAAAGGAGCCGAGCCGTTTTCGATCCTGATTTTTGTATCTACTCTTTCATTGGTGGAAGTCTCCAGAGCGGCGACTATATCCAGGCCGTACCAGGGCTTTTCCTGGAGAACCGTTCCGGTCACCTGCCAACCGGAATCATCCGTTGTGCGGGACTGCACATCCTGAAGCTTTAAAACCGGGGCGCCGCTGCGCTCGAGCCATTGATCGAAAAAAGCTTTTGCTTCTCCGGGGTCCCAGCCTCCGGTCCGGACGAAAACATCGCGGAAATCGCCCCAGGAGGTCCTGACAAAGAGCCTTTCCTTATATAGCTGCCGGAGGCAGTTCCAGAAAGCATCGTCTCCGATCCTTTGCCGGATCATATGAAAAACGAATGCCGCCTTGCCATAGCCGACAGCCCTGGTGGCGGGGCTTGAACGGCCCCCGAAGAGCCGGAGCGGGAGATATCGGCCCCCGACGCGGCCAGTGTTGCATAATCCTGTAAAATCTGCTGCCGGTAAAGCTTGGCGTCAGCCGCCGATGTGATCTCCTGCGACAGGTAATCGGCAACATAGGTTGTTAAACCCTCGCACCAGTTCCCAGAAGCGTAGTCAACCAGGACGCCGTTGCCCCACCAGGAGTGGGCGATTTCGTGCCGTAGACTCGTTTGGGGGATAAACGGGAGCCGAAGCACCGTGGAACCCAGGAGCGTATATGAGGGAAAACCGTAGCCGCTCGGGAAGAAATTTTCGACTATGGCAAACTTGGGGAAAGGGTACGGCCCGTGCAGTTGTTCATAGAAGGCGATGTGCGATGCCGCTGCATCGAGATAGGTTTTTGAAAGCGAATCGTTTTCCGGGGTAAAGTATGTGTAAAGGCGCAGGTGGGACCGGCTGCCAGGTTGCCGGCTTGCAGGATCGCCGCCGGCTGGAGAATGAATGATATATCTGCCCGCCGAGAGCGACAGGCCCTGCCCGATCGGTTCGGTTTTCCAGCGCGATATACTTAACGCGCCCCTGTCCTCGTGTCCGATCAACTCGCCTGCCGTGACTGCATAGATGCCCACTGGAGCTGTTACCTGGAGATCAAAACCCTGGCTGCATCCCTGCAAGCTTGGATACCACCCTGAATCCTCGATCAGAAAAGTTCCCCTGCCGCCGATCGACCCCATAACACCCGATCCGGGATTTTCAAAAGTGGCGGGTCCTGAAGCGATTGGGTCGTTAAACAGGGCATCGAAAGAAATCGTCACGCGGAGACGCGGAGGGCGCGGAGCAGATCTGCGAACAGAGCCGTCCACGGCAGATGCGGCGGAAAGTATCAGCTTGCCGGAACTGAAGGAATACTTCCACGGTTTTCCATTGACCAGCACGGATTTGACGTGGGCCTTGTCCGCAAGCAGAAATATCAGGTCTTGGCCCTTCCACCCTTCCATCCTGATGTCGTCTCTGCCGATCAGCCTGTGCGATTCGGGCTGCAATTCTATTTTCAGATCGTGCCGGCAGACCTCACCGCCCCATGCGGCGCGTAAGCCTGGTGAAATGAAAACCAGGGCTGCGGCCGCATACAGGACCTTGCCCCTGATTCCAGACGGCACAAGAAAAGCTTTGAGCAAAGCGGCGAAGGATGGAAGAAGCATCTGGGGATTACCTGTCAACTCTTGCCATGGCCCCTGATATTTCGAGGCTGCATAGACCCAACGGTATTTCGAATTTATCGCCGTTTGATCATTTTTTCATATTCGTCATGGGAACCGACCCATACCCAAATGAAGTCAGTACCGTCTTCGACAGCCAATGCTCTATGAGCTTCACCGACTCTTGCCGACCACATTTTGCCGACCTTCTTAAACTGCAGGGAGGGATGCCTCGGGTTCTCCTTTAGGAGTTTGAAGCTCTTGTCTGCTATTTCCTGGATTTCATCGGGTAAATCCCGGTAGCACCGCCAGAAGCGCTCCGCCGTTCGGTGCATCACAGGTCCCTCAGTCTATTATCCTTTTTAGCATCAAGGGCTTCCTTTATCAGGAAGTCAAGCTTGCCGGCTCCTGAATCTTCCTCGATTTGTCTGTCCCACCTTTCCCAGTCTTTTTCGATGAACCAACGGCGGAACTGGCGATACTCCTTTTCAGGCAAGTCACCAATAGCCATTTCCAATTCTTCGAGTTTTGTCATTTCCGCCACCTTTCCAGCTCATCATGTCCTGGTTTCAGCCCTACGAGAAGTATAATCAATCCACACCCTCGACTCAAGCGAATGGCTCTTCAGACTTTTTGATCTTTAGTACCGGAGGGGCCGGGGCTTCGTTTACATATAATCTGAACACGTCGGGACGGGCATAATGCCCTACGACATCCAGGTCGCACTTACCTCGAATGATTTCCCCAAGGTCGATATCGGCAGTGAGAATGCACTCCTGCTCATAATTGGGGCCGGCGAGGATCTGGCCAAACGGGCTGACAATGCAACTTCCCCCCCGCATCATGACAATTTCGGGATCATTGCCCTGAACGGCATCGTAGTCCTGGGGATAAGCCCCTCGCTTCACATACTGACAACTCGACAAAACGAAACAACGTCCCTCGATGGCAACATGCTGCATGGTTGGCAACCACGAATCCCGGTCATCGGCAGTGGGTGCGCAGTAGAGCTGTATCCCTTTTGAATACATGGCAAAGCGAAGCAGCGGCACATAGTTTTCCCAGCAGATCACCGCCCCGATCTTACCCAGGGGCGTGTCGAATACCGGCATGGTCGATCAGTCGCCAAAGCCCCACACAAGCCGTTCCATTGCCGTGGGCATGAGTTTTCGGTGTTTGCCCGGCAATCCGCCATCCGGTGAAAAAAACAGGGCCGTACAGTAGAGTGTCCCTCCCTCACGCTCGATCACCCCGATCATCACGTAAATATTATTTTCAGTCGCCGCTGTGGCAATTGCCGCCGTAATGGGACCCGGCACATCGACTCCGCTAGCCCAGTAGCGCCGGAAGTCTTCTCGCCCCTCCGGACGCCTCATGCCGACACGGGCGCCGAAATCCAGTCCTTTCGGGTAGCCCGAGATGAAAGCTTCGGGGAAAACGGCCAACGCAGCGCCTCGCCCGGCCGCATCGGAAATCAACCTGCAAGCTTTATCAGTGCTGCCTTGGGTATCAAACGGGACCGATCCTGCCTGCACTACCGCCACTCGGTCACATGTTGCCATATTCTCGCTCCTTGAGTATAGCAAGTTATCGGTCAAAGATCCCGTTTCGCTTGACCCGCTTGTATTCCTCCCAAGTCAGATAGATGATAACCATGTCCAGACCTGAAATGATAATAAGCCATACCGAGTGTGTGAAAGCATACCGGTAAAGCTGACAAAGAATGAATAAGAAAAAGAAGACAATGCCGGTGTGATAGGCCCAGATCTTCCCCTTGAGCAGAGCGGTCGCGATAAAGAGCTTCATGACACCATGAGATACCAGGTAGAAGGCTGCGAAGAGCTGTGAGTCAATTGACCAGTTGTGGCCCAGCCAGCCGAGGAGGAAGTTTCTAAGTCCCTCGGGGAATTCGCGTTCGATTAACGACAGAGTCCATACACCAAAAGATTGCGGAGAGATAAAAAAGAACGATATTCCGCCGAGTATTTCCAATACGGCATCGACTCCCTTGAGCACAATGCCAGCCACGAAGGCCCTGTGGACAAGCGTCCCTTTTTCCACGGCGTTAAGCTCGGTTATTAGTGAAGAGTGAACAGTGAAGGAGTGAAAACCTGTTCATCAGTCACCGGTCAGTCCGGCATCCCTTGCGGCGAGTTGTGCGATAGCCGACCAGTCGAGCTTTTGTCCGCCGCCGGCAAGCAGGCTAAGGAACCGGTCGTGCAACAGGCTTGCCAGAGGCATGGGCACCATGAGGCTTTCGGCGGCGGCAAGCGTCAGGCGTATATCCTTATGACCCAAGGGCGCCGCAAAACCTGCCGGCTCGAAGTGCCTGCTGGCGATCAGCCCGCCGTATGTTTTATAAACCGGTGCGGTGAAAAGCGTCGATGTCAGTAAATCCAGGAACCGGTGCTGATCGATGCCTGCCTTGCCCACCAGCGCCATCGCCTCCCCCAGCGCTTCGATGACCGAGGCGATCAGGAAATTGCCGCTGAGCTTGATGAGGTTTGCGTCCCGGGGATTGTTGCCGAAGGTGAAAGTTTTTTGCCCCAGTGCATCGAATAGAGGCATGCAGGCGCCAACGGCATCGGGTGCGCCGGCGGCGACGATGAACAGATTGCCTGCCGCCGCCGCTTCAGGGCGTCCGAATACGGGCGCTGCAACAAAACGCCGGCCGGCTTCCTCGTGTGCCCCGGCAAGCTTTTCCGATAACGCGATGCCGACTGTGCTCATGGAGACGTGGATGGCGCCCTTGCCTAGATTTTTTATCACGCCTTCCTCACCGAACACTACGCTTTCAACCGCGGTATCGTCGGCCAGCATCGTGATGACGGCCTCCCCCCGGCAGGCGTCCGCCGCCCTGGCCGCCGAATGCGCACCCTTTTCCACCAGCGGCTGCATTCTTTCGGGCGTTCGATTGTAGACGGTGACCTCATGGCCGCCCTTGACCAGATTCGCAGCCATACCTGAGCCCATTTGTCCAAGGCCTATGAATCCAACTTTCATTGCCTTACTCCCGGGAAGATAAATTGAAGAATTGAGTCGCAAGCCCGGCATGATTCAACCGCCGGTAGCGGCCTGGAATAGCCTGATCGCCTACCAATCAAGATAATCTCATCCAGTCAAATTTTGAATAAGTAAATAATGAGAACCTCAAAAACCATCGGTCCCGCGAGGTTTCTTTACAATTTCCCTGACTTCACCTCCTTGAACTCATTGTAAAAAACGAGTATTGGGAATATGATTATCTGCTTTGGGATTTGACGATCATGGTTTGCAATTCACTGACATTCGATCTGGGAAGTCGATTCGGCTTATGCAAGGTTTTGAGGAGCGAGCGGAAGTATTCAGCCGATGCCGGCGTGTTCTGATCAAGGTAGGCAGCGCCGTTGTGACAGGGCCTAAAGGGCTCGATCGTGTTATGATTCACAGGCTTAGCGATCAGATAGCAGAGCTTCGTGGCCGCAGCGCGCGTATGGACGTCCTGGTCGTGTCCTCCGGGGCGGTCGCATCAGGCATGCACAGAATGGGTCTTACGGAGCGCCCGCGCACTATACCACAAAAGCAGGCTGCTGCGGCGGTCGGCCAGGGGGCATTAATGGAAGCCTGGGAGGCCGCCTTCGACAAGTACGATCTGCTGGTGGCCCAGGTGCTCCTCACCAGTGAGGACCTTTCTAATCGCCACCGTTATCTCAATGCGCGCAATACGCTCGAAACTCTTCTCTCCTGGGGGATCTTGCCGATTATAAACGAAAATGACACAGTGGTGGTCGAAGAGATAAAGTTCGGGGACAACGACCACCTTTCGGCACTGATCGCGGGGCTCGTCGGCGCAGACCTGATTATAAACCTTACCGATATCGATGGGCTCTACGACCATGATCCCAGGCTCCACGGGTCCGCCAAGCTGATTCCACTGGTTCAACGGGTGGATGCGAAAGTGCTTGCCTGCGCAGCCTCCGAGCCGGGGACGGTAGGCACGGGCGGAATGCTGAGCAAACTGAACGCCGCCCGCAAATGCCTTGCTTTTGGCATTCCCATGATAATCGCTCCGGGCAAGCAAAGGGATGTAGTCCTGCGGCTTTTTGACGGCGAACAATTGGGCACCATGTTTATGCCCAGGGAGCGCGCTTACTCCGGGAAAAAAGTATGGCTTGCCAATTTGCCCAAACCAGCCGGAGAGATTACCCTGGACGATGGGGCTGTGACGGCCCTGATCAAAAAGGGGAGATCTCTTCTTCCCATAGGCGTTAGGGAAGTAAAGGGCATCTTCGGGGTTGGCGCCCCGGTACGGTGCATCGATAAGGACGGAAAACAGGTGGGCATAGGGCTCACCAATTACAAATCGACGGAAATCGACAATATAAAGGGCCGCCACAGCGAGGAAATCGAAAAGCTTATCGGCTACAAGCATTCGGATGAAGTGATCCACCGGGACAACTTCGTAGTCACAAGCGAGACGGTGTAAGAAATGGGGTAGTTATGCAAGACGAAATTTTGGAGATGGGAAAGAAAGCCCGCGAGGCTTCTCATTCATGGCAACGGCAAACTGCAATCAGAAACGTGAAGCCCTGGAAAAGATGGCTCAGGCCCTGGAAAACGAGCAAGACTCCATTAGGGCCGCCAATCGCAGGGATGTCGAACAGGCCGAGCGTAAAGGGTTGGGAAAGGCAAAGATAGACCGGCTCATTCATGGACGCGGGTTCGTGCGAAAGAACTGAATATGATGACAGGTGCGGCGACCTCCCAAATATCGACACCGATTAAAAGAAATGTCTGTAGCTCCACCGGAATTCCAAAGCCGTAGGTTGTAGGACGGGCTGCTTTGCGGAATATCCAATCGCGAATATCGTCCAGTGCCGCACACATGACAAATTCGCGGAATTCCATCCTGCAAAAGCTGCCCACCCTGTTTGATTGCTTCAAGATTGGTATATGGGGGAAGGTGAGGTTTCAGCAACATTAAAGGTAAAGCGGCCAGTAGTGGAAGAGAAATATCGCGCTGAAATCGAGGAGATGTTTTCGCGCCACGCGCCGCAAACAGATCGGGTGATCCGGTGATCGGGAGATCGGGTGATCTTATGATCGGTTTACTCAGTGGCCGCCCGACCCATGGATGTGGCGAATGCGCCCCTTCGTTCACCCGATCAACCGATCTCCCGATCACCCGATCATCCAATTCAGAAGATATGCAACTTGATGGTCAAGTACTTCTTGGGGTTCTTGCGGAAGTCCGCCAAGAACTCCTTTAAGGATTGGGAGCTTTCACTCAAATTGTTGAAGAGTGTGGCGTCAGTCGAGAGTTTTCCCAGTGTCCCCTGGCCTTGGTCGATGCGCGCGGTAATGGTATCCATGTGAGCCAGGGTGGAGTTCATGCGGTTGTAGAATTGCTCGTCCTTGGCCAGCTTTCCGAGCGTGCCGTGGCCCTGATTGATGCTATCGATCAAGGTGTTGCCATTGGTCATGAGCCGGTTGAGATTGTTGTAAGCCGAGGGATCAGAGATGAACTTGGCCAAACTTCCGTTCCCATGTTGGACTTCATCGATGACCTGGTTCAAGCGGTCCAGGGTAGCGAGGTGCGGTTGTAAAGAGTCTCTCGACCATGAGTTTGCCGATGGTCCCTTCGCCGCGCTGGGCGCGATCCATCAGGTTTTGCGCGCTGGATATGGTGGCGTCCATCTTGCTGTAGAGCTTCTGATCGTAAAGCAGTTTGCCCACCGTCCCCTTGCCCGATTGCACTTGTGCAGTGACGTCATTGA
>CAVRZU010000279.1:0-3946 GCA_963725365.1 uncultured delta proteobacterium | reverse complement strand
AATCAGAGGTAACGCCAGAGGCCCCACACAACAGAGCGCCAAGACAATAACGGAATTCGGAAATACCATTGAATCTTATTCTGTACAAAGCGCGGGTGGCCGGAGGTGTCGAAAAATTCACCGCAATGTTTACACTTTATTGCGTCATCTTGAATTTCTTCAGCGCAGAATGGACACTTTTTCATTATAACCTCTCGTCGGAGAGAACACTTGTTTCCCGCTATGAGAATACTCTTGTATCATCTCATTTGGTAAGATAGAAATCACAAAGTGAAACTTTGGGTCCCTGGTGAGTCGGCAATCCAAAACGGCCTTGCAGATTCTTCCCTGCGCTCGTCTTTTCTTTGCGGGGTCATCAAAATAGCATGTACTGGAGCTGGAAATGCATGATCAAGACAAAACCAAAGAGCAACTGATCACAGAATTGCATGCATTACGGCTGAGGCTTGCTGAATCGGAGAAAGACAAGACGGAGCGCAAGCGGGCCCAGGAGGCGCTGCGGGAGAGCGAAGAGTTGCATCGCACGCTTGTCAGCTTATGCCCCGACGCTATCGCGGTGGCGGACATGGATGGCTGGCTCACCTTTGCTTCACCCAAGGCCAGACAAATATTTGGACATTCTCCTGATGACGAGGTCCTTGGACGAAATTGTGGGATTATGTTGGTCCCGGAAGAGCAGGAAAAGGCATATGCGAATATACTGGATCTGCTGACAGAAGGAACTTTCGCAGATCGCGAATATACTCTGATCAAACAGGATGGGACCCGCTTTATCGGAGAGGTCAACGCAGCTGTCATTGATTCTTCCGACGGCAGCCCAATGAGAATGATCATCATTATCCGTGATATCACCGAGCGCAAACGGGCAGCCGATGAGCTCCTTGAATCCGAAAATAAGTTCAAGAGCTTTGCAGAAAATGCGCTTACAGGCATCTATCTCCTACAGGACGGAGTCTTCAAATATGTAAATCCAAAGTTCGCTCAAATGTTTGGCTACACGGTTGAAGAATGTCTCGAACGAGATGCATTACAGGGACCTGGTCTACAAGGAGGACTTGGCCAAGGTCGACGAACAGGTCGGAGCACGAACATCGGGCGAAGTCGAATTCGTTCACTACACCGTCAGGGGGCTGAAGAAAAGCGGACAGATTTTCCACGTTGAGGTTTATGCCTCCACCGGCAATTATAATGGAAGGCCGGCAGCCACGGGGACTATTCTGGACATCACGGACCGCAAGCGAACCGAGGAGGAAAGAAAGAAACTTGAGGAACAACTGTTCCAGGCCCAGAAGATGGAATCGGTAGGGCGGCTGGCAGGAGGTGTGGCGCACGATTTCAACAACATGCTGGGCGTGATCATCGGCCGGGCGGAAATGGCCCTGGAACAGGACGTTCCCACTGACAAACTCCGGCACAACCTCAAGGAGATCCTCAAAGCGGGCCGGCGTTCAGCAGACCTTACCCGGCAACTGCTGGCCTTTGCCCGCAAACAGACCGCCGTCCCGAAGATACTGGATTTGAACGACACGATCTCGGGCATGCTCAAGATGCTGAGGCGGCTGATCGGCGAGGATATCGACCTGTCCTGGGAACCGGGACTCGATCTATGGAAAGTCAAAATTGATCCCTCCCAGGTGGACCAGATTCTGGCCAATCTTGTGGTCAATGCCCGCGATGCCATTTCCGGAGTAGGCGCCATCACTATGATGACCGACAATGTTGTGATCGATGATTCCAATAAGGCCGAGATCCCCGAATTCATTCCCGGAGAATACGTCCTGCTGACCGTGAGCGACACCGGAGCGGGTATGAGTCAGGAAGTTCGCGAGAATATCTTCGAGCCTTTTTTTACCACCAAGGAAGTGGGCAAGGGAACCGGGCTGGGATTGTCCACCGTTTACGGCATCGTTAAACAAAACGATGGTTTTATTTATGTTGCCAGTGAATCGGGGAAAGGAACCACGTTTAAAATCTACCTGCCTCGGTTCGAGGCTGAAACCGCACAGGTCCCCTCTGAGGAGGTGGCCTGCAAGCCCCCGACAGGTACGGAAACCATCCTGTTGGTCGAAGACGATGAAGCGATCCTGAGCATGAGCAGAATGATTCTCGAAAATCTGGGCTACAAGGTGCTGGCTGCGCATACTCCGGCACACGTCATTCATCTTGTCGAGGATCATCCGGGAGATCTCCACCTGCTGATCACGGACGTAGTGATGCCGGAGATGAATGGCCGGGAACTGGCAGAGCAGCTCAGCACTGTCCGCCCGAACCTCAAGTGCCTGTATATGTCGGGCTATACCGCCGATGTGATAGCACATCGCGGCATTCTGGACGAAGGAGTAAACTTCATTCAGAAACCTTTCGGCAGCGATGTTCTTGCGGCAAGAGTCAGACAAGCGTTGGACCATTTGCAATAACGGATTATTATTGTTGAGTGAATTTAGGGGTCAGGCATTGAAAAAGGAATATTCCACCTGCAACTTTTTTATCTGCTCTCGCAGGTCTTATTCAATGCCTGACCCCTCCGTGTTTGCAAAATCTGCCTGCTTGAGCGGGAGCTCCACTGTGAAAACAGAGCCCAGGCCGAGCACACTCCTGGCCGTAATCGTGCCCTTGTGACGCTCTACTATTCTTTTGCAGACGGCCAGCCCCATTCCGGTGCCGGAGTATTCCCCGGACCGGCCGTGAAGACGCTGAAAAGGTCTGAATATCTGCTCTGCGCAGCTTTCATCAAAACCTATTCCATTATCTTGAACATGTATCCTGCAAGCCCGGCCATCAGTTTCGGCGCAGATTTTAATGAAAGGCTCTCTATCCTTGGGCTGGTACTTGATGGCGTTGCTTATCAGGTTTTGGAAAAGCAGGCGCATTTGATGTTTGTCCGCCTCGATTGCGGACAGTAGAGATGACTCGCCGGTTGCTTCTACTTCGATCCGGCATCCCGACTTTTTAATCAGGACCTCCAGATCGTTCAGCGTGCCTTTTAATACCTCATTGAGATCAGTGTCTTTGAACGGGTTTGCACGGACGTTTATCCGGCTGAACTGGAGCAAATCCCGGAGAAGGTCCTCCATCCGTACCGCCGCTCCAATCATCCTATTGAGGTAGTCTTTTGCGTCCCCTTCAAGAGAGTTCTCCAGTTCGCGATAGAGCAATTTGCCGAAAGCACCGACTTTTCGCAGCGGCTCCTGGAGATCGTGGGAAGCTACAAAAGCAAACTCCTGAAGTTCCATCTTGTTGCGTCTGAGTTCCGCCTCGATTACCTGCCGCTGGGCCTTTTCAGCTTCCAAAAGACAGTTTGCCCTTTCCTGCAGTCTGTCGCGGCTTCGCTCAGTTCGACCGTTCTCGCTACGGTCCGCATTTCCAGTTCGGCCACCCGTATTTTCAACTCTTCTATTAATGTTCGGCATCCTCGGTGTCTGGTCAATAGCGTAGACTCCCGATTCGACCATTTCGGGTGTTCTCTCGGGGGAGGAGGCATCCTGTTTACCAATTAGGCCAATCATTGTTAATCCTCAGTCTTGTCAGTGCCGGAGACGGCAGGACGGCAGGACGGCCGCCGCCCTCAGTGCCTTTTAGGCTTTGAAAACCACAGGCCTCGGTGGATAATAAACCGGTCCAGTAAGTTCCTCCGAAAGAAAACCTGTTGAAAACGGAATGGCCGTCGATGTCCAATATCCTTAAGTCGTCAGTCTGGGACAGGTCGCCGGAGATTACCGAAAAACGCATCCCGTACATCTTCTTTACCTTCTCTACCGGCACTTCGTAAGCAATGAACCTGTTGATGCCCCTTGTTTCGAGCTTTTCCGCGAGGCCGGGATGTTCAATCGAATCAAAGGACGTGATGATCAATATTGGGCCAGTTCCGGTCATTATCATTGCCGCTTTCACATTTCATCCTCCCTTGAAATTTCTATGTGCAAGTCCAACCACCACCCTCATGATA
>CAVRZU010000278.1:0-9185 GCA_963725365.1 uncultured delta proteobacterium | reverse complement strand
TCGCTGGTATCGCTGGGGCACACGTTGAAGGGAGCATTGCCGGCCGCGATGGTATTCGCGTTCGCTGCGCAGGCAATCCAGCTCTCGGCGTCGAAGCAGGGCTGAAGGCCGGCCGAAAGGTCTTCGGGCGACGCGTAGTCGGGCACCGCGAGCGCCGCGTCGCACGCGGCGCCGAGGATCGTGAGCACGGACTCGGGGGTGCCGTCGACCACCGCGGTGGCCTGCTGCGCGGCCAGATAGAGGAGGTCTTGCGTGGTCACTTGCGATGACGTCGTGGACGCTGCCGTCGACCACATCGAGCCGGGCAGCGGTTCGCTCATCGCCGCGACAATCGGCGCCGAAGCGCTGCCGATCGAGTAGTCGTTCAAGCCGTCGTTCGTCACGAGGTCGAGGCTGTCGGGGCCGCGATGCACGATGCCGACGAGGTGACCGTAGTCGTCGAGGATGGGCGACCCGCTGTTGCCGGGCAGGTCGAAGGCCGACGTCCAGATCCAGTTGCCGTCGGTGTCGACCACTTCGCCGGCCGTCCACTTCTTGAGGCTGTTTTCGGGGTGTCCGATGAGGTTGACGTGCGTGCCGAGGAGGTCGGCGGGAGCGCGCGAGTCGATCGTCACATAGGCGGGCGTCGATAGCGGCGCGCCCCCGCGCGTCAGCATCACCTGCAGGATGGCGACGTCGAGCCCGACGTTCACGGCCTGCGGGACGGCGAACACGCTCTCTCCGGCGAAACGGGCGCGCCGCGCTGGTCGCCGAACGTCAGCTCCACGTAGCAGCCCTCGACGGGGCAGACGCTGACCCCGAGCACATGGTTGTTGGTGAGGAGCAGACCGTCGGGCGAGATGAACACGGCGGTCGCCGAGAACGTGGGCATGTTTACCAGCACGACGGCCTGCGCTGCCGCCTGGATTCGCGGGCGGCGCCATGTCGACGTCCTGGAACGACGGGAGCGAGACCGAGGACTTGGCCGCGCAGCCCCCGGTCGCCAGCGCGATCCCGAGCGCGAGGATGGCGTCGGGCGCGCGGCGCGACTTCGCCGGGCCTTCGCGGAATCGGGTGTTCGGGAAGGATATCAGTTTATGTCGATTTCAATACCCTGCACACGACGCATGGGCGCGCTCTCACATTTGCCACCGGCATAAAACTGGGCAACCCAGGGCTCAATGTGATAGTGATAATGGGTGATGGGGATGCCACTGCGATCGGAGGCAATCACTTTATCCATGCAGCTCGCCGCAATCTCGATCTTACAGCCATTGTCGTGAACAATAATATCTACGGCATGACCGGCGGGCAGTATTCACCCACAACCCCGTACGGATCGTTTGCCACGACCGCCCCTTACGGAAATATCGAACACGCCTTTTCGATTGCCGAACTGGCTGTAACTGCCGGGGCGGGCATGGTTTCCAGGGGCACGGTATTTCATGCTTCGATGCTCGATGAATTGATAAGCAAGGCTATCCTCAAGCGCGGGTTCGCAGTTGTTGAAGCAGTCAGCCACTGCCATACACAGTATGGAAGAAGAAACGAGATGGGCGGTGCTGTGGAGATGCTGCGTTGGCAGAAAGAAACCGCCGTTCGGGTGGAAAAAGCCAAAGAGATGTCACAGGAGCAACTCCGGGGAAAATTTACTATCGGTATCCTGGCTGACCGGGACCTGCCCGTCTACACCCGGGAATACGACAAGGTTCGAGAGAAGGCGAAAGAATTTTGAGTTTTTAGTTTTTAGTTTGTTTCCAAGAGTTAGAGATGTTCGATCGAACCAAGAACTCAAAACTAAGAACTCAAAGGAATTAACACTGAGAACTGAAAACTTCCGGATTGAGGAAAATCCCCTGGAAACTGACTCAAAACTCCAAACTCCAAACTCCAAACTCCGCTATGAAATACGTCTTAGCGGCTCGGGGGGGAGGGGCTGATTTTTGCCGGAATCATCCTTGCCGAGGCAGCCGGTATACACGACGGCAGGTACGTCTGCCAGACCCAGAGCTACGGTCCTGAAGCTCGTGGAGGCACAAGCAAGGCGGAAGTAGTGATAAGCGACGAGGAAATCGACTACCCGAAGGCCATAAAACCTGATCTTCTGCTGGCCATGAATCAGAAATCATGCGATGCTTATTTCTTCGATCTCAAACCAGGCGGAATGCTTATAGTCGATTCGACATTCGTTAAGCAGCTCCCCACTACGAAGGCCATCGCGATTCCCTTTACCCGGATCGCCCGCGAAAAGCTGGGTAAAGAAATGGGGGCCAACATTGTTGCCCTTGGCGCCCTTGCTGTGCTTTCCGGCGCCGTCTCCCTGAGCAGTCTGGAAGCGGCGGTCATGAGCAAGATTGCCGGCGGGACCGAAGATTTCAACCGGAAGGCACTTGAAGCAGGCATCGAATCCGCCATGAATGCCCTCAAGATGAAAGCGCAATTAGGAAATTATGAAGATTCTACTGACCAATGACGATGGGGTTTACTCGAAGGGAATAGAGGCTCTCTACCTGGCGTTGTCCGAGGAACACGAAGTGACGGTTGTCGCTCCTGAAACCGAGCAGAGCGCCGTAGGGCATGCGATTACATGGGTGTCGCCTTTGCGGATCAAAACGGTAAACAGAAACGGCCATTACTTTGGCTACGCCCTGAACGGCACCCCTGCCGACTGCGTGAAAATAGCGGTAAACGAACTAATGGACCCACCTCCCGAGATTGTGGTTTCAGGTATCAACCTCGGCGCGAACGTAGGGGTGAATGTGATCTATTCGGGCACGGTGTCCGCCGCGACGGAAGCGGCCGTGCTCGGTGTCCCCTCTATTGCGGTCTCAATCGATTCTTTTACGCCTCTCACTTTCAGCGGAGCAACGGAATTCATTCCAAAACTGGTGATCATGGTTGGGAAAGAGGGGCTGCCGCGCGGCGTATGCCTGAATGTCAACGTCCCTGACCTGCCGGCGGCCCAAATTCGCGGGATTCGCGTAACCAGGCAAGGCAACCTCAAGTGCATCGAAAAGTACGACCGCCGGATAGATCCGCGAAATAATGTCTATTACTGGCTCGCAAACGAATCCATCCAGCAGGACGAAAGTCCCGACGCCGACTCCTGTGCACTGGCAAAGGGCTACATTTCCGTAACCCCCATCCACCATGATCTGACCAATTATCCGATGCTCGAAAAACTGAGCGGGTGGCGGCTCTAAAGCGCAGTTAGGAATTAGGAATTACAAATAATGGGCAAGCCCCGAAGGGCAATTGGAAAAAGGAGGTCTCCATGAAATACCTGGTAATCCTGATTCTAGTGTCGGCCCTCTTTCAAATCAATCAAGCGGTGGCCGTGGAAACAGGGGAAGTTCCCTTCAAGGTGGAATTAAAGGAAGAACTTGGCGGGAGGCTGGACGGAAAACCATGGAGCAGCGACGAGTTGCACGGAACAGTTTCCGTCATCTTTTATGTCGCTCCTGACGAAAGCGATACCAACAACTCTGCCAGCGAGGCCCTGAAAAAGGAAAAGTTCCCGTTAGATAAATTCCAATCTTACGGAATCGTTAACATGGCCGCCACTATGCTGCCCAATTTTATTATCAATTCAGTCTTAAAAGAAAAACAACAACGATATCCCATGACCATTTATGTCAGGGATTACAAGAAAGTGCTGGTCCAAGCCTGGAAGATCTCCGATCACAGCAGTAACGTCATGGTATTCGATAAGAGCGGGACATTGATCTTTAGAAAAGACGGCAAACTCGCGGCTGAAGAAATCCAGCAGATGATCACCACTATCCGGGATAATCTTTAATCCTTTAAATCCACCGTATCCGGAATCCCCCTGCCGGGGCAAGGGGACAAGGGGATTTGAATATCTCAGTACCTGAATATAGCAGCCCCGCCACTGCGACCGGGCATATCCGCCGGATCGAGTCCGTAGACGTCTCCTCCGTTGAGGTACGCCTGGTTGAGAGCCACATCGAGCAGGTCTTCATCGCCTCTATGTTGTTCGGGATGAATTTCGACCTGGCCCGAGGCGAGATCGAATTTTCCCCATTTCTGCCTGTCGTTGTCGACAAAAAGCGTGTCGACGCGTCCCGCGACCGCATTCGGCACTATTTCCTCAATGGTATCGGATGTAAGCATCCCTCCCAGAAGATTCATGTAGCGTCCGATTGCCCGTCTTTTCTCCCGGTCAAAATAGGACGATACGAGGGGGAAGCCTCGCTTGAGAAGCTCAAGAGAGTCCAGTTCGTCTGGATTTCCTTCGATGGATTCGTTAATGGTATTCTTATGTACATCCACCAGCCGGAACATGGGAAAAAGATAGTCCACCCCGGCAAACACCAGAGGTATGTCCTCTTTAAAATATGGATGGAGGCTGTTCTTCAGAATCTGAAAATAATGCCAGAGTTGCTCCTTTTCCGATTCGCTGCCGCCGCCATGCCCGTGGACCATGGGTGCGGCCCCGCGGCCGGAACCCTGGGAAGACATTCGGAAAAGAGGAGTCGATTGCTGGTCATAACCGAGTGCTTCCTGCATGCTCTGGGGCACTCCTTTGAGTTCGATTTCATTCACTTCGAATTCGGTGCACTCCAGCAGACGCACCGACTTTCTGCTCACGGCCAGAATGTGGAATTTTTTACAGCAATGCAGCATTGGTATGAGCGGCCTGAGATAGAATTGCCGGCCCACGAACAGCCTTTCATCGAAATGGATCGGCAGCCGAAAGTATCTGAACAGGTCCCCGGAGATAAAAACAGTGAGTCCGTCAGCCAAGTGGCGGTTAAAAAAGCCGTCTTTTGCAAGATCTTGAGCTGGTCCCAGAAAATCTTTGGCTTCCGGAGAACGCATTCCCTGCGCTACCAGTTGCTTTTCGGCGCCCCTGAGCAGGTTTTCGAGTCGTATGGAAGTCTGTTCGGTCTCCCGTCCGACTCGGTGCGTCGGCAGGTAAAGCGATACACAATAATCGTTTCTACTTCGCATGAGTTCTTTGATTTCATCCTGGAAGACAAAATCCATATGCGGCCTCCTTCCTGCAATTGGAAAACTAATACTTCTAATTAAAGATAAGCATCCGGCAAGGAAGGTGGTTCACCATAATTTATTGAGGAATTGAGGATAGGAAAGTCTGGTTAGTTGGGAGTTTGTTGTTAATCCCAAAATTCCTAAATTCCCTTGGCATCAGTTGGCGGGGGAAGAAGAGAGTGCAACGAACCCCACGTCGTTGTACACCCCGGGGAGCGCGTCAGCGTCACCTATAGTGAAGACATTGGTGCCGCTTGTACTGCCGGGATAGTCAATCGTGGTGAAAGGAGGCCAAAAAAACCCATGCTGGCCGCCTCTGTTGTCGGTATAGTATCCTGAAATCCGTCCGTTATCATTTACGCCGGAAGGAAATGTGGCGATGGCCCTTGGGTAGTCGAAACCGGTATAAACACCGGTGGTGTGATTGTAGATAAATCCATGAGACGCACTCTTTCCGGCCTGGTAGTGCCCCACGATGAGGCCGTGATTGTTGAGGGCGGTGGCCAGAGTTTGTGATGCGCCCGGGTAGTCAATGCCGGCAAAGCTTGCGGGATCTGTGGGGTCGGTGGTGTAAAAGCCGTGTGAGTTGCCGTTGCCGTCCAGATAGCGCCCGACGATTGCGTTGGCGTCGTTTATACCGATGGGATGAGTTTGTGCTGCGTCCAAGCAGTCAAAACCGGCGGCCCCTGAGTGATCGTAGATAAAGCCGTGCACGCCGCCGCGGCTATCGGTCCAATATCCTACGATGCACCCACTGTCATTTATGCTTGTGGCAAGAGTGCCGCCCGTGCCTGGAATAGTACTGGCTGCGCCAGGATAGTCGATACTGACAAAAGTTGCCTGATTTGTGAAGTCGGTGGTGTAAAAGCCATGCCAACCGTCATTGTAATAGAATCCCACAATAGTGCCGGCATAACCGGCAGCCTTTCCGATCAGGTTAACGGCCTGGGGAACGGTAAGGGCTGCGCCGGGGTAGTTTATGGGGTGGAAGGTCCAACTCGAATTGCCGGCATCGGCAAAAGGGAGGGAAGGGGTTGGCGTGACCTGGACAGGAAGCAAAACGACTATGTTCTTCATGTTCTTTATCCTCAGATATCGATGAACATGGTGAAATAACCAGAGTGCTAAATTACTAATTTTTTAGACAGGTTACAGGGGGATTTATTGCGGTAGGAAATGGGTAGAAACTATCGGCAAAATTGGAAAATTATCAATGACCACGATCAGGTGGACAGAAGTAGAGAGATGTCTATAAGAATATTCCTAACTATCTGAATTGTCTAAGGAATACGTCTGGAGTCACAAATTTGCAATTTTCTAACGGTTTTTATCATTGACCGGGCAAATATCAGGGTCGAATTCCATCTCGTGTTTGAGGTCGCGGTCCAGGAGTTCTCTTACAACCACCAGCGGGTCCTTATCCTCGTAGAGCACGCGATAGACCTGCTCACATATAGGCATCTCCACGTTCATTTTTTCGGCAAGGAAGTGAATCGATTTGGCGGTAATGACTCCCTCTGCCACCTGACGCATTTCACCAAGGATATCTCTAAGCTTTCTGCCCTGTCCGAGCTGCATTCCTACCGTTCGGTTCCGGCTCAGGTCTCCGGTACAGGTGAGCAGAAGGTCTCCTATTCCAGAGAGGCCTGAGAAGGTTAGCGGGTGAGCGCCCATTTTGACGCCAAGCCTTGAAATTTCGGCCAAGCCGCGTGTAATGAGTGCCGCACGGGCATTGTACCCGAAAGATAGACCATCGCAGGCGCCTGCTGCGAGGGCTATGACGTTTTTTGAAGCTCCTGCGACTTCCACACCTGTAACATCGAGGCTGGTATAAATGCGGAATCTGGCGGTAGAGAGTACTTGCTGAACCTGCCTGGCAGTTTCCAGGTTTGGGGCTGCAAGCGTTACAGCGGTAGGAATTCCACGGATGACTTCATGGGCGAAAGAAGGGCCGGAGAGGCAGAGCAGCTCCACGCGGTTTTGCGCCGGCAGGAGTTCTTTCCAGATGCCCGACATTGTCAGGAGCGTGTCATTCTCTATGCCTTTGGTTGCGTTTACGATTATGGAGTCCTGCCGCAAGTGAGGCAGCATACGCATGACTGCCCCGCGATAGACGTGGGAAGGAACGACCATTATCAGTAAACTGCTTGCACGGGTCACTTCCTCGATCGAACTGTTAGCGTACACACCTTCATGAAGCCGATGTCCGGGAAGATAGACAGTGTTTTCAGCCGTTCTGCGGATTATTTCGCTTAGATCTTCTTCGAACGCCCAGAGATTGACTTTCAAACCCTTGGAAGCAAGCACATGGGCGATAGTGGTACCCCAGCTTCCGGCTCCGATTACACCTACCGTCCCCATATCTCTAGACAATTTCTATTCTTCCTCTCTAATCTCTTCACTGGAGTCTTCTCTGGTGTCTTCCGTGTCGTCGAGTACGGTGAGGTCCACCACTTTCTCGCCTTCGTTGAGGCCAATCAGCTTGACTCCCTGAGTTACCCGTCCGATTTTGCTTATCTGGGAAACGGGCATCCTTATGAGGCGGCCCCTGTCCGTTATCAGCATGATACTGTTTTCCTCGCCGACCTGGCGGAAACCGATTACGTGCCCGATACGTTCGGTCACTTTGATATTGAGCACTCCCTGTCCGCCACGGCCCTGGCAACGGTAGCTCTCCTCGGACGTGCGTTTTCCAAATCCTTTTTCCGTAACCACCAGCATACACTTTTCCGGATCGATGACATCCATTCCGACAAGTTCGCCCCCCTTGACCTTCATCCCTCGAATACCGCGGCTGACGCGTCCGAGAGGCCGGAACTCGTCCTCTTTTACCCGTATGCACTTGCCCTCGCGGCTCATAAGGAAAAGATCGCGCTCGCCGTCGGTGATCACTACCGAGATAAGCTCGTCATCGTCGTCCATGACGATCGCCCGTATGCCGTTGGACCGGGGATTGGCGTAAACGGACAGATCGCTTTTCTTTATTACGCCGTTTTTGGTGGCCATCACCGCATAATGGCCGGGTGAAAATTCGCTCACCGGCAGGATTGTTTGAATCTTTTCCCCCGGTTGAAGCGGAAGAAGATTCACAACCGCTTTCCCAAGCGCAGAGGGTCCCACTTCCGGAATCTCATAGACCTTGAGCCAGAAGACCTGCCCGCGGTTGGTGAACAGAAGCAGGTAGTCGTGCGACATGGCCGTAAAAAGGCTGGTCACAACGTCTTCTTCTCGGGTGCTCATTCCGCTTCGGCCCTTCCCGCCACGATTCTGGTTGCGATAGACCGACAGCGGGGTCCTTTTTATGTAGCCGGCCCTCGAAATGGTTACCACCATTTCTTCAATTGGAATGAGGTCTTCGATGCAAATAGAGCCGGTATCCTGGATTAGTTCGGTCTTGCGCGCATCGCCGAATTCGTTCATCAGTTCCTGGATTTCATCGCGGACAATCTGATCGACCAAAGCGGCGGAGGCAAGTATCCCTTTGAGGCGTTCGATCTCCATTATAATATCATTATAGTCCTTAATGATTTTTTCACGCTCAAGCCCGGTAAGACGCTGGAGTCTCATGTTCAGTATTTCCTGGGCCTGAACGTCTGAGAACTCGAACTGTGCGATGAGGTCCCGTTTGGCCTCAGGCGGATTTTGAGCGGCACGGATGATGGAAATTACCGCATCGAGGTTATCGAGCGCTATTTTCAATCCCTCCAATATATGCGCGCGCTTTTCCGCTTGCTTGAGTTCGAACTGGGTGCGCTTTACCACAGTCTCACGACGAAAATCGATAAAATGCTGCAGCATCTCCTTGAGGCTTAAAACCTCCGGCCTGTTATCCACTACGGAAAGCATTATGATCCCGAAAGTGCTTTCGAGCGCCGTGTTCTTGTAGAGCAGATTTTCGACGACCTTTGGATCTTCTCCCTGGCGCAGGGTGATGACTACGCGCATTCCCTGGCGGTCCGATTCGTCGCGGATATCTGTGATTCCCTCGATTCTTTTGACTTTGACCAGTTCGGCGATGCGTTCCTGGAGCCTTGCCTTGTTCACCTGGAAGGGAAGTTCGGTGATTATCAGGTGCTGCTTTTTCCCAGATTCTTCGACATCGATCCGGCCGCGCATCTTTATCACGCCCTTGCCCGTCTCGTAGGCTAGCAATACGTAAACGCGTCGTTAAGCGTACAGGGCGTAATAGC
>CAVRZU010000277.1:0-11821 GCA_963725365.1 uncultured delta proteobacterium | reverse complement strand
TGTCGGACAAGGACTTTATGCGCCTGAGCGAATTTATTCAAACTTCATGCGGCATCAAATTGCCTCCTGCCAAAAAGACTATGCTCGAAGGCCGACTCCGTAAGCGGTTGCGCACTCTTGGTATCGAGTCTTTTGAGAGGTACTGCGAATTTCTCTTCAACCCCGGGGGTGCGCAATCGGAATATATCCATATGATCGATGCGGTAACCACTAACAAAACCGATTTCTTTCGCGAACCCGATCACTTTGATTACCTTTTCGAAAGGATTCTCCCGGAGTTGGTCCCTCTAAACGGGTTAGGGAAAAAGCTCAATGTGTGGAGTGCAGCATGTTCGACCGGAGAGGAGCCCTACACGCTGGCAATGGTTTTGAGTGAGTTCGCGCAAGGTTGTCCGAGGTTTGGCTTTTCGATCCTTGCAACAGACATCTCCTCCGCGGTATTGGAAAAAGCGAGATCGGGCATATATGAACATGACCGAGTGGACCCGATTCCTATGGTGCTTAGGAAGAAGTATCTTCTTAAAAGCAGGGAAAAAAACAAAGGGCTTGTGCGGATTGCACCACAATTACGCAATTTAGTGCAATTCGGAAGACTTAATTTTCTCGAAGAAGACTATGGAATAAGCGAAACGATGGGAATCGTGTTTTGCCGCAACGCACTAATCTATTTCGACCGGCCAACACAAGAAAAGATCCTTAATCGACTCCTGCAACAGCTGATGACCGGGGGATATTTGGTTGTCGGGCATTCGGAAAGTCTCCATGGCATGGATCTGCCCGTGGTCCAAACGGCAACTACCATCTACCGAAAACTGTGATCTCTTCGAACTGCCAAAGGTGCGATAAAATGAAGAAAAGGATCAGTATCCACATCGGAGGTTTACATGCCAGCAGGGAACCCTCCCTCATCGAGACCCTTCTTGGTTCCTGCGTGGCCGTATGCCTGTACGATCATGCAGCGTGCATTGGAGGTATGAACCACATCCTGCTGCCGGGATACCGATTTTGAAGAAAAAAGACTCCCGGAATATGCAGCAAGAAAATCCGAAGAATCAGGGGATGTAGCTCTGTTCGATTGAAAAGGCGAAGCAATACTGCGTGTTAGTGATGGAGCACCTCAGATGAGTAAGAAAATCAGGGTATTGATTGTTGATGATTCGGCAGTGGTCCGCCAAACACTTGCTGAAATACTTTGTTCTGATCCCCGGATCGAAGTAATGGCGACAGCCTCTGATCCTTTCGATGCGGCAGAAAAAATCTCCCATGAGATCCCTGATGTGATCACACTGGACGTCGAGATGCCGCGTATGGACGGCATTACCTTCCTTGAGAAGCTGATGGCTCAGCATCCCATCCCTGTGGTGATATGTTCGAGTCTGACTGAAAGAGGTTCCGAGACTACGTTGAAGGCACTGGAATACGGGGCGGTGGAGATCATCCAAAAGCCCAAGATTGGCACTAAACAGTTCCTTGAAGAATCCAGGGTTCGCATCTGCGATGCCGTCAAAGCCGCCTCCCTGGCCAGGGTCAATCGCTTTAGTCAACGGAGCAAAGTCGAGCCTAAACTAACCGCCGACGCCGTCATTGCGAAGTCGAAGACCAGGGCTATGATCGAAACGACAGAAAAGGTCGTTGTTGCAGGAGCCTCCACCGGGGGGACCGAAGCATTGCGAGTTTTGTTGGAATCACTTCCTCCCGACGCCCCCGCGATAGCGATAGTGCAGCACATGCCGGAGCATTTCACGGCCGCCTTTGCAAGGCGCCTTGACGGAATTTGCCGGATTTCCGTCAAAGAGGCGGAGAACAACGACACGCTGATCCGGGGCGCGCGCTGATAGCGCCCGGGCAATCATCACATGCTGCTCAAGCGCAGCGGCGCGCGCTATTTTGTGGAAATTAAGGAAGGTCCGCTTGTCTGCCGTCACCGTCCCTCCGTGGATGTGCTGTTTCGCTCCGCCGCCCGCTACGCAGGTAAAAACTGTGTGGGCGTTATCATGACGGGGATGGGGGACGACGGCGCAAGAGGCATGGCAGAGTTGAAGGAGGCCGGCTCAGCTACTATCGCCCAGGATGAGAAGTCCTGCGTCGTGTTTGGTATGCCGCACGAGGCGATAAAGCGCGGGGCCGTGGACCGGGTCGTTTCACTTGAAGATATAGCGGCGCAAATTCTGAGGTCCTGCGTCAGGTAATGCTGCGGGGTGCAATTAGGAATTAGCGTCTACTGTCCCCATGGGACACCATGAAACCATGCGAAGGTGAGGGACCCCCTGTTCGTCATTCCGGCAGGCTGGAGAATTAATGGACGCCCCTTGGTTTCACCACCCCTTCAGCAGTATTGAGAACTGCGGATAAGATCCAAATATTGAAAAGATTCGAATCATATCCTTTGCGGCGATCAGAATTGTTCGACTGAATATTTCTGGCAAGATATAGAGTATTTCGTTATGAGAACTCCCTTGCAGCACATCGGGATGTATGATTAAGTTAAGTTGCGTTTTGAGTTCTGGGTTCTTGCTGACTCTGTGATCAAAATGACCCACAGATCCTCCCGTTTCCTAGCTTTTTTGCGGTGTAATCAAATAATATGCACTTTGCTCCATATGCAGGCGAACCTATGCATCGAGCTTCCGCGGAGCCAGAAATGCATGATGAAAACAAGACCAAAGAACAACTCATAACTGAATTGCATCAATTGCGTGAATGGCGTGCTGAATTGGAGAAAGACAAAGGAGCATCGACTGATCCCGCCGTATTACGCCGCCGCGCGGAGGAGCAGCTAAAAGCCAGGCAGACTGAAACAAACCAGCGCGAGACTAATGATACAGAAAGGCTATACCACGAACTGGAGATCCACCAGGTTGAACTGGAAATGCAGAACGAAGAACTTCGTAATGCCTTGGTTCAAATTGAGGAGTCCCGCACGAGGTACTCCGGCCTCTACGACTTTGCGCCCATTGGCTATATTACCCTTGATGAAAACGGACTCGTATTGGAAGCCAACTTAACCTTTGCGCGACAATTAGGCGTCGAAAGGTCCCGTCTCGTTGGCGCCCGCTTAGTGCTTACATCGTTATAGCGGACAGGAATGCATTTCGTTCCCACCTGGGCAACGTCCTTAAAGACAAGACACACCAAACCTGTGAAATAAGATTTATGAAAGGCAGTGGAGGTGACTTCCATGCACTGCTCGACACCATGTTCATTATGGGTGCAGTTGGTGAAAGGAGAGTCAGAACATCGGCAACGGACATAACTGAGCGCGCCAAACAAACCCGAGAGATCGAACACCTGAACCGGCTTTACTCGGTCCTCACCCGTGTAAGCCAGGCAGTGGTGCGGGCAACATCCCCGAAAAGTTCCTAGAGAAAACGTGCCGGGAAGTCGTGGAAGGAGGAGGTTTTCTGCAGGCCTGGATCGGCCAGGTGGAGTCCCTGACCGACGCCGTCGTGCCGACCGCCTTCTGGGGAGGAATCGGCGAATATGTCCAGGGCATAACGGTCTATGCCGATAGTCGCCCCGAGGGTCTCGGACCTACCGGCACATGCATTCGCAAACATCACCCTATTGTGTACAACGACTTTCTGCATGACCCGCAGACCCTTCCGTGGCGTGATCGAGCGGCGCCTTTCGGCATCGCCTCTGCTGCGGCATTCCCTATCGAAAAGGCGGGACGGGTGTGGGGCGCGTTGACAATTTATTCCGATGAGGTTGAGCGCTTCGGCGGCGAAGACGTGAAGTTGCTCGAAAAGGTTGCCGGAGACATCGGATTCGCCCTCGATAACCTCGATAGAGAATTTCGGCGCAGGCAGGCGGAAGAGACGCTCATTGAATCTGAAAAGAAGTTCAAGAACGTTGCAGAGCAGGCGCTTGCAGGCATCTATATCTTACAGGACGGAGTCTTCAAATATGTAAATGCCAAGTTCGCTCAAATGTTCGGCTATACTGTCGAGGAATGTCTGAACGACCTGCCATTCAAGAACCTGGTCTACGCCGCGGACCTGGCCATGGTTGAGGAACAGGTCAGAAGTCGAACATCCGGGGAAGTCCAATTCGTTCACTACACCTTCAGGGGGCTGAAGAAAAACGGACAGATATTCCCCGTGGAGGTCTACGGGGCCGCAAGCGATCATAAAGGGAAGCCTGCAGGCTTAGGGACTATTTTGGACATCACGGAGCGAAGGCGGGCTGAGGATGAACCTGCGAATTTCCCTTCGCTTTCTTGAGATTGTGCACGAACATACGGAGACAGCTCCGCCGCTAAGGGAATATGTTACTGAGATCAAAAATTTTACCGGCTGCGATGCCGTGAGGTATCCGTGTGCTGGACGAAAACTTTAACATTCCATCAGGCCTATCAGGGGTTCAGCCAGAAGTTTTATGAGTCCGAAAGCCCTCTTTCCCTGAAATCGGGTGAGTGCCTGTGCATTAACGTGATTAGAGGCGATGTTGATTTCGGTCTCCCATTCTTACCGAAGGCGGGGCGTTCTGCGTTAACGCCACCAGCCGTTTTCTGGCCACTGTTTCCGACGAGGAGAAGGGGCGGACCCGAAACAGATGCAACCAGGAGGGATACGAGACGGTTGCCCTGTTCCCTTTTCGCAGCGGAGACAAGATACCGGTTTAGTCCATGTGGCCGATCATCGAGAGAATATGCTTCCTCCGAATGTGGTCAAGATGCTTGAAAAGGCCGCCCTGCAACTGGGTACGGCCTTCCAGAGGGCATGGGCAGAAAGCAAGCTGCGCGAGAGCGAAGAGCGGCGGCAGATCAGCCATGCAACGCACATCGGCATGTTTGACTGGGATGTGCTTAAAGGCGAGATCGTCGGACGCTACAGCATGCGGCGATCTTTGGTTTTCTTTCTTCCGATCGTCCATCCCGAACTTAAGGGGACTGGGCGCATGGGCTGCACCCGACGACCCCTTGGGTAGAAGGACGGATTCAGCAAACTATGGCGGAGCGTACGATCTATGAGGCCGAGTACCGGATTGTCCTGGCTGACGGCATTTTCCGCTGGATTAACGGCCGAGGTCTTTACCATTATGGCAACGACGGTGACCGGTCCGGATGTTGGGTACGGTTCATGATATCACTGATCGAAGCGGACTGAGGAAGGCTTTGCGGGAAAGCTGAAGAACAGTTTCGAACTCTGGTCAGAAAGTGCGCCGGATGCAATCTTTATACAAGTGGCAGGGGCGTTTTGCTTACTTAAACGAATGCAGCTATCCGTCTTTATGGGGCGGCCTCGGAGAAAGAGATTATTGGGCCACGGGCTATCGTGGAACGAATCCATCCTGATCACCGTGCAAAAGTTCTGGAGCGCATCCGGTTAATAAACGAGGGGGGAAACTGCCCGCGCTGCTGAGCTGAAGCACGTGAAACACGACGGAACGACCGTTTACGTAGAGGCCAATGCCGTGCCCATCAGATACCGGAATAGTAAAGGCGCCCTGGTTTTCGTCCGTGATATCACCGAACGCAAACAAGCCGAGGAGTCCCTGCGACTAAGTGAGGACAGGTACAGCAGACTGTTTGAAGACGCCTCACTGGGCATCTTCCAGTCTACCCCCGATGGAAAATTCATCAATGTGAATCCGGCTTATGCCCGGATGCATGGCTTCGATTCGCCCGAGGAGACAAAAAGCCGTGTAAACGACGTGGCCATCGACCTCTATGTCGATCCTTCGCGCCGAAATGAAATCGTGCGCATGATTTTGGATACCCGGGGGCCTATCTGTTCAGAGAATCTATACAGGAGGAAGGACGGGAGCATCTTCATAGGTAACCTTCATGCCTGGGCGGCGCGTGACACAGATGGTAAGCCTTTGTATCTGGAAGGGTTCGTAGAGGATATCAGCGAACGCAAGCGTGCCGAAGCAGAACGCCTGCGACTGGCGACAGCGATCGAACAAACTGCGGAAGCAATCATCATAGCCGATACAAATTGGATCATCGATTTTGTCAATCCGGCTTTTACCGCTATGACGGGCTATGACGGCACGGAGGCAATCGGCCGGCATCTGCGTCTGCTTAAAAGCGACAGACATGACCGGGCCTTTTACAGGGATATCCGGAAAACGCTCACCGAAGGCCATGCATGGTCGGGACGTATCACTAACAGGAAAAAAGACGGCTCGATGTACGAAGTCGAGGCCACGGCATCTCCCGTCCGGGACCAGTCCGGGGCTATCATGAACTATGTGGGCACCCACCGGGACATCACCAGCCAGGTGAAGCTCGAAGCACAACTCCGCCAATCACAGAAAGTGGAAGCCATCGGTATGCTTGCCGGAGGCATAGCGCACGATTTCAACAATATACTGCAACCTATTATAGGCTACACGGAAATGGAGTTGCTTGAACTTCCTCCGTCCAGTCCAATGCGAGAAAGTTTGGAGCAGGTGCTCAATGCATCTCTTAGGGCCAAGGAACTGGTCAAGCAAATTCTGGTGGTTTCCCGTTCTACTGAAGAGGAGCAAAGAATACCGATCGATATAAGTTCGATTATCAAAGAGGCCCTGAAGCTTTTGCGCTCTTCGCTCCCCACCTCGATAGAAGTAAGGCAAAATATCCGGAAGGGTTTGGCGCTGGCCGATCCAACTCAAATCCACCAGGTATTGATGAACCTTTGCACCAATGCATCACATGCAATGGATGGCAAGGGCATTCTGGAAGTTCGCCTGTCCCCTGTAGATCTTAGCGAAAGCGATTTGGCCGATCAGTATATCTTTGATCTTAAACCCGGGCCATACCTGAGATTGAAGGTTTCAGATACCGGGTGTGGAATGGATGCAAAGACCATGGAGCGGATCTTCGACCCATATTTTACCACCAAAGAGGTGGGAAAGGGAACCGGCCTGGGGCTCGCGGTCGTAAACGGAATAGTCAGACGGCACGAAGGGGCCATTACCGTACGAAGCGAACCTGGAAAAGGCTCAACGTTTTCTATCTTCATCCCAAGGCTTGATGCCCAATCTGAAGCAACCATGCAAGTTGACGGTCCGCTGCAACGCGGTTCGGAAAGGATATTGTTCGTAGATGACGAACCGGCCGTGATGGAAATGGGAACCAGTATCCTGAAGCGCCTGGGCTACAAAGTCACCTCTCAAACAGATAGTGTGAAAGCGCTTGAGGTTTTCCGTTCGAGCCCGGACGAGTTCGACCTGGTCATCACCGATTATACTATGCCCAAACTGACAGGGCTCGATTTTGCCAGGGAAGTGTTGCGGATTCGGCCTGATATTCCGCTCCTGCTTTGCACCGGGTTTAGTGAAAAACTTACCCCTGACAGCTTGAAAGCGCCTGGCATGGGGCTCCTGATGAAGCCTTATAACATGCGGCAAATATCCGAGGCGGTCCGAAAGATTCTCGAGGCTAAAAAGGGGGACTGATTTGGAAAGGGAAATTAAAAGGGTCCTGGTAGTTGATGATGAACAGGAAATTTGTGTCTTCCTGACTAAATTTTTGCGATCCTCCGGTTATTCCTGCGAGAGCACCACCGATCCCACTAAAGCAATGGAAGTATTAAAACGAAACGGCTTCGAGCTAGTCATCTCAGATATCCAAATGGCGGGCATCGATGGCCTGCAACTGCTCGGTGAGATTCTTGAAATCGAACCAGGACTCGATACGATCATGATGACCGGCCACACGGATGCCTATACTTACAGCGACATCATAAAGGCTGGAGCGTCTGACTTCATAGCAAAACCATTCCAGTTGCCGGAATTCAAAGCAAAGATGGAACGGATTGATCGCGAACGGAAGATGCAAAGGGAACTCCGGGAACTCAATGTTGCCATGGGAGTGCTCCTTCAGCGGGCAGAGAGAGAAAAGGATAAACTCGGCGCAGATGTTGTCTCCAATGTAAAGGAGCTGATTCTTCCCTACGTGGAGAAGTTGAAAAATGGAGATCTCCGCGAAGAGTATAAGGCGCACATTGATGTCCTGGAGACAAATCTTTTGGAAATCTGTTCTCCGTTTCTGAAGAATCTGTCGCTTAAGCATGCCCATATCAGCTCAATGGAGATCCAGGTTGCAAATCTTATCAAGGCCGGCAAGAGAAACAAGGAGATCGCTTCGATACTCGGTGTCTCTTTAAATACTGTCATGACCCACCGCTATCGCCTTCGAACAAAGCTGGGATTGAAGCAAGAGAAGGTCAATCTGAGATCCTACCTCAACTCTATCGAGTTTTAGTGAATGCATGTAAGTGTTTTGTAGTTCTTCTTTCAACGTCGAGACTTCCCCGAACAGAACCGACCTAAATGCAATGCAGAACTTAAAAGTTTCGAACTGCCAATGGTCCGATGAAGTGAAGAAGAGAATCAGCATTCACATCGGTGGATTTCATGCCAGCAAGGAACCCACCGTCATCCATACTCTTCTCGGTTCCTGTGTGGCCGTCTGCCTCTATGACCATGTGGTGTCCATTGGGGGTATGAACCACATCCTGCTGCCGGGAAAGGCTGACCTTCAGCACTTTGACAATGTGGCCCGATATGCCATAAATGCCATGGAGTTGTTGATCAATAAGGTCATGACACTCGGGGGTGAAAGACAGCATTTGGTCGGAAAGGTTTTTGGGGGGGCACATGTTCTTCGGGTCGTCTCTCCCGAAAACGGGATGGGCGCTAAGAACTCCGAGTTTGTCCTGGAGTTCCTGGAAATGGAGGCCATCAGAAGTCGTCAGCCAGGACCTTGGGGGGCGCCATAGCGAGAAGGATATACTTCCACACAGATACGAGCGAAGTCTTCCTTAAACGCATTCCTTTCACACGTCACCCGAATATAGGTCACGAAGAAAGAAGGGTTCTGGATTCGTTGCGAAAAAAGGCCGAAGAATCGGGAGATGTAGCCCTGTTCGACTAAAAAGGAGCGAGGATGCCTCGTATACTTGTAATTGATGATGATGTCCAGATACAGGTCCTGCTGCACAAGATTCTTGATCGGGCCGGATACGAAGTGCTGGTGGCCTCCGATGGCAAAAGAGGATTAAAGATCTGCGAAAGTACGCAGGTAGATCTGGCGACTCGGATATCGTCATGCCTGAAATGGAAGGGCTGGCTGTGATCATGGATCCCAGGCGGATTTCCCGGACATCAAGATCATTGCGGTATCGGGTGGTGGCAGCATTGGGCCGAAGGATTATCTGATCCTGGCCGGCAAACTCGGGGCATCTCGCACTTTTACCAAGCCTTTTGGCCGCAATGAGTTGCTGAAAGCCATCAAGGAATTGGTGGGATGAGACTGCCGATTGCTTTTTCGTGGCCGGCGTTGGGGGGGTGCTGATGGAGAGTAAGCCTTCGTATGAAGATCTGGAAGTTAGAACTGGAGAGCTTGAAAAGGAAGCCCTCAAACTCAAGCAAGCTGAAGCACCCCTGCGGGTTGCCAAAGAGGACGCCGAAGCTGCAAACCGGGCTAAAACTGAATTTTTGGCCAACATGACTCATGAAATGCGAACTCCCATGAACGGAGTTATAGGAATGTTGGGGTTAGCGCTGGATACCCAATTAAATGAATCGCAGCGTGAATACCTGGAACTCGCGCAAACTTCAGCGACACTGCTTCTCAGGCTGATTG
Source organism: uncultured delta proteobacterium (assembly GCA_963725365.1). Lineage (GTDB taxonomy): Bacteria > Desulfobacterota > Syntrophobacteria > Syntrophobacterales > Syntrophobacteraceae > SbD1. Next base: position 2,241 of record CAVRZU010000277.1, on the reverse strand, counting down.
AGGAGATCTTTAACTTTTCCAGGATTGAGGCAGGGAAAACAAAGATCGAAGAGGCCGAGATGAGTCTGCATCGTGTCATTGACTCTGCAATGAAACCTCTGGCACTTCAAGCAAAGGGGAAAGGCATTGAACTTCTCTGGTCGATCATACCGGCTTGCCCCAGCCAGCTTATGGGAGATGCCGGATGCCTTATCCAGGTGCTGCTGAATGTGGCGGGAAACGCTATCAAGTTTACGGAGACCGGAAAAGTGGAGGTCACGGTGAGCGTGGAAGAAAAAACCGATCAAGAGACTCTACTCCATTTTTCAGTCGAGGATTCCGGGATTGGAATTCCCGTGGACAGGATGGAGGTACATATCTTCGAACCTTTCACTCAAGTGGACGGTTCTAGCACGCGCAGGCATGGAGGCGCAGGACTGGGCTTGAGCATATCGAAAAAGCTTGTAAGAATGATGGGTGGGGGCATCTGGTGTGAAAATCGGCAACGGGCGGGAAGCATTTTCCACTTTACGGCCAGGTTCCGCGTTTGCTCTGAAATACCCATAGCCGCTGCCGATATTCATATCGCACCGAATGATCGGAAACGCTGTTTGAGATTGGAGCCTGGGCCACCTCTAAAACCTTTTTCCTCCTATATTTTCAACGCGCAGACCGCTTTGAAGTATGCAACGGGGGAACTAGTGGGCGTGCTTCGCTCCACTCAACTTTTGCTCGAAGACGGTTGGCTTAACATCCGGAAGCTGCGGGAAATAATCTCCTCAGGCGAGGAGTCCTTACTACTGGACAGGATAGCCGGTGAGTTAAGGGGCATGGCTGCCAAGATCGGTGCGGAAAAGCTGGTGGACGAGATTTTCCGGTTTCAACTTGCCGTAAGAAGGGGTGATGGCGGCCGATACGACCAGTTGGTTTCAAAGATTGAACAAGAATTTGAGAATTTCGGGGCAACTCTTTCGGAATTCAATTGGGAAAATGTTCGACTGATACAGATGCAGGAGATGAGATCATGAGAATACTTATCGCAGAGGACGACTTCACTGCTCGCCGCGTTCTGAAGGACATTTGTTCCCCCTTGGTGATTGTGACATCGTCGTAGATGGGGAGGAGGCAGTGCATGCCTTCAGACTGGCACGGGAGGAGAAAGTCCTTTCGACTTGGTCTGCATGGGCATCATGATGCCTAACATGGACGGACAGGAGGCTCTCTGTCGGATACGGGAAGTGGAGAGCGCCTGGATGTCAAGGTTTGAACGAAGTGAAAGTGATCATGATTACCGCCCTTGGCGATCCGAAAACGGTGGTCGATGCGCTTTATTACGGCGGCGCCACCTCGTATCTAGTCAAACCTATAGACACGAGAAAGCTTATGGCGGAAGTACACAATCTTGGGCTGGGCCGTGAAGGCATGTTTCCCGCAAGGCTGTAGACCGTGTCGTTTCACTTAAAATATCGCAGCGCAAATCTTGAGGTTCTGCGGCAGCTCATACCAAGCCTGATGAACGATATCCTGGAGTGCGACTGAATTCTCCTTGCACTTCCAATTTCAGCGTCCCTTTAGGCCTAATGGAGGCAGATCCATGGCGGAGCAAGCAAGGTAATGATGAGGCAGTGCAAAAAGTTGGGATGCAGGAAGGAAAATACCTCACCTTTTCATCCCAAGATGCGCCAGCAGAGCAGGCCAAAAACTTCGTCTTCCGAAAGGGGATGAAACGATTCTCTTGTCGATGATGAACAGGCACTAGCGGATCTCGCGACAGAAATTCCGAGCATCTGGGCTATGAGGTCGTATCCAGGTTGAGCAGCGTAGATGCTTTGGAGGCTTCAGATCGTAGCGACAGAAATTCGATCTTATTCTCATGGATCAGACAATGCCTCAGATGACCGGGGCAAATCTTGCTGCAGCGATAATTGGGATACGCCCTGATACCCTATTATTCCTTTGCTCCGGGTTTAGTGAACTTCATCACACCGGAAAAGGAAAGATTAAATGGTTTTCGGGAAATATCGATGAAACCCTTCGTAATCATAGATCTTGCAACTACAGTGCGCCGAGTTCTGGACGAGGAAATCCCGGAGGATGGAACGGAGCTCTCGACCAGACTCGATATCAGTATGCGCCCGAAGTTGCAGTCGCGAATCGAAAATGACTCAGCTGCTTTGTTTCGCATGGTCTTGGGTGCTTCAGGCACAAATGAAAACCATGCCCTGGCAAAGGAAGCTGCAGAAAGGACTGGATCGGACTCAC
>CAVRZU010000276.1:0-5315 GCA_963725365.1 uncultured delta proteobacterium | reverse complement strand
CGCTCCAAATTAAGCGCAACTGCATGGAATTCCTTTTCTGTCTGTTCAACCAGATCTGAACCATCTTTGACTTTGTTGACCGTCCCTTCGATGAGATCGGCGGTATTCTTTGCAGCTTCGGCCGCCCTCATGGCCAGATTCCTGACCTCATCGGCGACAACGGCAAAACCGGCCCCGGCTTCTCCCGCACGCGCTGCCTCCACTGCCGCGTTGAGAGCAAGCAGGTTGGTCTGGAAAGCTATTTCGTCGATTGTCTTGATAATCTTCGAGGTCTCCTCGCTTGCCTTGGAAATCTCACCCATGGAAGTGGTCAGTTTATCCATCATCTGAGTGGAGCGAGATCCCGACTCTTTTGTGCTTGCCATCAACTGTTCGGCCTGACGTGCGTTATCCGCGTTCTGTTTTGTCATCGAAGACATTTCCTCGAAGAGACGAAGAGGTTTCTTCGATGGCCGCCGCCTGCTCGGATGCTCCTTCGGCTAGTTCCTGGCTGGCGGATGCAACCTGGCCGGAAGCATCACTAACCTGGTCAGCGCCTTCGGATAGCCCGTCAATAATACGTTTGATTGGCCTGGTGATACTAAGAGTCATAAGAGTGCCAAGGCCAATGCCGATCAAAAAACACGCTATCGAAAGAATTATCATGAAAGTACGGCTTGACGAATATATTTGAGAGCTTTCAACAGATGCGTTCCTCGCATTATCTGCTTTGAGTTGGACAAGTTCTGAAATAATGTCGTCGAGAACATGGCGCTTCTGCCGCCCCAACCCATTTGAAAGATCAATAGAAGCTCTCTGGTCCGCCGGATTTTGTTTCATGGCGAGATCGACGATCTGTTTGTGGGCGGATTTGTTTTCTTCCCACGCTTTCTCCAACTTTCTGAAAAGCTCTTTTCCTTTTTCCGTATAAAAAAGAGGTTTCGCCTGTTCCAGGCTTTTTAATAGCAATACCTCATACTGGTTCGATTGCTCTAAAAACTTTTGGCGCTCCTCTTCGGAAGATGAGAGCATTATATTCTTTTCCTCCCGTATGAGAAAAAGCAGATTGAGGTTTGCCTGTTTAATATGAGACATTCCCAGCAGTTCCTTGTTGTAAATCTTATCCGCCATGTCATTTATAGCGGACATGTCCCTTATGCCGATCAAACCTACAACAGCGGCAATTGATGCAACGATCACGAATGCGCCAATGAATTTGGCTTCAATTCTCAGATTGCGAAACAAATTCATAATCACTACTCCTTTAACCATACATGTTGCTATGCGACTTCCAGGAAGAGGATCTGTTTATCAATGCCGAGCACCTTGTCGATATCAAGAAGAATTTTTACGTTCCCTGGTGTTTTTGCCACTCCCAATATGTAATCGGTGTTTAGGGTCGTGCAGAAAGCCTGGGTATCCTCTATATCGCAAGCATTGATGTTGACGACCTCCGATACGGAATCCACAATGATTCCAATGTGCATCCTGCCTTTGGCCGCATCGGTCGCCACCACTACAATACAGGTCAGTTCCGTATAATCTACCGAAGTCATTCCGAATCGACTCCGAAGGTCTATAACGGGGATTATTTTTCCCCTCAGATTGATGGCGCCTTTCACATGCTCAGGGGTCTGCGGAATAGGTGTAATTCGCATCATGCCAATGATTTCCTCGACCTTGACGATTCCTATTCCGTATTCCTCCCGGTCCAATGAGAAGGTGAGGTATTTACCTTCCCGGGCTGCAACTTTTTGCACTGCTTGACTTATTACCTTAGCTTTCTCCGCCATGGGTTTGCCTCCATTAGGCCTGAAGGGATAGTTGCAAATCAGGAGTGCAAGGAAAACTGGGTCGCTCTCCAGGATAGGCCACGGCTGCATTTCTTGTGAGTTATGTATGAAATGCAGTTAGCGCTTAAGTCGTCAATTTTTGCGTAGGGCGTGACGATGAAAGAAGAGTGACAAAACACTTACATGCATTCACTAAAATTCGATCACTACTGTGCGGTAAAATTTTGATGGATAGCGCCAAGTAGTTGAATTATAAAGTCTTTTGGCATAAATTTCGTTTTCGATTTGAATTTCGACTGGTGGTACCCTGCCCAGTACTTCGGGAGGGTATCTATTGTCAAACACAGGTGTTTATCGTGGCTTTCCGATGGAGATTCTATGGACCAAGAACTGTTTATCCCGTGCTCGCTGCCTTTTTCAATGCCGCATCAATGGCTGACTCCAAATCGCCCTTCAAGTATGGCTCGTGTAAAAAGACATTAGGCTGTTCGGGACAATCTCTTCCCATCGCTTGTGCCTCATCGTGCCCACTGACCAGGATCACCGGGATGTACGGCCGAATTTTTCGCAGCGCAACGAGGGTCTCCCACCCGTCCATTCCGGGCATGGTAAGATCGGTGATCACTAAGCGGACCTGATCAGGGTTTTCTCGGAACAACTCTACAGCCTCGGCCCCGCCCGAAGCCTCAAGGACCTCATAGCCCAGTCGTTTGAGCATTAATACAGACATTTTCCGCACTGGGTCCTGGTCCTCCACTATCAGCACCGTGCCGCCTTGCCTTGTCTGGTGAGCTTCTGTCGCCTTTTCAGATGACCCGGGAAGCTCATCGGTGACCAGCGGCAAAAAGACGCGAAAGATGCTCCCCTGATTCTTCTTGCTCTCCAGACAAATCGCGCCACCCAAGGTTTTCACGATTCCAAGGACTACGGCCAGGCCCAGTCCGCGACCGGTGAATTTGGTAGTATAAAAGGGATCGAAAACCTTATCCAGTTCATCTTCTGCCATTCCGCAACCCGTATCCGTCACTTCCAGGCAGGAAAAGAGGTCGGCTGCGGGCTTCCAATCGATGGGCGCCAGGTTGGATTTGGGGAGTTCTGAGGCTGGAATGATTCTTGTCGCCAAGGTGACTGTTCCTGGACCGTGCCCAATGGATTCCCGGCTGTTGGTGATCAGGTTGGTCAGGACTTGCTGCATCTGCTTGGGATGGGCACGGACAACCGGCCCGAAGGACAGCAGATCGGTCTCAAGGGCAATGCCTTCAGGCATTGCATCCTGGAACATCGACAGATTTTGGCGGCAAACATCCGCAAGGTCAAGCAGTTCGCCCTTGTCTGCGCGTCTGGCCAAGATAGGTCAGCATCAGCCCGCTAACCTCCGAGGAACGACGGACAGCCCGCATTGCTTCGATCAGGCTCCCCCGGATTGCGGCATCCCCGGACAAATCCATGAGAGCCAGCTCAAGGTTGCCCATCGCCACAGCGAGATGGTTGTCGAAAAGATGCGCAATAGCCCCGGCCATACGGCTAAGGCTTTCAGCCTTTTGCAGTTGCCGGTTTTGGGCTTCGAGTTTGACTCTTTCCGCTTCGGCCCGCTTGCGCTCGACGATTTCCCACGTCACATCGGCAAGGTAGGATACAGTTTCAGCGTCCTTTTCCGTGTAGTCCACCGGCTTGTTGCCCACGCCCAGGATCGCGACGACCTTGCCCTCCCTCATCACGGGGGCCACCAACTCGCGAACGACCTCGGCGTGTCCTTCCGGCATCCCCTTCTTATGTTCCAGGGAACGGTAATCGTTGTGTATTACCGACTTTCTCTCTCTTACGCAGTCCACCCATACGCCAGCCTGATCCGATGCTGTTGTGCAGGTCTTCGCCCTCGGCCCGGCAGAACTCCTTCAAAGTGCGAGTGGACCATTGCTGCAGGGAAAGGGTCTTTTGGTCGTTTTTCACAAAGTGGTAAAACCCGATGGGGCTGTCCAGGAATTCGCCGACTTCATCCAAGGTTTTTGTCAAGAGTTCATCAAATGTGTGGGCGACGGCGTACTCGATCAGGTCCAGCCGCATCTGGGTCAAACGTTGCGCCCTCCTTTCCACGCTTTGGTCTCTGAATACCAGGACTACCCCGATGAGCGTTCCGTCTTCGGCCCGGATGGGCGCGCCGCTGTCGACTATGGGGCGTTCGACGCCGTCCCTGGCTATCAGCAGGGTGTGGTTAGCCAGGCCCACTACTACACCTTCCTTCAGAACGCTGGTCACGGGGTTTGCAACCTCCGCCCGCGTATGTTCGTTGACGATGTGGAAGACCTCCCCCAACAGCTTGCCGCGGGCCTCCTCATTGCTCCAGCCTGTGAGTATCTCGGCCACGGGATTCAGCAGTTCCACCCTGCCCACGGCGTCAGTCGCAATTACGGCGTCGCCGATGGCTTTCAATGTTATGCTATGGCGCTCCACGCTAGCGCGCAGTGAGAATTCGGACTGGTAAAGCTCCCGGTATTGGTTCTTTCGCTCCTGCTGCCTTACAACGAGTCCCAATAGGACCATCATCCCCACCAGACCCATAAGCAGCACCAGGATGAGGGCGGAACGGAAGCGCCATTCGGCGAAGACCTCGGCCGCATCTATCTTGGCCACCATGTACCAGGGCGAGCCGGAAACGGGCAGGATAACCGATAAAACGTTGACACCGCGGTAGTCCTTACCCATCACAACGCCCTCATGGCCCAGCACGGCCATCACCGTGGGCACGTCCGTTCGGCTCAGGGGAATGCGCAGTTTCAGCGCCGTGTCAGGCTGGTGGCGCAGGTCGTTCAGAAAAAGCACATGGTCGCCGTCACGCCGGACAAGCAACGTCTCCGCGGTCTTTGTGGGAGTGGGCCAGGACTGGATCGCGGGGTAGAGGAACTGGGAGGCATCGCAAACCAGAATCACCGCGCCAACGGGCTTTGGCGCCTGCTCCACGCCTGTGAAAAGCGGTGCGATAACGGAAATACGGGGTGTCGGGTCTTGCGCCTCGGTGTACAGGTCGACGAATACAGGTTTGCGGTCACGCAGTGCGGCGGCAAGGGCTGAAGCGTATCCGCTGTGGACCTCAGTTTGTCCACTCAGGCTCAGGCGCGCCCGTCCGGATCCACCAGCAGTACGTCGGCGTAGCTGTAGTGCTCCGAGAGACTGTGGAAGAGGGCGCGGATCTCCATGGTATTCTTGTCACGCGGATCGGCCTGAAAGCCTGCCACCTCCCGGACAAAGAGAGGGTTTTCCTGCAGTACGGCAGCGTCTCCTAACCGCTCTTCTCTCCAAGCCTTGATTTGCTGCGCCTTGAGTCGCACGATGGCAGACAGATCCGTCTCGTTCTGCTGCCGCATCGTCTGTTCCTGGACGCGGTAAAACCACCCGCCGCCAAGCAGCAGGGCCAGGAGCATCACGGTCAGAGAGGCTTTCATCCAACGGGTAGATGCATTCACTTGCATGCCCTCATGTTTGTAGTCGTTCTTGCTGTTTCTACTGTCTTTCTCCGACCGACGCTTTCAATTCGATAAACCTCAA
>CAVRZU010000275.1:0-11538 GCA_963725365.1 uncultured delta proteobacterium | reverse complement strand
GAAAAGCTCGAAGCACAACTCCGCCAATCACAGAAAGTGGAAGCCATCGGTATGCTTGCCGGAGGCATAGCCCACGATTTCAACAATATACTGCAGCCTATTATAGGCTACACGGAAATGGAGTTGCTTGAACTTCCTCCGTCCAGTCCAATGCGAGAAAGTTTGGAGCAGGTGCTCAATGCATCTCTTAGGGCCAAGGAACTGGTCAAGCAAATTCTGGCGGTTTCCCGTTCTACTGAAGAGGAGCAAAGAATACCGATCGATATAAGTTCGATTATCAAAGAGGCCCTGAAGCTTTTGCGCTCTTCGCTCCCCACCTCGATTGAAGTAAGGCAAAATATCCGGGGAGGGTTTGGCGCTGGCCGATCCAACTCAAATCCACCAGGTATTGATGAACCTTTGCACCAATGCATTACATGCAATGGATGGCAAGGGCATTCTGGAAGTTCGCCTGTCCCCCGTAGATCTTAGCGAAAGCGATTTGGCCGATCAGTACATCTTTGATCTCAAGCCCGGGCCATACCTGAGATTGGAAGTTTCAGATACCGGATGTGGAATGGATGCAGAGACCATGGAACGAATCTTCGACCTATATTTTACCACCAAAGAGGTGGGAAAGGGAACCGGCCTGGGGCTCGCGGTCGTAAGCGGAATAGTCAGACGGCACGAAGGGGCAATTACCGTACGAAGCGAACCTGGAAAAGGCACACGGTTTTCTATCTACATCCCACGGCTTGATGCCCAATCTGAAGGAACCAGGCAAGTTGACGGTCCGCTGCAACGCGGTTCAGAAGGTTATTGTTCGTGGATGACGAACCGGCCATTATGGAAATGGGAACCAGTATCCTGAAGCGCCTGGGCTACAAAGTCACCTCTCAAACAGATAGTGTGAAAGCGCTTGAGGTTTTCCGTTCGAGCCCGGACGAGTTCGACCTGGTCATCACCGATTATACTATGCCCAAACTGACGGGGCTCGATTTTGCCAGGGAAATATTAGGATTCGGCCTGATATTCCGCTCCTGCTTTGCACCGGGTTTAGTGAAAAACTTACCCCTGACAGCTTGAAAGCGCCTGGCATGGGGCTCCTGATGAAGCCTTATAACATGCGGCAAATATCCGAGGCGGTCCGAAAAATTATGGAGGCTAAAAAGGGGGACTGATTTGGAAAGGGAAATTAAAAGGGTCCTGGTAGTTGATGATGAACAGGAAATTTGTGTCTTCCTGACTAAATTTTTGCGATCCTCCGGTTATTCCTGCGAGAGCACCACCGATCCCACTAAAGCAATGGAAGTATTAAAACGAAACGGCTTCGAGCTAGTCATCTCAGATATCCAAATGGCGGGCATCGATGGCCTGCAACTGCTCGGTGAGATTCTTGAAATCGAACCAGGACTCGATACGATCATGATGACCGGCCACACGGATGCCTATACTTACAGCGACATCATAAAGGCTGGAGCGTCTGACTTCATAGCAAAACCATTCCAGTTGCCGGAATTCAAAGCAAAGATGGAACGGATTGATCGCGAACGGAAGATGCAAAGGGAACTCCGGGAACTCAATGTTGCCATGGGAGTGCTCCTTCAGCGGGCAGAGAAGAAAAGGATAAACTCGGCGCAGATGTTGTCTCCAATGTAAAGGAGCTGATTCTTCCCTACGTGGAGAAGTTGAAAAATGGAGATCTCCGCGAAGAGTATAAGGCGCACATTGATGTCCTGGAGACAAATCTTTTGGAAATCTGTTCTCCGTTTCTGAAGAATCTGTCGCTTAAGCATGCCCATATCAGCTCAATGGAGATCCAGGTTGCAAATCTTATCAAGGCCGGCAAGAGAAACAAGGAGATCGCTTCGATACTCGGTGTCTCTTTAAATACTGTCATGACCCACCGCTATCGCCTTCGAACAAAGCTGGGATTGAAGCAAGAGAAGGTCAATCTGAGATCCTACCTCAACTCTATCGAGTTTTAGTGAATGCATGTAAGTGTTTTGTAGTTCTTCTTTCAACGTCGAGACTTCCCCGAACAGAACCGACCTAAATGCAATGCAGAACTTAAAAGTTTCGAACTGCCAATGGTCCGATGAAGTGAAGAAGAGAATCAGCATTCACATCGGTGGATTTCATGCCAGCAAGGAACCCACCGTCATCGATACTCTTCTCGGTTCCTGTGTGGCCGTCTGCCTCTATGACCATGTGGTGTCCATTGGGGGTATGAACCACATCCTGCTGCCGGGAAAGGCTGACCTTCAGCACTTTGACAATGTGGCCCGATATGCCATAAATGCCATGGAGTTGTTGATCAATAAGGTCATGACACTCGGGGGTGAAAGACAGCATTTGGTCGCAAAGGTTTTTGGGGGGGCACATGTTCTTCGGGCTGTCTCTCCCGAAAACGGGATGGGCGCTAAGAACTCCGAGTTTGTCCTGGAGTTCTGGAAATGGAGGCCATCAGAGTCGTCAGCCAGGACCTTGGGGGGCGCCAAGCCAGAAGGATATACTTCCACACAGATACGAGCGAAGTCTTTCTTAAAGGCATTCCTTTCACACGTCACCCGAATATAGGTCACGAAGAAAGAAGGGTTCTGGATTCGTTGCGAAAAAAGGCCGAAGAATCGGGAGATGTAGCCCTGTTCGACTAAAAAGGAGCGAGGATGCCTCGTATACTTGTAATTGATGATGATGTCCAGATACAGGTCCTGCTGCACAAGATTCTTGATCGGGCCGGATACGAAGTGCTGGTGGCCTCCGATGGCAAAGAGGATTAAAGATCTGCGAAAGTACGCAGGTAGATCTTGTGATCTCGGATATCGTCATGCCTAAATGGAAGGGCTGGCTGTGATCATGGATCTCAGGCGGGATTTCCCGGACATCAAGATCATTGCGGTATCGGGTGGTGGCAGCATTGGGCCGAAGGATTATCTGATCCTTGCCCGCAAACTCGGGGCATCTCGCACTTTTACCAAGCCTTTTGGCCGCAATGAGTTGCTGAAAGCCATCAAGGAATTGGTGGGATGAGACTGCCGATTGCTTTTTCGTGGCCGGCGTTGGGGGGGTGCTGATGGAGAATAAGCCTTCGTATGAAGATCTGGAAGTTAAAAACTGGAGAGCTTGAAAAGGAAGCCCTCAAACTCAAGCAAGCTGAAGCACCCCTGCGGGTTGCCAAAGAGGACGCCGAAGCTGCAAACCGGGCTAAAACTGAATTTTTGGCCAACATGACTCATGAAATGCGAACTCCCATGAACGGAGTTATAGGAATGTTGGGGTTAGCGCTGGATACCCAATTAAATGAATCGCAGCGTGAATACCTGGAACTCGCGCAAACTTCAGCGACACTGCTTCTCAGGCTGATTGAGGAGATCTTTAACTTTTCCAGGATTGAGGCAGGGAAAACAAAGATCGAAGAGGCCGAGATGAGTCTGCATCGTGTCATTGACTCTGCAATGAAACCTCTGGCACTTCAAGCAAAGGGGAAAGGCATTGAACTTCTCTGGTCGATCATACCGGCTTGCCCCAGCCAGCTTATGGGAGATGCCGGATGCCTTATCCAAGTGCTGCTGAATGTGGCGGGAAACGCTATCAAGTTTACGGAGACCGGAAAAGTGGAGGTCACGGTGAGCGTGGAAGAAAAAACCGATCAAGAGACTCTACTCCATTTTTCAGTCGAGGATTCCGGGATCGGAATTCCCGCGGACAGGATGGAGGATATCTTCGAACCTTTCACTCAAGTGGACGGTTCTAGCACGCGCAGGCATGGAGGCGCAGGACTGGGCTTGAGCATATCGAAAAAGCTTGTAAGAATGATGGGTGGGGGCATCTGGTGTGAAAATCGGCAACGGGCGGGAAGCATTTTCCACTTTACGGCCAGGTTCCGCGTTTGCTCTGAAATACCCATAGCCGCTGCCGATATTCATATCGCACCGAATGATCGGAAACGCTGTTTGAGATTGGAGCCTGGGCCACCTCTAAAACCTTTTTCCTCCGAGATTTTCAACGCGCAGACCGCTTTGAAGTATGCAACGGGGGAACTTGCGGGCGTGCTTCGCTCCACTCAACTTTTGCTCGAAGACGGTTGGCTTAACATCCGGAAGCTGCGGGAAATAATCTCCTCAGGCGAGGAGTCCTTACTACTGGACAGGATAGCCGGTGAGTTAAGGGGCATGGCTGCCAAAATCGGTGCGGAAAAGCTGGTGGACGAGATTTTCCGGTTTCAACTTGCCGTAAGAAGGGGTGATGGCGGCCGATACGACCAGTTGGTTTCAAAGATTGAACAAGAATTTGAGAATTTCGGGGCAACTCTTTCGGAATTCAATTGGGAAAATGTTCGACTGATACAGATGCAGGAGATGAGATCATGAGAATACTTATCGCAGAGGACGACTTCACTGCTCGCCGCGTTCTGAAGGAAATTCTGTTCCCCCTTGGTGATTGTGACATTGTTGTAGATGGGGAGGAGGCAGTGCATGCCTTCAGACTGGCACGGGAGGAGAAACGTCCTTTTGACTTGGTCTGCATGGACATCATGATGCCTAACATGGACGGACAGGAGGCTCTCTGTCGGATACGGGAAATGGAGAAGCGCTTGGATGTCAAAGGTTCGAACGAAGTGAAAGTGATCATGATTACCGCCCTTGGCGATCCCAAAACGGTGGTCGATGCTTTTTACTACGGCGGCGCCACCTCGTATCTAGTCAAACCTATAGACACGAGAAAGCTTATGGCGGAAGTACACAATCTTGGGCTGGCGCCGTGAAGGCATGTTTCCCGCAAGGCTGTAGACCGTGTCGTTTCACTTGAAAATATCGCAGCGCAAATCTTGAGGTTCTGCGGCAGCTGATACCAAGCCTGATGAACGATATCCTGGAGTGCGACTGAATTCTCCTTGCACTTCCAATTTCAGCTGTCCCTTTAGGCCTAATGGAGGCAGATCCATGGCGGAGCAAGCAAAGGTAATGAGTCAGGCAGTGCAAAAAGTTGGGGACCAGGAAGGAAAATACCTCACCTTTTCATCCCAAGATGCGCCAGCAGAGACAGGCCAAAAGCTTCGTCTTCCGAAAGGGGATGAAACGATTCTCTTTGTCGATGATGAACAGGTACTAGTGGATCTCGCGACAGAAATTCTCGAGCATCTGGGCTATGAGGTCGTATCCAGGTTGAGCAGCGTAGATGCTTTGGAGGCCTTCAGATCGCAGCCACAGAAATTCGATCTTATTCTCACGGATCAGACAATGCCTCAGATGACCGGGGCAGATCTTGCTGCAGCGATAATTGGGATACGCCCTGATACCCCAATCATCCTTTGCTCCGGGTTAAGTGAACTTCTCACACCGGAAAAGGAAAGATTAAATGGTTTTCGGGAAATATTGATGAAACCCTTCGTAATCAGAGATCTTGCAACTACAGTGCGCCGAGTTCTGGATGAGGAAACCCCGGAGGATGGGAACGGAGCTCTCGACCAGACTCGATAATCAGTATGCGCCCGAAGTTGCAGTCGCCAATCGAAAATGACTCAGCTGCTTTGTTTCGCATGGTCTTGGGTGCTTCAGGCACAAATGAAAACCATGCCCTGGCAAAGGAAGCTGCAGAAAGGACTGGATCGGACTCACTGGCATATAAGGATTTGGTAGCTATGGTTGTGGATGATTTTTCTACAATGCGACGCATCGTACGAAAAATTCTGAAAGATCTTCAATTCCAGGAGGTAATAGAAGCCGAAGATGGCGTAGAGGCGCTCAAGCTTTTGGAGTCCAATAAAGTTGACCTGATCGTCTCAGACTGGAATATGCCTGTGATGACTGGGCAACAGCTCAGCTCATTTATCTGCCGCTGATAGGAAACCGCCACATGGGAAATAACGTTTCAATGGACAAAGATCATATAAGAATTCTTCTGATCGAAGACGATGAAGACGATTATGTCTTAGTCAGAGAACTGCTTTCGGGTCTTAGCCTCGAGGATTTCTCTCTAGAATGGGTGCAAACCTACCAGGAGGGATTGAAAGAGTTGTGCCGTGCCGATCATGATGTCTATCTGCTTGACTATCGGCTCGGGTCTCGCAACGGGCTTGAACTTATACGCGAGGCGACGAGAGCAGGCTGCGGCAAGCCGATCATCTTCCTCACGGGCCAAAGGGACCATGGAGTGGACATGGAGGCAGTACGGTCCGGAGCCGCCGATTATCTCGTTAAGGCCCAGTTGACCGCTGATCTGCTTGAGCGCTCCATCCGCTACTCAATCGCAAGAAAAAAATCCGAGCGAGAGCTTCAGAATTACCGCAACCGTCTGGAAGACCTTGTCCGGGAACGCACAGAGGAACTCGAAACAGCCTATGAAGAGCTTCAAGTGGAAATAGTCGAGCGGAAACAGGCTGAAGTGACGCTCCTTGAATCTGAAAACAAGTTCAAGAGCTTTGCAGAGCAAGGACTTGCAGGCGTCTATCTCATACAGGATGGGGTTTTCAAGTATGTAAATCCCAAGTTCGCTCAACTGTTCGGCTACACTGTCGAGGAATGTATGAGCGACATGCCTTTCAAAAACCTGGTCTACGCGGCTGACTTGGCTACGGTCGAAGAACATGTCAGAAGGCGAGCATTCGGCGAAGTCGAGTCAGTTCATTACACCTTCAGGGGGCTCAAGAAAAACGGACAGATATTCCACGTGGAGGTTTACGGGGCCACAAGCGTTTATAAAGGAAGACCGGCAGCCACAGGGACTATTGTTGACATTACCGAGCGCATCCAAGCGGAGGAAGTTGCCCGTCTGCATCTAACCCTGTTCGAATTCTCTGGATCGCATTCCCTTGAGGAACTGCTTCAAAAAACGTTGGATGAGGTTGGCGAATTAACCAACAGTCCTGTCGGATTCTATCACTTTGTGGAAAGCGATCAAAAGACCCTCTCACTCCAGGCATGGTCAACGCGAACAGTGAAGGATTTCTGCAAGGCTGAAGGGCAAGGAATGCATTACGCTATTGACCAGGCAGGAGTTTGGGTGGACTGTGTACACGAGAGAAGGCCGGTGATCCATAATGATTACAAGGCGCTGCCGCATCGCAAAGGAATGCCTGAAGGGCACGCTGAGGTCGTCCGCGAGCTTGTGGTGCCCACTATGAGATCGGGCCGTGTTGTGGCCATCCTCGGTATCGGGAACAAGCCCGGGAATTACACCGAAAACGATGTTGCGATCGTCTCCTACCTGGCGGATGTCGCCTGGGAAATCGTGGAGCGCAAGCGGGACAGGAAGGCGCTGCAGGAGAGCGAGGGAAAATATCGCCGAATCTTTGAAACGGCGAACGAGGGCATCTGCGTTGGGGACGGGGATTATCTTGTGACTGATGTGAATCAAAAAATGGCTGACATGCTTGGCTATCTGCCTAATGAGATCATTGGGAAGCCGCTGGCCCATTTGATGTTTGCTGAGGACCTGCCCGATTACCAGGATAAGTGGTCACATCGCGTAAATGGTATGAGTGAGACTTACGAACGTCGTTTTCGCCGCAGGGATGGCGGAGTATGTTGGACGATAGTTTCCGCCACACCGATTAGAAAAGAAGATGGCAGGTTTATGGGTGTTTTTGCGATGTTCACCGACATCACCGAGCGCAAGCGGGCAGAAGCAATGCTGGCAAGCGCACACCGGCAAAACGAGCTGTTGTTGAACTCCGTTGGCGATGGAATTTTCGGATTGGACCTGGAGGGCCGGACTACCTTCCTAAACCCGAAGGCGGTGCGTCTGATGGGCTATAAACCGGAGGAAATGATCGGCCTCCCCCAGCACGACCTCATCCATCACACCAAGTCGGACGGCTCGCCTTACCGGTTGGAAGAATGTCCGATCTACGCGGCTTTCAAAGACGGCCAGGTGCACCACGTTAACACAGAGGTGTTTTGGCGAAAAGACGGAACGAGCTTCCCCGTGGCCTATACGAGCACACCGATGCTCGATGAGAACGGCGAACTGCAAGGCGCAGTGGCCGTGTTCAGTGATATTACCGAGCGCCAACGAGCAGAAGCTGAAAAGATTCAGATGGAACAGCGGCTGCAAAAGCTGGAAAAGGCGGAAAGCCTCGGACGTATGGCCGGCTCTATTGCCCATCATTTTAACAACAAGCTTTTCGCAGTGATGGGAAACCTTGAATTGGCCCTGTACGATTTGCCTAAAACTCAGACGTTCGAGAAAGTCTTGTTGAATCAATGAAAGCCTCACGTCAGGCGGCTGAGGTCAGTCAACTGATGCTCGCGTATCTCGGTCAAACCAGCGGGCGGAAAGACCCCCTGGATCTTGTGGAAACCATCCGGGAAACTCTCCGGCTTCTCGGCGCATCGATGTCTCAGCATGTGCATTTAAAGACCGATTTTCCACCACGGAGACCGATCATCCTTGGAGATAATTTGCATATAAAGCAGATCCTTACAAACCTGGTTTTAAATGCTGAGGAGGCCATAGACCAAAATGAAGGCGGCATCACTGTCGCAATACAAGTGACGGCAGCAGAGGAGATCCAGGGATTGCGGTTTTTTCCGTTGGAATGGGAGCCAAAGGCGGAACAATATGTCTATCTTTCGGTAACCGATACAGGCTGTGGTATGGATGTGGCAACCCAGGGAAAAGTCTTTGACCCGTTCTTTTCGACCAAATTCACAGGGCGGGGTCTTGGGCTGCCGGTGATCCTGGGGCTGGCGCGAGCGCATGATGGAGCAATTACCGTTGTTAGCGGCCCTGGCCGAGGCGCCGTGTTTAGGGTCTTCTTCCCCTTGCATACCCTTGAAGTAGTGCCGCCAATGAAGGAAGAAGCGCTTACCTCCAGGCCGGTGGAGAAAGGAGGATTGGTGCTCGTGGTAGATGATGATCCTGGAGTCCGCAAAATGGCCCAGAGCATGCTTAAGCGGACGGGCTATGAAGTCCTTCCGGCTTCGGGCGGGGCCGAAGCTGTGAATTTATTCGAAGAAAACACCGGCAAGGTTCGCTTCGTGATCACCGATCTTACCATGCCTGGAATGGACGGCTGGGCGACCCTGGCGGCCTTGCGAAAAATCCGGCCTCACATCCCGGTGATCCTGGTCAGCGGGCACGATGAAGCGCACATAATGACCGGTAATTACTCAGAGCAACCCGATACTTTTTACACAAACCATACTCGATAGGCGATTTGAAGGCAGCAATTGATAGGGCTTTAAGAAAGCCTGTGAGCACGGGATAAACAGTTCTAGTCCATCTAATCTCCACCGCAAGGCCATTATTAACGTCGATATTTGGCGCATTGAACATCTCCGCGATTCTTCCATGGTACATGATAGCCCGTGAGATTCGCACTAAGTATCAAAAAACCTTGTAAAGGCAGGATGCATGCTTAAAGTGTGAAATCAGGTTGATGTGGGAAGTCCAATGCAAGCAACTCCCAGACTGATTCTTGTCGCGCCAAGGATTTATTTCCAATAACTAATTGACTATGTGTTTATTTTGCTTGTCCGCTACGGGAGTGACGTTCCAATGGACAAAGATCATATAAGAATTCTTCTTATCGAAGATGATGAAGACGATTATGCCATAGTCAGAGAACTGCTTTCGGGGCTTAGCCTCGCTCATTTCTCTCTCGAATGGGTGAAAACCTATCAGGAAGGATTGAAAGAGTTGTGTCGTTGCGATCATGACGCTTATCTGCTTGATTATCGGCTCGGATCTCGAAACGGGCTTGAGCTGATACGCGAGGCGACGGGAGCAGGCTGCGACAAGCCTGTCATCTTCCTCACGAGCCAAGGTGACCGTGGAGTTGATATGGAGGCAATACGGTCCGGAGCTTCCGATTATCTCGTTAAAGCCCAGTTGACTGCTGATATGATTGAGCGCTCCATCCGCTACTCAATCGCAAGAAAAAAATCCGAGCGTGAACTTAAGAGTTATCGCGACCGTCTGGAAGACCTTGTCCGGGAACGCACAGAGGAACTCGAAACGGCCTATGAAGAGCTTCAAGTGGAAATAGTCGAGCGGAAACAGGCTGAAGTGACGCTCCTTGAATCTGAAAACAAGTTCAAGAGCTTTGCAGAGCAGGCGCTAGCAGGCATCTATATTATACAGGACGGAGTCTTCAAATATGTAAATCCTAAGTTCGCTCAACTGTTCGGCTACACTGTCGAGGAATGTATGAACGAGATGCCTTTCAAGAACCTGGTCTATGCGGAGGACTTGACCACGGTCGAGGAACAGGTCGGAAGGCGATCATCGGGCGAAGCCAAATCAGTTCACTACACCTTCAGGGGGCTCAAGAAAAACGGACAGATATTCCACGTCGAGATTTACGGGTCGGCAATCGTTTATAAAGGAGAACTGGCCGCCACAGGGACTATACTGGACATCACCGAGCGCAAGCAGACCGAAGATGCGTTGCGCGAGAGCGGAAAGCGCTACAAGCAGCTTCTCGAATCGGTCACGGACTATATCTTCACGGTGCAAGTTCAAGATAACCGTCCACTCGCTACTGTTCATGGTCCGGGTTGCGTTGCGGTGACAGGCTACACGTCAGGAGACTACGAGGCTGATCCGTTCCTTTGGTATCAAATGGTCTATGAGCAAGACCGAGATGCCGTGAAGGATCAGACCGCCAAGTTACTCTCCGGAGAAGAGGTCTCGCCTTTAGAACATCGGATCATTCATAGAGACGGTTCAATTCGTTGGGTGAGAAATACAACCGTGCAACACTACGACGAGCAGCGAAAACTGATCGCTTACGATGGTATGATTACAAATATCACCGAGCGCAAGCAGGCGGAAGAGGAGTTGCGCGCGAGCGAAGCAAGACTCCGGCAGATCATTGACCTGGTGCCCCACATGATCTTCGTCAAAGACTGGGAGGGGAAATATCTCCTGGTAAACAAAGCGGTCGCTGAAGGCTATAACACGAGTGTCAGTGGTCTTACCGGGAAATATCATAACGACTTCCATCCTGTAGAAAATGAGCTTCAGGACATGTTGAGGGATGACCGAGAGGTCATTATGAAGGGGAAAATGAAGTTCATCCCGGAGGAGCCCTATACCGACGTCCATGGCAACCTGCGTATCCTTCAGGTCACCAAGGTCCCTTTCCATATCTTTGGCGATAAGACACTGGCGGTGCTTGGTGTAGCCATCGATATCACCGAGCGAAAGCGGGTTGAGGAATCACTACGGGAAAGTGAGGCACGGCTCGATCTTGCGCTACGATCCGCTCATATGGGTGTGTGGCGCTTGGAATTAATCGAAAATAAACACCATTTTGACGATCAGGTCTGTCATCTTCTGGGTATTGACCCGGCTAAATTCACCGGAACTGCGGAGCAGTTCTACAAGGCGGTGCATCCTGACGACCGTGAGATGCTTATGGCGGCATTGGCCCGAAGCATTGAACACGACGTGCTGTATGAAACGGAGTACCGAGCGGTCTGGCCGGACAGTAGCGTCCATTACCTTCGCGCTCGTGGCAAATTGTACCGCGATGAGGCAGGCCGGCCGACAGAGATCAACGCCGTCTTATGGGACGTCACCGAGGTCAAGAGTGCGGAGAAAGAGAGA
>CAVRZU010000274.1:0-6978 GCA_963725365.1 uncultured delta proteobacterium | reverse complement strand
AATTGGACACCTTGAAGTGGTGTTGGTCCCCTCGGGGGTTGCTAGACCCTGTTTACGTCCTGTAGAAACACAAGATTTCAGTTAATAAGTCAGCCTAAACCATACCGGCCAGAAAAACCATCTATACCCTTGACGGCATATATCCTGCAAGGTATATTCTCTCATGGAATGGGACATCGAGTATACCGATGAGTTCGGCGGCTGGTGGGACGGCCTGAACAGTGGTGAGCAGGAATCGGTGCGCGCCAGTGTAAAGCTTTTGGGGGATTTTGGCTCTCAGCTTCCCTTTCCCCATTCCAGTGGTGTCAAAATTCACGGCACGGCAATATGCGTGAACTGCGCATTCAGCACGCCGGCCGACCTTATCGTGTGCTCTACGCCTTCGACCCTCGCCGATGCGCGATTTTGCTGATCGGCGGGGAGAAAACCGGAAAGGATCGCTGGTACGAAGAATTTGTGCCATTGCAGATCGGCTCTATGATGAACACTTGGAAACATTGCGCAAGGAGGGCCTGAATAATGGCTCGTAAATTTGCTGAACTGGAAGCCAAAATGTCGGCTGAAGCAATTGCACGTTCCGATGCGCGTTATCGGGAAATGATTGCGGAAATGCCGCTTCACGAATTGCGACGCGCGCGGGGGATGTCTCAGGAGACGCTCGCCAAGGCGCTGCATATCAAACAACCTAACGTAGCCAAGCTGGAAAAGCGCACCGATACGTATATTTCCACGTTGCGCGCGACTATCGAGGCAATGGGTGGAACTCTCGACATAGTGGCTCGTTTCCCCGATGGTTCGGTGAAGATTACGAACTTCTCATCTATCGGCGAAAGTGAGACCTCTGCAAGCTAACAATTACAGCAGTCATGGGGATGAGGTCAGTGACCAAATATCTCTTTAACCCCGATGCATTGCCAAAGTGCGCCATGATGGATTTCGAAACGTTGCTTCGAATGCATCAGGCATTCCTCTCCGGGAACAAGGCACCGATGGAGGGCTTAAGAAGGCGGAAATCTTCGATGAACGGGCGGGGAAGTTTGACCAATGGCTCAAGACCCAGATCAATTTTGCTGAGGGATTAAGGGATTTAAGATGCTCTTCGACTATTTATTCATGGTTTCTCTTTCGGGATTGAATTCGATTTTCCGTGTCCTGAACCCGAATCCATTTTTGAATCACTTTAAGAACATTTTCATGCCTGATCGGTTTCGATATGTAATCGTTCATCCCGGCATCAAGGCAGTCTTCGCGATCTCCTTTCATGGCATTGGCTGTCATGACAATTATCGGGATCTTGTCAAATCCTTTTTCTCTAATTGCCCTTGTCGCCTCCAAACCGTCCATCTCCGGCATCTGGACGTCCATGAGAATCAAATCGTACAGATCGGGGGAAGCGGTATATTTTGCCGCCGCTTCACGTCCATTGTGCGTCACGTCCACCTGAAACCCTGCTTTGGTGAGCATGAGAGTTGTGAGTTTGAGGTTGACCGGGTTGTCTTCGGCAAGCAGGATTCGTAATACATTATTATTCCCGGCATCAGGAGCAACTCCGGAAGCGATGGTGTGTTGATCGATCCCCGCCGGGGACTCGCGTCTGGCTCCAATCAGTTGCTCCACCACTCCCAAGAGCTTTTTCCGGGATGCGGGCTTGACGAGAAATCCATTGAACCCTGCTTCCATGCTATTACTGGAGCCATGTTGCACAGAAGAGGAATAGGCCAATAATGCAATCTCGGCTATCATGGATTTCTGTCCCCGAATTTGTTCGGCCACTTCATAGCCGCTCATGCGAGGCATGCAGATGTCGATTATGGCAAGACAATAGGGGTCTTCCAAAGCGTATGCATCGAGCAGAGCAGGCAGGATATCTCTGGATTCGGCGATAGCGGTGACCCGTGCTCCGGTCTGACTCAGAATATGATTGAGTATCTCCAGATTATTTGCGTTGTCATCGGCAATCAGCACTCTCGCGCCGACAAGGGAAGCCATAGGAGCGGCGTCGGGTTCCTTCCAGCTCCCGCCTCTTTCAAAACAGGCTGTAAAACGGAAAATAGAACCCTCGCCGAGCGTGCTTTTCGCTGTGACATCTCCTCCCAGCAGATGAGATATCTGTTTGCAGATTGCCAGTCCCAGCCCGCTTCCCTCATATTTCCTGGTATTAAAGCTGTCTGCCTGCTGAAACGCTTCAAAAATCTTCTCCAGCTTGTCAGGCGCCACTCCAATGCCGGTATCTCGAATGGAAGCATGAAGTTTCACACGGTGATCATGTTCCATTTCAGCGTCAAGAGAAAGTTCGATTTCGCCCGATTCTGTAAACTTGGTGGCGTTGCCCATCAGATTCACCAGAACCTGGCGAAAACGCCCCGGGTCGCCCTTTTATGCGCTCCGGAACACCATCGCAAATCCGGCAGATGACTTCCACGGGCTTGTCCGTTATCTTTGGCCTTATCAGTTCGCAGACCTCGCAAGCAATTTTTTCCGGATCGAATTCAATGGAATCAAGAGCCATCTGACCAGCTTCTATCTTCGAGAAATCCAAAATGTCGTTGATCAGTTCCACAAGAGCTTCGCCGCTGCTCTTTATGGTCTTCGCATAATCGGACTGGTCAGCCCCGAGGCCCGTTTCCAAAAGCATGTCTGTAAAACCGATAACCGCGTTCATGGGCGTGCGAATCTCATGGCTCATTCTTGCAAGGAACTCGCTCTTGGCGGCATTGGCCAACCTGGCCTGCTCGGCCAAATAATTGGCGCGGATGATGGCATCTTTCAATTGAAGATTGGAGTTTTCCAACTCGGCCAGAGCAGAGCGCAAAGCATCCTCAGCCCGCTGGCGTTCGGCAACTTCAGACGTCAGATTGGCGTTGGAGATGGACAGTTCCTGCGTACGCTCCTGAACGCGCACCTCCAATACGGCATACGCTTCGCTCAAATCTGTTTCCGCTTTCTCTCGCTCAACGCTTCGCCTTTCCACCAGTTAGGCCATTTCGTCGAAGGATTGCGCAAGCAAGCCTAGCTCGTCCGGAGTGTGAGTCAAGCAGGTTCGCGCACTCATTTCGCCGTCGCCGAATCTCTTTGCGGCGGTGACCAAATGTTTGATCGGGCTTAAGAAGGCGAAGTTTCCGAAAACCCATGCCGCAAACAGCGCAACAAAGGCCGCAATTCCCAGGACAGATAAATTCCAAAGCATCTGCATATCTGCTTTGTCGGATATCTGGTTTTTTCCAAAGCCGACAAGCGCATACATATAAGGAGGTGAATCTTTGTGCAGCCGTAACTGCTTGAAAGCATAGACCTTTTCAATGCCATCCTGAGTATACGTTTCAAAACTTCCTTCGTCTGAATCACCGGATGCCAGTTTGAAAGCTACATCTGGTATTGGTTCACCCGGAGCGGTCTCGTCCTTTACGGGGAACCGATAAAGCCGGAATCCCTTGTAGTCCGTAATGGTTATGGACCAATCTTCAGGCAGATTGACTTTCGATACGAATCGTGCGTATTCATCCAGATTGACAGCAGCGCTAATTACTGCAACAAGGTTCCAATTCTCATCGAACACCGGGTATGCGATGCTGATCGATAAGGTATTGCTGAGTCTGCCGCGTATGAAATCACCAGCGGAAAAATCCAGCGTACTTATAGCATCTCTTATATGTTTCCGGTCTGCCAGGTTTATACTACCCCGTTCAAACGGCATGGAAGCGGCAAATACGTTCCCGTCCGGTGTTGCTTCCAGTATGACGGAATAGAATGGATAGCGAATGTTCATTTCACGGAAGAGCACGTTACAGGCCTCGGAATCCAAATTCCGTACCGCTTGAGACTGCGCCAGGGTGCTGAGCATTACTTTCGTTGAGGTAGCAATTTGTTCCTGCTGGACTGCCATGTTCTGGACGAGCAGCAGAGCACTGCTTTTCGCCTTTTCGATTACATCTGCGTGGTAGCTCAGACCGGATTTGACAATGATCCCGAATGCGGGCATAAAGATGATCAAAAAAAGCAGGGATAGCTTCCTGCGAATAGACCACGACGCCAAGATTCTGAAATGGTAATCCATTTCTCTTTACTCACAGTTTGTGTGCTTCCGTTCCCGGGATTGACTCCCGTTCACCCCTCGCCGGTGTGTCTTTATTATTCGGAACAGTAGAGACATATCTTTAGCGTAAACAGTCTGGTCTGTGGCTTCGTTTTTGGTGAGCTGGAAAAGCAAATAGGGGAAATGCCGGGAAAATTAACAACTGATGGGAAAGATGACCATCTACACAATCCGGGCAGGGCGGACAGGGAAGCCGGGGAATTGAGGGATTGCCTGAGCGTCCGAATCGTTCGGCCTCAGCCAGGCCGTTAACGTTACGAAGGGAGTCGAGATGATTACAGCAATTGTACAGTTCATACTTCCACAACCGGTTTCTCGCGAAAAGGCACGCGAGGTTTTTTCGGGTACGGCGCCAAATTACAGAGAGATTAAAGGGCTGATTCGTAAGTATTACATTCTTTCACAGGACGGCGGGACAGCCGGCGGAGTCTACCTGTGGAATTCACTGGAGGACGCCGAGCGCCTCTATACAGAGGAATGGAGGCAATTCATCCTCGATAAGTACGGTGTTTTACCGTCGGTAACCTACTTTGAAAGCCCGGTGATCGTTGACAACGCCGCAGGGGAGATCGTCACTGACAACGACTGAGGACACAGTATTACGGGAGCTTAACCTGAGCGACGTTTTTGGATGCGATCGTGTCACGGGTAACTCTGACCCGTGGGCCGGATCATGATTTCGTTGACATTTACATGAGCCGGCAGTGTGAGCAGCCAGTAAATACCGTCCGCAATGGCCTTGGGTTCCAACAGCTTTCCGAACTGGGCAATCCCTTTGCCGAAGTTTTCCTCGTCATAACCGGCCACGCTCTGAAATTCACTGAGAACGATGCCGGGCATAACTAAAGAAACGCGAACTCCGTACTGGCAGACCTCGCGGCGCAGACCCTCGGCAATGGCGCCGGCTGCGAATTTGCTTGAACCGTAGAATCCGCTGAAAGGCGAGACATTTCGCCCCACCACAGAGCCAATGACCACAATGTCTCCGCTTTTCCGTTGAACCATGTATTGCCCGGCCCGGCGCATGAGATGGGCAGCGCCAAGAACATTGACCTCGTAAATCTGCCGCCACTCGGATGCCTCGCTGTCGAGAATGCCGCCGGCCAGTCCGCGCCCAGCGTTGACGACGACAATGTCGATCCTGCATCCGCCTTCATCCCAGCTCAAAGCTCGATCAACCAGTAAATCAATGTCTGCCTGAATGCTTGCATCACCCGCCACAGCCAGAACTTTTCCGCCTTGGGCGGCAATTTCTGAGGCAAGTCTATCGAGCCGATCTTTGCGTCGAGCGTGGATTACCACAGCGGCGCCTGCCTGAGCCAGTGTAGAAGCCGTGGCATAGCCTATTCCGGAACTCGAACCTGTTACGATGGCTGTTTTACCTGAAAGAGGTTTGTTCATGGGTTGTTCTCCTTAATGGCAATTGAGCGTGATGTGCCTTGGAAAAATGGAAATTCCGACTCTACGGCATCTTAATCATTCCAGGATAACGATTAAAGAAGAAGATAAGGGCCAGTTGCCGTAACGCCTCGTTTGCGGTAATATTCTTACCATTAAGAATCTTACTTGAAAGGAGTTGCACCCTTGCGCGTCACAACCAAAGGACAGGTAACGATACCGCAGAACATTCGAGAAAAACTTGGAATTACACCACACAGCGAGGTGGATTTTGTGGAAGACGGCGAGCGTGTTTACCTCCTGAGAAAAAGCGGTAACCGTTCCGAGAAAAGATTTAGAGCGCTTCGAGGTATTGCTACGGTCAAAATGACAACCGATGAAATCATGGCAATGACTAGAGGCACAAAATGAGAGGTCTCCTCGTCAACTCTAACATACTGCTGTAGAAAAGCTTGAACTGCTCACCCGAGACGCGTACGAGGTACAAATCATACTTTCCCACCGTGAAGCTCGTTTCCCCGCATAATCTCCAATAGACAAAGAAATGGGAAAGCTTCCTAAAATCACAAAATGGCATGACCATCTCCCCTCGGCAATGATAAGATGCTGCCTGATCGAAGGGCCCACGGACATGTTCTGCAACCGTTTCCGGCGATTTTGATCTCACCCGGCGCCTGGTGGATTCATAAAGAGAGGGACCATGCTAGAGAGATCGCTGTTTGATAGGAAGCCGCGCGGGACCTTGTGCCCGAGATCTCCGGGAGTGGCATGAGGAGGTTGCTTGGTCCGTGGAATCTGGTCGCCCTGGGCATCGGGGGCATCATCGGGGCCGGAATTTTTGTTATCACTGGGCAGGCTGCCGCACAGTACGCAGGTCCCGCCATTTCCATCTCTTTTCTCATATCCGGGATCGCCTGCGGGTTTGCAGGCCTTTGCTACGCGGAGTTTGCATCCTCGCATCCCCCTGTCAGGCAGCGCTTATACGTATGCCTATGCCACCCTGGGAGAGCTGATCGCCTGGATCATCGGCTGGGACCTGGTGCTTGAGTATCTATTTGCGGCCTCAACCGTTGCAGTAGGCTGGTCCGGGTATGCAGTAAGCTTCCTTGGCGACCTGGGGATAACAGTTCCTTCCACCCTGGCTGGACCACCGCTGATACACACGGCGGTCGAAGGCTGGCAATCGACGGGCGCCATCCTGAACCTGCCGGCCGTGATGATTGTTTTGGTGCTCACCATCCTCCTGGTGTTGGGCATTCAGGGATTGGTGCGTTTCAATAACACAATCGTCCTGGTGAAGGTCAGTGTCATCATGCTCTTCATCTGCTTCGGGGTATTCTATATAAGAGCTGAAAACTGGGTGACATTTATTCCCAAAAACACGGGAACCTTCGGCCAGTTTGGGTTTAGCGGGATTTTACGGGAATCGGGTAGTCGGCGTTTTTCGCTAGCAATGAACTGAACGAAGTGGCTACAAAAACATAACA
>CAVRZU010000273.1:0-8413 GCA_963725365.1 uncultured delta proteobacterium | reverse complement strand
CCGACTACGCGGACATGAACGAAACACTGTCCAAAGTCGTCCCCGCAGATCAAATCTACATCTCGGACCTCGGATTGAACAGGGTAGAGTACATTTCCAGAATTTCTATCACAGGTTAGGCGACTCAGAGCAGGTGGGGAGGTTCACTACACTTATCACCATCCGATCGAGCCTACTTTTGCTTTGCAGTTGAATGACTGGGAGTAGACCTTAATCACTCCATAGAAGAGTGCGCATCCGTTCTCTTCTTCAAGAGACATGCTAGAACGCTTGAATTTGCCTCAAATGAAAATTCTTGCCTGCGCAGGCGCTATTACCGATTACCTGGATTGTCAGCCGTATGCAAGGAAACTAATTGCTTCCTTTGACAGGCAGTTTCTTCTCTACGAAGCGACTGTTCTTTCTTTCACCATTGCAACGATCGGTCGCGGGAATTGGATTCGAATGCTGCTTTGATCAGACTGGTCAACGAGCTAGCGAATGGGAAACTTCCTCATGAAGTCGAGAACGCATCAGCCATGGCTCAAAATTATGCGGCAAGATCGTGAAGAAGGCTTATCGAAAAAGTGAGATTAGAAGGAAAGAAATGAAATTTCGCCTACTTTGTCACTAGTGAATCGGCAACCGGCAACGTAGCAAATTTCCTTGTAGGAGCGTTCAATGTTCCCGTTGGAGCGGCGATTCGAATGGAAGAGCCTGGATTTCTGGAGGTCTCCTTGAGGTCCACTGAGGAATCGAAGCATGACCTCGGCAAAATTGTGAGTAAAATTGCACTGAAACTCAATACCTCTGGTGGTGGCCATCGAAGAGCGAGCGGTGCCAGGATTCGGGAAAGCCAATTGGCAGAGTTCCTGCAAATGCTCGACGAAGAGCCTCTCTTTGCCCTCTGCATGACTCTTTAAATCCTCGATTTCAATCCCGAAAGAAAATCAATGCAGCAGCTCTCCCTTTGGAGACTCGTTGCGGGTCTTCGTAGTCGCCCTCGCGATGATCAAATGTTCTCAGTGCCGAAAAGCTACTTCATACTTGGAAGTATTGTGGCAACTGCATGCATGAATTGTACTTGCTTTCATGATTCTTCCAAACTTTTCTTCGCTTTTCAAAGCAACGCCAAAGACGATTGCCATCGGAGTCGTCACCGCCCTGCTTCTTTATCTTATTTTCATTGCGGGGAACGCGTTCGTGAAATCTGTCTCTCCGCTGGGCGTCAGCGCGTCCAATGAGAACTCTGATACTACTCCCTCTTTGTCTCACTCCGATTCTTTTGAGAGTAGTGGTATTCGTCCTGGATGCGTTCGGATTCGAATCAGTACCTCCCGCGGATTTCAACCACTTTTAGAGGGAAAGATCGGGAAGTGGGCTCCGTGTTTGCGGTCGCGCTTTTGGATGCTGCGATTCCACATTTCATCCTTTAATCCCCTGTTTGTCATAACAACCTTCATCGCAGACAGCGTTTGGGGACTCAATTTCTACATCACTAAAGATATAAGTCGAACGTCACATGCCATTTGCTCTGGGACTTGCTCATTTTCCTGGATCATCCCCGATTCTCTTGACGAAAACTAGAAATGAAAACTGACACGCAAGGATAATAACCGGCGCTTCAAACTGTATGCCCGATGTATGAAACGCTCTGTTCTCACTTTCCTGCGACAAGATAAGAGCCACTCAGAACTTTCACACTGAAGAGGTAACACGAAGATTCGGGAGAGATTGTAACGGGTAGCGAAAAACCACAAGTCGAGCAACCCGGCACAAGTTCCGTGATTGCAAAGATTTCTACGAGTTGGCGAGGTGCGTAATCGAACGTGGCAAGCGATTCCTTTGGGAGTATGCCGCGATTTCGAGGCAAAGGTCGACTTCCTGACTATAACGGGGAGGCGAGAATGAAGACAGTAAAGCAGGAGCATGCGTTGCAGAGACACAAGGAACGCGAAAAGAAGGACAAGGAAAGAAAGCAAAAACTCAAGGAAAGAGAAGCGAGGAAAGAGGAGCAGCGAAGAGCCAGGATTCCGAAGGGCTCGAAGAAGGTATTTCGCGAAACTGAAAAAGAAGAAAGCCGCTGCGGAGAAAAGGAAGAGGGAGCGGAAGGGAGAGAGCAACTCGAATCGGCAAGACAAAAGGACTCTAATCCGCCTGCTGAAGTTGCGAATGCAAATGTCAAAGATTCAAGTCTCAAGAGTGAAACACAGAAGAGCAAAAAGAAACCAATTGACGATGTGATTATCCAGCAGGCTAGAAGCCGCTGAAGGTGAAGACTCAAAGTAAGAAATCATCCGATGCAGAGGAACGCGAAAAGAAAGAGCGAACATCATCCGATTTATCTTTAAAATCCGTCCACGACGTGGCCAGGGGCCACATGTTGGAGGCTATGCCTCGGAGGGAGGCGTTTCGAGGAACACGCGATGGATGATCGATATTACGTAGCGCAGGGGATTTATCAGGGTGATGTACTGCACGTTTTGGGGCATGTTGGCGATTGGGGTGTTAAGGCCCGAGAGCATGGCGAAGGGCATGATGGTCAGAAAGCTGCCCAGCAGAGCCTGCTGCATGGTGGCCGCAAGGGAGGAGACCATCAGGCCGATCCCGACGGCTGCAATCAGGAAAAGAAGGACCCCGAGATAGAGGATGGCCAGCGACCCCTGGAACGGTATTTTAAACCAGAAAAGGGCCAGGGTCAGAACCATTGTCACCTGAACCAGGCCGATGAGAATGCTTGGGACCGATTTCCCGACCATGATCTCGATGGGCCGGAACGGGGTCACCAGAAGTTGGTCGAAGGTGCCCTGTTCACGTTCGCGAGCCACGGACATGGCGGTTATTATTACCATTTGGACCAGCGTCAGCATCCCGATCATGCCCGGGACCATGAACCACCGGGTCTCCAGGTTCGGATTATACCACGCCCTCTGCACGGCTTGCACAGGGGGTGGAGAACCCCCGTGAGCCTGTTGCCACCTTGCGTTGAAGCTGTCGGTAATAGTGCCGATATAGTTCAGCGCCGTTCCGGCGGTGTTGGAATTGCGCCCATCGGCTACGACTTGCAGATCGGCCGGTAGGCCTGAAAGCAAACGCCGCTCGAAATCCTGTCCGATCTGCACCACCAGGAGAACAGTTTTGCTGTCGATTAACGGCCCGATCTCCTTGGGGTTTCGCAGGTTGGCCACGCGCCTGAATGTGCCGGAGCCATCCATATCGGCCAGAAATTGGCGCGAGGCTTCGCTCCGGTCCTGGTCATAAACCGCGTAGCGAACCTGGTTCAGGTCGTAGGTGGCCGCATAGCCGAAAATCAGGGCCTGAAGAATGGGGGGTCCTATTACGGTAAACCGGCTTCTGGGGTCCTTCAAAATGGCCAAAAGCTCCTTCCAGATTAGCGTCGCAATCCTTCTTAGCGATTCCATTGGTCTAATTCAACCTCTTGCGGGTCTTGCGCAAAGTGAGTGAAAACAGGATCAGGGACATCACCATCATGGCGGCGGCGTTAGGAATTATGACGCTCCATACGTTGCCTGCCAGGAATATGGTTTGCAGGAACGAAACGTAGTACCTGGCCGGCAACAAATAGCTGATGATTTGAACCGCTTTGGGAACGCTTTTGAGATCGAAGATAAAGCCGGAGAGGAAAACAGCAGGCAGAAACGCCACGATCAGTGTAATCTGGCCGGCGACAAACTGATTGCGGATTGCCGAAGATATGAGCAGGCCAAGTCCCAGGGCCACCAGCAGGTAAAGCGCCGAGACTGCCGTCAGGATGAATATGGAGCCTTTGATCGGGACATGGAACAGGAATCGCCCGGCCGACGCGGTCAGCAAAAGGCCCGCCATGCCCAGCAGGAAATAGGGCAGGGTTTTGCCGATCAGGATCTCGCCCGCCCGGACTGGTGTGACGAAGAGCGCCTCCAGGGTGCCCTGTTCCCATTCGCGCGCCATTACGAGGGCGGTGAGCAGCGCTCCCGTGAGAGTCATAATGAGTACGAGCAATCCCGGCACCAGGAAGTAGTGGCTGTCCACCGCCTCGTTGAACCACATCCGGGTCTGGAGCTGGACCGGGCCTACGGATGGGCCGGCCTTACCGATCGCTCTTCGGTTTGTCCACTGCGCGATGGCGCCATGGGCATAGCCCTGGATGAAGCGGCCCCGGTTGGCGTCAACGCCCCGGACAATCAATTGGACCGAGGCGGAGCCCGAAGATAATTGCCGGTCGAAATCCTGCGATAAATCCATGATGCCGTCTACCTTATGGGCACGGATCAGTTTGACCGCCTCATGCATGGAAGTGACCTCGGTTACCTTAAAATAGCGGGATAGTTTAAATGCTCCGGCCAGGCTGATCGAGTCCGGGGTAGGGTTCTCCAGCACCACGGCCAGCGGGATGTCCTTAGGGTCCAGCGACAAGCCATAGCCGATTAGAAGTATGAGAAAAACCGGCAATACGAGAGCGATAGCGATGCTGCTGGGGTCGCGGATGATCTGCAGGAATTCTTTGTGGACGAGCGAGCGGGTACGGCGCAGGTTCAACCCGGAAGGCGCCCGTTCACCGCCGAGGCGCAGAGATCGCAGAGAAAAAACGCTTTTCATTCCTTTAAGCCCATGACAATTCTTTTGATTTCCATCCGTTGGAACCAATGCTGTTAACTTTTAACTTTAAATTCGAATGCTTTTTTGGTCACGAAGAGCTCGAAGGATACACGAAGACGCACGAACGACAACCCGGCCGCATTCCTCCGACCTGTTCGATAGGCCACGGTCGATCTTGAGGAAAATCGTTGACTGGGATCTCGTTGGAGAAATGTTTTCGTGTGCTTTGTCTCTTCGTGTCCGACCAATATCTTAAGATTCGAAAGGCCACAGAGGTGCTTATCCTGATAGGTTTTCTCTGTGGGCCTTCGTGTCTCCTTTGTGTTCTTCGTGACCAACATTGGCCGCACTGACCGTTCAAACGTTAAACCTACTAAGGGGCAGGAGGACACGAAGTTTTGCTTGCCGCTTGCTGCCTTAGGTTAACCTTTTCTGGGTCCGTCCGATCCTCCTGAGCCGGGGGTGAACGATTACGTCTCTTGCGTCGCGCGGTAGTCTTCGACGATGGCGATAAAGGCGTCTTCCATGGCCGGTTCCTTACCCGGCGCGGGACGGGAGTGCCTGCGAATATCAGCGGGAGTTCCCTCGGCCAGGACCCGGCCATCCACCATGATAACCATCCGGTCGCAATACTCGGCTTCCTCCATGAAGTGAGTAGTGACGATCACGGTGACTCCTTCGTCCGCCAGGGCGCCGATCCGCTGCCAGAACTCGCGCCGGGCCAATGGATCGACTCCCGAGGTGGGTTCGTCGAGAAAAAGGATTTCGGGCTGGTGCATCAGGGCGCAGGCCATAGCAAGGCGCTGCTTGTAGCCCGCCGGCAGTTCGCCTGACGGGAGCCCTGATCTCGAACGCAAGTCGAATTGCTCCAGCGCCCAATCGATGCGTTCACGTTTGCCGGGGCCTCGAAGACCGTAGGCGCCGGAGAAAAAATCGAGATTTTCCATTACGGTGAGCTGCCCATACAGGGAAAACTTCTGGGCGACATAGCCGATCCGCTGCCTTGCCGATGCGCGGGCGAAGCGCAGGTCCATTCCTGCGACGCTCAGGGTCCCGCCGCTCGCCGGGAGCAAACCGCAGAGCATGCGAAACGTCGTGCTCTTTCCTGCGCCGTTGGGTCCGAGCAGGCCGAATATCTCACCACTATGGACCCGGAACGTGACGTTATTTACGGCAATGAAGCTTCCGAATTTCCTGGTCAGATCGTGCACCTCGACAACAAGGCGGTGGGACCTCCGGCCGGGTTCGCCGCCACCTTCGGCGGCGGGGCGGTGGGACCGCCGGCCAGGTTGGCCGCTGCCTTCGGGGGCGGCTGGAGAAACAACAGAAACAACGGGTGGTTCAAGGCCGGGTCCCACCGCCTCCACCGCCCCTACTGCCTGCACCAGGGTCATGAACCCGTCTTCGAACCGGGGGGCGACCGGGCTGACGCTCATTCCTTTAAAAAGGCCGCTTTCAGGTCCCACATCGGCTGATAGGACAACCCGGACGTGGTTGCCTTCCAAAGTGGCGTCTACTACACCACCCCTATTTGCCAGGTTTGCTTGCAACTGGCGGGGTTTCAAGGATTGGGGGGTGTCGATCCTAAAGGTCCTGCCCTTGGCTATGGAGCTGATTTCTGAGGGGGGGCCGGCTTCCAGGACCTTCCCTCTCAGCAAAAGCACGGCCGTATCGCACCGCTCAGCCTCGTCAAGGTAGGAGGTGCTGAGCAGTACCGTCAGGCCCTGCTCCCTTACCAGGCGATAGACTATTTCCCACAATTCACGCCGTGACAGGGGGTCTACACCCACAGTGGGTTCATCGAGCAGAAGAAGATCGGGGGTGCTAAGCAGAGTGCATGCCAGGCCAAGCTTCTGCTTCATCCCGCCGGAGAGCTGCCCGGCCAGGCGGCGCTGGAAGGGGCCAAGTCCGGTCATTTGCATTAAGTTTGGATAGCGCTCGGCCCTGGCGTCTGCGCCAATGCCGTGCAGGTCCGCGTAGAGGTTCAGGTTTTCTTCGACCGTCAAGTCTTCGTAAAGACCGAATCTTTGCGGCATGTAGCCGACCCGGGACTGTACGCCCTGAGGGTCCGTTGCGACATCGATGCCCAATACGCTGATCGATCCCGCTTCTGGAGTGAAAAGGCCGGTTGCCAGGCGGATGAAGGTGGTCTTGCCCGCTCCGTCGGGACCGATCAAACCCGTGACTTCGCCACGGGCGACACGGAGCGTCACCGCATCGAGGGCTTTGATCTTTTCCCGGGGACCGTACCGGAACTCCTTGGTCAAGTCCTCGCAAATAAGAATGTCCGATTCGGGCGAAGTTCCCGCCATTAGCCGCCTCGTCAAGTTGATTAAGTTCAAAAGCGTGGGGAGCTGTGCCCCCCACACCCCCTTCGCCGCTGCGCGGCTCGTTATGGGGGAGGCGCGGAAATCATCCCCCCGCGCTTTTCAACTCAGTCCTCAGTCCTCAGTCCTATGTTCACGGTTGCCGGCATCCCCAATCGGAGTTCGTCGGCCGGGTCCTTTACGAAGACGCGGACCTCGTACACAAGCGATGTGCGCAGATCGGTGGTTTCGACCGTCTTGGGGGTAAAAGAGGCAACGGGTGAGATGAAGCCGACCCATCCCTCGTATTGCTTGCCCACAAAACTGTCGTTGGTGACGGTGGCCGTCATTCCCGCGTGAATTCTTCCGAGGTCCGGCTCCTCGGCATAAACGCGGACCCACTTCGGGTCACGTAATCGCAATCGAGAGCACCGGCCGTTGAGGAGACGCCATCTCGCCGGGTTCCAGTATCCTGTTTTGGACCACTCCGTTCGTAGGACTGACAAGGGTGGCGTAATCAAGGTCCTTCTTTTCCACTTCATACCCGGCTTCGTTGAACGAAAGTTCTTCGCGCGCTTCGGCAATGTCCTCCTGCCTCGGACCGATTACCGCAAGATCGAGCGCTTTCTGATTCACGCGAAGCCTGGCTTCGGCCACTTCGAAAGCCGCCTGTGCCGCATCGAGGTCCTGCCGGCTTGTGGCGCCGCCGCCCTCGGATTTTTTCAACCTCTCATAGTTGAGACGGCTGTTCGTCAGGTCGGCCTTGGCGGCGTTCACGTTCGCGCGGGCCTGATCGATCTCCTCGGGGCCTCGTTCCGTTTTTTAGACGTTCAAATACGTGTTTTTGCGCCTCGACCTTTGCTTTGGCCTGCGCCGCAGTTGCCTTCAGCCTCTTGGTCTCCATGGTGCCCACGACCTGTCCCTCCTGCACCCGGTCCCCTTCTTTCACTTCAACGGTTTCTATCCGTTCGTTGCCGTTGAACGCGAGGTTGACCTGCCGAAGATCCAGGTTTCCGTACAATTGGATCACGTTGGGCGAGGTTCCGGCCGAACCATGGAGCCGCCAGTATATTGCGCCGCCTGCGATCGCCACTGCAACCGCTATGAATATGATGGCCTTTTTCATTTCGATTTCCTCCGCAGAACCAATATAGCGGCAGAGTTTTGGCGCGCGTCATTGCGGCGGTCATGTTGGCGGTATAGCCGGGCTCGACGCGGACATCGACCACGGCGACGCCGCCGGCATCGACGGCAGCGATCGCCTGCTCCAGCGCGGCAGCGAGATCGGCCGGCTTGGTGATCGGACCAAAGCCGACCGCACCTTGGGCGCGGCCCATCGCGGCGAGATCGATTTCGGGGTCGGCCATGCGCTGGCCGATCCATTTGTTCTCGACCGGACGCGCCCGCATCCGCGCCATGCGCTCCTGATGCAGTTCGTCATTATAGAACGAGCGGTTGTTGGCGATCACAAACAACAGCGGAATTTTATAGTGCACCGCGGTCCATACCGCGGTCACGCCCATCAGAAA
>CAVRZU010000272.1:0-7931 GCA_963725365.1 uncultured delta proteobacterium | reverse complement strand
GAAACGATGGAAAATATGGCTAACCTTTGCCGCCCGATAGCAGTGATACCCAACGGTGTCCCCATGGCTTCCAACAATCTGCCGGTACGCATGGACAGTAGAGTCCATGTGGGATTCGTGGGCGATTTTTCCGTCAATAAGGGCATCGACACTTTCCTGGAAATTGCACGACTTCTAAAGCACATGCCGGCAAGATTTATCGTATGCGGCAACGGTCCAGAATACGGGCTGGTTGAGGAAGCAGGCAAGGAAGGCCTCATCGGCTGGATGGATAATGGAACTGATCCAGCCAAGCTCTACCCGCAAATCGATATCCTCGTTTTTCCATCCTGGTTCGAAGGCTGTCCCATGGTCATTCTCGAAGCTATGTCCCACGGGGTTGCGATGGTCTCGAGCGACATCCCGGGTGTAAGAGAGATAATCGAGAGCGGTAAAGAGGGGTCCTGATTGGAATTGGGTCGCCAGTGATTATGCAGCCGCCGTTGAACGACTAATAACGGGTAGCGAAACGAGGCTGGCAATTTCAAAACGAGCCAAAGTAAAATGGGCTTCTAGCTTCAATCCGGACTCATGGCCAAGCGTTACTTGTTTCTTGCCTCGTTATGAGAAATTAATGGCTCAAACATGGAATTCGGCCGCATAGTATTCTGGCAGCAATACTCCAGCCCGCACCAGTCATCGTGGATAAGGGCCTTAGCCGGTCTGTCGCCATCCCGGAAAATAGTTTCCGTGTTCGAAGATGGCCTTCCGTCCGAGAGGGTGTCGTTAGGCTGGAATGGCCCGAGCGCGGACCCGACTATGGGCAAACTACGGTCTTCATTCGTCCGGCCCCTGAAGTTGTGGACTCTTTGATCCTTGAGCAGCATGAAACGGCCGCTCACATTTTTTCCGGAATAGTCATGTCCCTTCCATAGACAAAACCATGGGCCGGTGTATGAAGACCGGAGCCAGAATAGGAATTTTGGCCGAAGGGCGAGACTCTCGAGGGTTTCGTGGCTCTCTGCGAAGCGCCCACAGCTTTCTACATGAGCGGAAATATCGCGATCGGATAGATTTCGTCCTGGCCATCGGGCACACGCCGACAAATGGTACCGAACATGCCGCTATCTCCCTGAACAGCTCTTTCCTTTTTGTTACACTGTCGAAAAGACAAATCCGGCAACCAACCGCAGGACGGACGCCAGCCAGGTGATGCTTACATTCGTCGGGCGGTTGATCCCATGCAAAGATTGGATCTGTTATTGAGAGCACTGGCAGCGGTGCGGTCCTCCGGGTGGGTCTTTAGGATCGTCGGCGATGGAAGCGAACGGCGGGCGTTGGAAAAGCTGGCAGTTGAGCTGAATTTGCACCGGAAAATAACCTTTACCGGCGCACTCGATAACGGCGCCGTTCGAAACGAATTGGCCAATGCCGATTTATCATTTTTCCGAGCCGGTGGGACGGCTGGGGCGCAGTCGTAAACGAGGCGCTGATGGGCGGAACGCCCGTTTTATGCAGCAGTTACTGCGGCGCAACCGACCTGATACGGAAAGGAATCAACGGCGAAATTTTCGAGTGGGGATCCGCTGAACCCCTAATTGCTGTTTTGGAAGGGTGGATCGGAAAGGGTCCGCTGAGCGCCTCATTTCGCGCGGATATCATTCGGTGGTCCAAATGCATAGAAGGGGAGACAATAGCCCGCTACTTCCTGCAGATATTCATTTCTCGGCGGTGGAAATGGCGAGCGTCCCAGGCCGCCATGGTGTGAAAATGACAACTCCGGTTAGCCGATTGCTTTTACTTCTGTTCTCCTCTGCTTGGCGACGGGTCGTGAATGCCGAGCGGATGGGGACCCTCTCTTGCCAGTGCCCGACGAGATAAGGTCCGAAGCATGCCTGCCCAATCAAAGCGCTATCGGCAGGCCGTTGCCACTCGCGGCGCTCTGGAATACCGGGCAACTCCCGACCGGTTTTACCCCGGACTACCAGATGCAGATGATCGATAAGGGGCATTATATTCTTCCCGCGTTTTATCTTCCATGGCCCTGGGAGAATCCAGGGGACAGATATTACGAGGGCGCCATAAAAAAAGCTGCTGCTTTAAATATCCCCATTTCATTTGTCGCCACCCAATGGGAGAGCCTGCTTTACTATGATGCTGCTTACTTAAAGCTGCCCGCCGATCAAAACCCCAATGTAATTGGTCTGGACGGGTCGATCCGGCAAAAAGTCGATCCCTTCGGGCCCGATCGGTCTCTGGAAGACGGTGGGGAAAAGATGGACTTCCAATCCCGAAGTGCAAAAGCTCCAGAGGTGGTATCCGAACCCTCCTTTGGTGCTGTTCGTCTCAAATAACGAAGCCGCCAAACTCGCGTGGTGGGAAGTTGAAACGTCCAAACGCTACGTTGATTTGTATGGTTTGGGAAAGGACGACAATTTCAAACGGCAGGTGGTAGGAGACGCATGGGTCCCCCGCTACAGGGCCTTGCAGAGCGGTCTGAGCGCCGGACTGATTCAGCGGAAGTGGACCCGGAATGCAAAGTTTGTGGGCTTTGAAGCTTTTGGACCGGTGTGCCTTGGGCGCTGGCCGGACTGGATACGGAACTCGCTCTATAATCCCGGACGAGTGGAACCCTGGCCGCTTGCCTGGGACGGGGCGTCTTCGGGCTTTTATGTGTTCGATACGTGTGGCATTACAGACTGCCAGGTTTATAGTCCGGAGATCGAGTCCATGAACTCGATCTTCATGCTCAAGGATGCTTATCGCCTTAACCCGGGCTTTTGGTTCGAGCTTTCGACCTGGGACGGCGGCAAGACAAAACACGACTATTTCGCCTCGCTGGGACAGACCTATAACCCGGACCGCTATGGAGGAATGGTGCAGTTCGGCATGTGGCTTCTGCGGCCTCGACTGGTACGAGAGTACCGCGGTTACAATGAGACAGTAGCCGATTACGGACCATATTTCCTGGCCGTCACAGGGGCGGTGGATTCTGTGCACAGAGACCCTCTTCTCCGAAAGTTCTGGCGAAAGGCCGATCTCGTGGCCAATCGCGCCGGGAAGCATCCCGTATCAAACCGGTATCCCGCCCGAATACCAGGCAGTCAACAGATGGTTTCTGCTTGACACGCAGCTTGACCCCCAGCGTCCGTGGTCGGTGACCACGCCGCTGTGTTTTCTCCCTGGCTCTCGTTCTGGGCCAGACCCCCGAACGGGAATGGCTGGTTTACGCTTACTCGCCGCTGGGGCCGCTACAAAAGGTGCAGGTCACCTTCCCCGATTACGGTAAAATTACGATGGACGCTTCGACCTCGGGGACCTACTATCACGTTATAGAGAAAACAAAGGAGGTTGCCCCGGTTGTCCTGGCTCCGATGCCTCCCGGCGGCTTCCAGTAAATACCATTCGACTGGCCGCTACCTGGAAAAACCCTCAAAAACGGGGTGAAACCGCCCCGGCTCACTCTCCCTTTTTGCTTTCAGTTGAAATCAGCTTCATCATCCTTGCATATAAGGCACATGCCCAAACGACGAGCGCCACAGGCCGCCGTGGGTCGTGTGAACTGCTATAGGATCATTAATGCATTTCCTTAAAAAAGCCGCTTTGGCTTCGGCAGGCAATATCATCTGCATTTTCCTGGGTCAGACGAGCAACGTCATCCTGTCCAGGGTTCTTGGACCGGCGGGAATCGGAAAGTACAGACTATGGATTTCGGCAGCGACTATCGTATCGACTATCATGGTGATGGGAATCGGGACTGCGAATATTTACTTCCTGAATAATCTAAAGGTCCCTAAAGTGCGGGTAGTGAACAATGCATTCAAGCTGCTGATGGTTTTAGGCCCTCTTACGGCAGCCATTGTTGGGGCCGTCATAACTTTAAATCCTGGTTATTTCGGGCAAGCGTCGGGCTTGGTGATCCTATTGTTTTCATCCGGCGCCGGGTTTGGATCGGGGTGATACTTTTCCGGCAGATTCTCGTATCGCAACTTGAAATTCGAAAGATGGTCGGCATCGAGCTGTTGCAGTCAGCCGTACTGCTCGCTGCAAGCATAGCGTTGGCCTGCGCGGGGTATCTAACGGTTTCAACCGCCCTGATAATTACCCTGATAAACGCTGGCTTGGCCGTTCTTCTTCTGCTGGTTTTTATCCGTGAATCCATAAAATTGACCCATGCGTTCGATTCGTCTCTATTTGGCGACACCCTGAAGTATGGGGTCAAGCTTTCCTTTTCCCAGACGGTCTTTCTGCTTTCCGCCGAGTTTAGCTTCATCATTCTTGGCTATCTGGCTCACGGTCAGTTCGCTTCGCTCGGGCTCTATTCTCGGGCCGCCACCATAGCCGGGCTTATTCTCATGATACCAAACTATATCGGGCCCCTTCTGATGTCCCAATGGAGCGCGGTGACCGGGGAGCAGAGAGCAGAGACAAGTCGAAGCGGCCATCAGGATATTGCTGGCGTTTGGGGCCGCCATTTCCCTCGTTATCGTCTTCGTTGGGCGCTACATCATCTGGCTGCTGTACGGTAAGGAATTTATAGGCGCTCAGGAAGCTCTCGTTCTGCTTGCGCCTTCAGCTGGTGCGCTGTCACTCTTTGTAGTTTTCGGCAACCTGCTGAACGGGGCAGGCCGTGCTTTAGTCAATATCTGGATTTCAGTTGGGACCTTTTTCATACTGGCAGGGACGAGCTTGATCTTCATACCCGCTTTCGGCATTCGTGGGGCAGGGCTTGGAGCTTTGTGCGGAAACAGCTTTGCTGCCATAGCGAGTTGGATTTTTGCGTCGAAGTATTGCAACGTCAGTATCCGAGGCTGTCTCATCCCAAATATGACGGATTGGCGCAATGTTATACGCCGCGGTGATGAGTATCTTGCCTTTTCGTAAAAGAGGGATAGCGAGGGCCTGATGCATATAGGCATTGACGCATCCAACATCAGGGAAGGAGGTGGGGTTACCCACCTGGTCGAGGTGCTGCGGGCGGCGGAGCCGAGGCAGTATGATATCGATCGCGTCACGGTCTGGGGCAACTCGCAAAACCCTGTCGCAAATTAACCACCGTCCATGGCTGGACAAAGTTCACGAAAAGTTGTTGGAGCAAGCCCTGCCCATCAGACGTTACTGGCAGCGGTTTGTGCTGCAGGGACTCGCGCGGCGCAAGGGCTGTTCGCTGCTCTTTTTCCCGGAAGTTCTTATACCGGATCGTTCAGACCTTTCGTGGCAATGTCCCAAAATATGCTCCCCTTTGATTGGGCGGAAGCACAACGATATGGAATGTCTTTCGAGCTGTTGAAGCTGATGCTGCTTCGCAAATCCCAGAAGGCCACCTTCGGGGCTGCAAGAGGTATGATTTTTCTGAGTAAATATGCAGCTAAAACGATTGCAGCCGCGATCAAGCTGCGTAGGCCGTCTACGACTATTCCTCACGGTATAGACAGGAGCTTTTCTAGCCGCCCCCCGCCGTCAGAGGAAAATCGAGAGCTACTCTTACCAGGAGCCGTTCCGGATTATCTACGTTTCCACAATAACTGTATTCAAACATCAATGGCATGTTGCCGAAGCGGCTGCAAGCCTTAGAAATCAAGGATTTCCGCTGCATCTCGATATTATAGGGCCAGCCTATCCGCCTTCCATGGAGCGGCTTAATGAAGTGCTGAGCGGGCTTGACCCCGAAGGGGAATTTATCCACTGCGCGGGAGAAGTGCCGCATAGAGAACTGCCTCACATATACAGGCAGGCCGATCTTTTCGTGTATGCGTCGAGTTGCGAAAACATGCCGAACATCCTTCTAGAGGCCATGGCGTCGGGTCTTCCCATTGCCTGTTCAAATTGCGGGCCCATGCCGGAAGTATTGAGGGATGCCGGCTTATACTTCAACCCCGAATCCCACGAGCAGATAGCCGCAGCAATGAAAGAACTTGTCACCGACCCTATAAAACGGGCCGAGTCCGCTGCCCTGGCCTACGAATACGCAAATCAATATAGCTGGAAGCGGTGCGCTCATGACATTTTCTCTTTTTTAGCCGATGTTGCGGCCGGAGAGGCGGAACGAATACAGTGACTGGTAATTGCCCAATTTGCGGAATGAGTCGATACACACCCTTTAGGATGAATTTGCTCCGCTGCAAGGCATGCGGATTGGTGGTAAACCGTGGAATCTGGGCGGTTTGCGCCAACGAAAATCTTGACGAGACGTGGTTTGAAACTGATAACAAATCGGCACGTTCGCCATGGACCGGCATATTTGAGCGTTGGAACAATTTGCGCACCCTGCGGCGAATTACATCTTTTTCCATGCCTGGAAAACGGATGCTCGAGATCGGCGTGGGCAGCGGCTCATTCTCAAATCTCATGAAGAGCTCGGGATATGTTGTGCAGGGTTGTGATTTGTCCAAGTCCATATGCAGCATTGTAGAAAGAAAGTACGGCATACCGATGCATCACGGCCATGTTTGGCAGATGTTCAACCGGCAGCATCTTTGATGTGGTTGTCATGAATCATGTATTGGAGCATTTGGAAAACCCGCTGAGGTTCCTGGAGGAAGTAAGGAAACGGATGGCGCCCCGGGCGCTCCTTCATGTGGCGGTTCCCAATATCCGAGCCTTGAGCGCTCGTCTTCCAGGCTGGACCAGTTATGAGCCATATCACTTGACTTATTTCAACCCGCAGACTCTCCGGAATACTGTAGAGTCCGCTGGCTTTACAGTTGAATTTGAGGCTACGCATGAGTCTTTTTCAGGTTGGTACCTGGCTGTACTGAGAACAGTGATGGGGACTTATAAGCTTGATGCAGATAACCGTGTTAAGCGAAAAACAAGTTCGAGCGGTTCAATGGCGGAGCATGCATATAGGATTGGAATGATCTCAGCCGGCCTTCTTACCTTTCCGATTCGCCTGATTCAATCACGAATGGGCCTGGGGGACGAAGCGATAGTAATCGCGAGGTTGATGAAAGATGCAGGATAACCGAACCGATATTTGCGTGATCATCCTCACTCGGGACGAGGAATTAAACATTGCCCAGGCGCTGGATTCGATAAAGGACTGGGCCCGGGAAATCTTTATCCTTGATTCTTACAGTAAGGACCGAACCCTGGAAATAGCGGGACAATATCCATGCACTATTCTGCAGTGCCCATTCGAGAACTATTCGAAGCAGAGGAATTGCGCGCTCGAAATTTTTCCGATTAAATCCGAATGGGTCCTTTTCCTGGATGCGGATGAATGGATGCCTCCGGACCTTAAGGAGGAAATAACCTCCCTGGCCAAGTCCAACCCCGTGCAAAACGGATACTATATAAAAAGACGATTTATCTTCATGGGGAAGTGGATCAAGCGAGGCTACTACCCGGCCTGGATACTCAGGCTCTTTCGATTCGGGAAGGGGCGTTGCGAGGAAAGGACTGTCAACGAGCATCTGATCGTGGAAGGACAAGTGGGGCATCTGGACCATGACTTCATCCATGAGGACCTAAAGGGCGTATCTGACTGGATCTCGAAGCACAACCGGTACGCCGAACTTGAAGCGCTGGAGCTCCTTAAAACATTTTCCAACTCGGGCGAAATCGATGCCCGAATTTTCGGAACTCAGGTCGAGCGTAAAAGATGGCTGCGTAACTGTGTTTGGAACCACCTGCCGCCTCTCGTCCGGCCGTTTGTTTTTTTCACTTATCGCTATCTTTTCCGCGGCGGGTTCCTGGATGGCCGGGCGGCATTCATATTTCACTTCCTCCAGGGCTTTTGGTTTTTCCTGTTGGTCGATGTAAAGTTGCTAGAGATGCAACTATATGGAAACGGGCGCATTGAGGACCGTAGTCGTGAAGACTAGGCGATGTCCAAAACTCTCCCAGCCTCCCCTTAGCTGTCTTTAACTGCGCCCTCTGAGTCTCTGCGGTGAATCTTTACCTGATTCCCGATTTGTCTCGTGAATTCTCCCCGCCTTACAAAGCCCATC
>CAVRZU010000271.1:0-6430 GCA_963725365.1 uncultured delta proteobacterium | reverse complement strand
ACGGCCTTATGTTGTTGGGCCTCGCCTTGGCAGAAAACCGGGATGAAGAAGAGGCCGCCGGAGTGTTCCAGAGTGCGTTAGACGAATACAGAGAGGTCTTGGGAAACCTTGAGAATGAACCCCCATTTCCTGGAGGTGGAGCTGAAATCCTCCAGACCAAACTCGTTTGCTGCCAAATTCGTCTCTGGCAGGCAACTTCCATCCGGAAGCAATATGGGACACAGTCAAATCATACCGCCGTAACAAAGCTGAATGACTTAATAAAGGAAATGAGAAAAGAAAAAGAGGACCTGGCATTGAAGCTCCCAAGGATTCCTGAAGAGTCGGATACGTCAGTACAACCACAGGAATTACCCTATCAGTTCAGGGGCTCTCTGACCTATACTCGGCTGCTTGCCATGGCTCAATGTGAACTGGCAGACACTTGGGGTTCTTATGTTGTTTACGCCAGTCCTTATGTCCCTGAACTTTTACAGAAAATTTTTACCGATGAGATACCCCCGGAAGCATCAAACTCCCTGTAGAAACAAGTCCTGCTCAGTGCATAAACAATATAAGGGAGAGGTACCTGGAGGCGTTAAGAAGCGCCAAGGACTACCAGAACGAATTGAAAGGTTCCCGAGAGGAATTGAAACGGTATTGGCGCCTTCGCCTCCAAGGTGAGACGGCGCTGGCTGAACTGGACAGCCAGCTCTTAAGTGTGGAAGGGCATGTGCAATATCGGCTGGCGGCCTGGACGTGCCGAACGGATGCCGACTATGTGAAAGAATGTGAAACGGCGCTGGCCAGCCTGGAAAAGGCGGACGCCATTCGTCCCAGGCACTATGTGATACTGCAACTTCTTGGTAATATTTTGGTGGATCCTGTTTACGATCCAGCCGGCCATAAGCTGGAGAAGGCCCAAAAGTGTTTCGAGCAAGCGATTGATTTGAAGAAAAACGATTTCTATGGGTACGAACAATTGGCTCGGGTTTTGGCGCGCCAGGCCGAACTATATTGGCCGGAAAAGCTGGACAAAATTAACGAGGCGATCAAAAATGCCGATATTGCCCTTTCTTTGCGTCCCTGGTCGGCTGGAGCGAATACGACTCTTGCCGAGCTGAAGACCATGAGGTTTCTCCTGGAGTCTAAGCCGGAAGAACAGAACATGCTCGCTATTGGAATTACCCATGCTTTGGCCCTGGCTAAGGGCCTCCTTCCGAAAAGTCCCCGAGTGGCCTGGGTGCAACTTGCCTGGGATGTGGCTCGCTTTAAGACTGAAGTCAGCAGCAATAGTTGCGATGATGAAAAGTTCTTTATAAAAAAAACGGAGCTGAAAAGACAAATTGAAGCCTTAAAAAACGAATTCACTGATATAGACAGACCGGAAGCGCGGTTCTTTATGAAGAAATTTAAGGACTTAAAAAAGAAGGTCGAAGACGCGGCCAGGGAAACAGCGGGCGATCTCCAGATCTATTTCTGATCGTTTGCAGATTATGTATCTTCAACAATCAACGAAGTTTATGGGCCGGTTCCACGGGATATTGCGGCCTTGATCCCGCAAGCCGATGTTC
The DNA here is from genome assembly GCA_963725365.1 of uncultured delta proteobacterium. Taxonomy (GTDB): domain Bacteria; phylum Desulfobacterota; class Syntrophobacteria; order Syntrophobacterales; family Syntrophobacteraceae; genus SbD1. Next base: position 4,877 of record CAVRZU010000271.1, on the reverse strand, counting down.
GATACACGGTGGCGCCGTTACCGGCGGCACTACCTCACTAAAAACTCAAAACTAAAAACTCTTTCGGGATTGGCACTTAAGTGCTTGAATAATTAGAATATTCCCAGGTACATATTTTTGCATTTTATTGGGAGAATAAATGTGCCCGGGGGGAGAAAAGAAATGAGTTCGCTGAATTCAAAAACCGTTTTGGTGATCTTTATGGTTCTCGCCATGATTACGTTCGGATCGGGCGCCGCCGGCGCCAGGGGATGTGGCTGTGAAGGCTCGGGATATCCCGACATGACTGCCTTCGGATTTGTCACCAATCCCAGCTGTTGCGACCGCGATTTCGACGTTGGGATAAGCGACGGGAATTTTGTCAGGAAAGCTGCCGATAGCGACATGCTGGAGGTAGCCCTCGGCGAGATGGCCGTGGAGCGGGCCTCAAGCCCCGATGTAAAGCAGTTCGGGCAGACGATGGCAAAGAACCGGGCTCTGGACAGCAATAAACTCCTGGAGATTGCGAAAGCAAATAATATTGCAGTCCCGGTGGATATGGACAGAGAAGATCACGAAATTCAACTGCAACTCTCAGGGATGAGCGGCCGTGAATTTGACATCGCATATATGAAACATCTGGTCAGCGACCACGAGGAGGATCTCAGGGTGTTCGAACAAATGGCAGATCAGGGCGCCAATCCCGATATTAGAAACTATGCGAGGCAGGACCTGCCGATCCTGCGTGAGAATCTTCAGACGGCCCGGAAAATCCTGACCCGGATCGAAGGCCGGACGTAAATAGTAAAAGGCAAAAGTAAAAAGGCAAAAGGGCAGAAGGCTCAATTCGCCTCACGGCGGTTGGCCGGAAGTTTCCTGGCGGGTTTGCGCCTCCTCTTGAGCTGAAGCTATCCCCGCAACCCTCTTGCCTCTCGCGATAAGATCTTTTTTCTCGCGTCTTCGCGTCAAACAAGTCTGGCAGTGTGCTGAAGAATGCTTTGAATTCTCACTTGGAAACCTCCTGAGACCGTCACCCCGGCGGAGGCCGGGGTCCAGTGTCTTTCGCTTTTCGGGCGCTTCTCCCACCGTAGGACTTTTTTCCAGCATCCTGCTACAGCAACAGCATTGAGGGTGAGGCCAATGCTGCCGATTTTTCCAATAATATCCTCTCCGCCAGTTTTCTTTCATGTAGACAAAAACCGATGTCCGATCATCATTATCATTAGAGATATAAGCAACTGTAATCATTATTGTTACTTCCGGTAGCCAACCTCTGGAAAGGAGCAGAAAATGAAAATTAAAGGTACGCTCGTGATCCTGGCTGCCTTGAGCCTATCTTGGCTCCATATGCCTTGTACGCCGGGACTTCATCCTCCGGGCAGCCCCCCGTTGAACAGCCTCTTGTCCGTGAAGGCGACTTAGCCGTAAGCTTGGCCAATGCTCTCCATCTTGCTACCTCAAACGATGAAGCGGCCGCAGAAGATGCTCTATACCTGGCCGGTATTGGACCACGGAACGGATGGATTTCGGATTATCCAGTGACGCCCGATATCATTGCAGAGGTGAGGGATAGCACCTCAAGGGCGGCGGCTTCGGGTGATCTGAAGATGGCGGAAGCCGATGCGGCAAGTGTTGTGGACAAGGTCTGTACCGATATGAATCTTCCGGTCCAGGTGGCTGAGTCAAACGCCGGTTCCCAATCCTTAGCTCCTCCCGCCGGCACAGGCCTCTACGATGAAGAACCGGGTGACGTCCAGGAATATTATGACGAAAATGGACCTCCTGTTGTGAGCTATTATCCTCCCCCCTGGGACTATTACTGGTTATATGACTGGGTCCCCTGGCCGTTTTGGTGGGATGGGATCGGGTTCGGCGGCTTTTTCGTCCTGGGCGATTTCGACGTCCATCACCACGGCGAGCATTTTTCCAACCACTTCCGGACGGCAAATGGCGCCTTTAGCAGGGTCGATCCGGCTACCCGCTCGACGGGTACTGCATCGGCATCGTCAGTGGCCGGAACCAACGGGACCGGGCGGGCATCGCGGATCAATTCGCCCAATGCCGTTTCGGCCGCAAGAGCGCTCGTGAACAGATCAACCGGGACTTCAGCCGGTAGCACGATTACCGCGAATGCGCGCGACAGGGACCTTCCAGCAGGAAATGCCGGCAGGACTACTCAAGGAGCGAGGATGCCCACTGTCATGTCGTCACATCCTTCAGCCATGTCCCCCTCTTCCAGCGACCGAAGTTTCAGCAGTTCTCCGTCAGCACGTAGTTTTAGTGGAGGCTCTGGCGGAGGTTTCCATGGCGGCGGCTTTGGTGGCGGCGGCGGCTTTGGTGGAGGTTTTCACGGCGGCGGTTTTGGCGGCGGCGGCTTTCATGGTGGTGGCGGCGGAGGTGGCCATAGATAAATTATAGCCCTTGCTTCAATCCGGCCCTTAGCGTCTCCGCCGGTTCCTTGCGGGGCAGGGTCCGCGCCTCGCGCGTGATTGGAAGCATGTGTGATGGGGAGCTTCGCTTCACCCGCGGACCCAAAGGCTAAACCCTGGAATAGGTATGACTGTCGGTCTTAAGCCACAGATCTCCGGCGATTTCCGGTTCGAACTTTGCCCCGGACATCTCGAAGATCTTGCTTGCACATTCTTCCGCAGTGGGAGCTTGCGGCCTGTTATCGTTCATGGCCAAACCTCTATGGCGATGCTTCGCTTTCTGTGGCTGATTGCATGAAAAGTCTTATAATCATCACGGCATTGTTGGCAAGGAGCGGCCAAGGGGGGGATTGCCATGGCGCTTTGCCTGCACTGGCTTTTCTTTGGAAAAAGAAAAAGCCTGGGGTTTACCGATTGACATATTTTGCAAAAGTTGCTAAGTAATGTTTTCTGGAATAATGTTGTTCTCAAGCTGGCTCGTGGCTGAAAAGGGCGCCGGAAGGCGCCTTTTATGTTTTCATCTACTGCTATTAAAGGCCGATATAAGAAAATGGGAAACAACAACGAACGTGTTGTAATGGAAGGTGGAGACATTCTGGCTGCGATCGAGCGACTCTCGGCAGAGATCCTCGCTTCCAGCAGGGACCCTGGCAAGCTTGCCCTGGTAGGAATTCATACTGGCGGCGTCTTCCTGGCCAACAGGATCGCGGCGATCATATCCAGCAAACTGGGTAGCCCGGTACCTCTGGGAACTATCGATATTACCCTTTACAGGGACGATTGGACGCGCCTGCACACTCAGCCCGTACTGAAGGGAACAAACCTGCCTTTTCGTATCGACGACCTTGATGTTGTCCTGATTGACGATGTGCTGTACACCGGAAGGACGGTTCGGGCCGCCCTGGATGCCCTGATCGACTACGGCCGCCCGAGGCGGGTCCAGGTGGCGGTGCTTGTAGACAGGGACCACAGGGAACTTCCCATCTGCAGTCAGTTTGTTGGAATCGCCCTTGATACAACCGCTGAGGAACAGGTAAACGTGCTCCTTTGTGAAAAGGATGGAGTGGACAGGGTGGTGGTCGAAGGACCCAAAAAGACGCGGATGAGCATGCAGATCGCGCCTTCTTTGGACCAATTACTATTGAACAGCTCAGAAATTGAACTTAAAGCTTAAAACTTGGAAATTTTTGTGCTAAACAACAAAGAGTTGAGCGGGAGTAGCTCAGTTGGCTAGAGCATCAGCCTTCCAAGCTGAGGGTCACGGGTTCGAATCCCGCCTCCCGCTCCACTTCTAAAGAACAATAGATTTAAGCGCATGCGGGTAATGCTTGCGATTTTCCATTTTTAGGGCCTCCGGGGTAATTTCCGGAGGCCTTTTTTATGGACGCGGAGTTCCCGTGATGTGGTATCGTTGAGTGATTAGATTGAGACTGGATAACGGGGTGGTGGTTTCTGGCTTTGACAGGGAAGGGGGAGCGCGCGGCAGCAGGACGAAGAATCGTTTGTGCTTTGTATTTGCTACTGGAAGGGAACTAAACATGGATGCAGAACTTTATGACAAAGATTTCTATTCGTGGGCAATGCAAAATGCTCAGCTCATTCGCTTGGGGAGACTGTCGGAAATCGATATGCAAAACATTGCAGAGGAACTTGAGAGCATGGGGAAGGGCGAAAAACGGGCGTTCATGAGCCGTTTGGCCGTTTCGATTGCAAATCTACTAAAATGGCAGTTTCAACCGGGTATACGTTCAAACAGCTGGAGTTATTCAATAAAGGAACAACGGGCAAGCCTGCTGGATTTGCTCGAAGACAGCCCCAGCTTGCGCGGTGAGATCGAGCAAAAGCTTAAGAAAGCATACAGCAAAGCCCTTATTATTGCAGCCAGGGAAACTGGTCTCAATGAAAGCACCTTTCTTCCTGAGTGTCCCTATTCTTTTTCCCAAATATTGGACGATAGCTTTTTACCTGAATAGCTTTTGAGCGTGGCTCGTTGTTGGTAGCGTGAGCCGGAATGAGCAGTAAGAGCATCGAGAATTGCGACAAAGATGAGATAAAGAGGGAAGCGCCGCCCTCGCCGCAGCGCTGCCGCCGTACCTCCTCTAGATGGTTTGCAATCCGGTCCCGTTCCCCCCATCCCATAAACGGCCGCAAATGTGGGCAGGCCCACCCCACACTGTCCGCACCGACACCGACAACCCATTTTTAGGATAAATTTTTTCCTTGAATTGTGCTACCTTAGCTCCCACCAGCACCATCGCGCCGCGAAGATGGCCACGCCATGCAGGGGCACAACCGCAACGGCCCAGAGTTCTTTCTGGGACATGTCATGAATGTTCTTCTTCATGGCGTAAATTGTCCAACTTCTGAGTTCGGATGTCAGGCGGTTTCTTCTTTAATTGGGCACGTAGCATCAGGTAACATCACGATGTTGCACCAGTATTTACTAACTGTATCAATTATATCTTTTCA
>CAVRZU010000270.1:0-5586 GCA_963725365.1 uncultured delta proteobacterium | reverse complement strand
CCCCTATCATGATTGCCGTTCTTAAATCCGCGCCAATAGGCATCGAGTGCCTGGATGAGGTGTCCCAGGGATCGGGTTTTGGGGGATAAGACGTGGTCGCGTGAGAAAAAAGCCGCAGCAATAGTCGGAGTTCCGGAAAGACTAGCCGTACTGCCGCTTCACAGTTCCGGGTAATAATTGCGGTTTTGGCGCCCCTTTTGAGCCAGTGCCTTCAGAAGCGGCTTGGCAAATGGGAAAAGTTCTGCATTTTTCTGGGCAGCTTCCAATTCCATTTCAGAGATCAGGGCCAGAGCCCCTCCCTGCCGGAACCCCGCTAACTGCGGCCTCCCCGTTCTTTGGAATGCTTCTGTCCAGCCAGTCAAGCCATTCCAGTACGGGAAGAAATGGCCGGGGAGGTGGTGGGGCAAAATAGCTCCGGGCAAGTGTGCTCAGCCGCCGCTTCATTTCTGCGAAATCAAGCCGCAACACTGCCAGGGTGCCGTCAAAGTCGAAGACGAAGGATTCTATTTTCATTTAGGACTCGATCTGCTTTGATCTCTTGTAAAATCTAATAGACCGCCGCTATTATGAACGCAGAAAGAACAGGAACTATAATATTATAAGCAGAGCCTCTTGGAAGAATTAATTTGAGGGGTTTGCGGGCTTCCAGCCCGCAAAGTAGATACCGGACATTGTGCAAGAGGCTCATCAGGCATGGAGATTTTTTTTCTTGCCGCTGCCGCAGGCAGCGGCAAGAACCTGGCTGGCGGTCCCACCGCCCCACCGCCCGAGGAGGCGAAATATGACTTTACCCGTATTGAGTTTCGACCAGATTATAGACAGGCTGCTTTCGATGAGGCAGCCTTATTTTTCGAAATACCTTGCCGTCTATTCAAGCTGGTATGGCGGTATCATTACCGATCCAGCCCTTATGATGCTGCCCCTCGACGATCATATGGTCCACCGGGGGGACGGCGTATTCGAAGTTTGCAAGTGCACCGGATGGAATATCTATGCTCTTGGCAGGCACCTCGACAGGATGAAGTGCTCGATGGCGGCGTCTTTTCTGGAACCCCCGGTCACAGATGAGCGCATTACCGACATAGTTTGTCAAACGGTGCGGGCAGGCAACACCGGCGATTGCCTGGTGCGGCTTTTCGTATCGAGAGGGCCCGGCAGCTTCTCCGCAAACCCCTATGATACGGTAGGAAGCCAAATCTATGTAATAGTCGCCGCCCGCGAGCCTGTTGCCCCGGAAAAATATGAAAAAGGCGTCAAGCTCGTAACCTCCGGCATTCCGCTTAAGAACAATTATTTTGCGACCATGAAAAATTGCAACTACCTTCCCAACGTGCTGATGAAAAAAGAGGCGGTGGACAGGGGCGCCGATTATTCGGTTTCACTCGATGAGAGAGGTTTTCTTGCCGAAGGCTCGACTGAAAATGTCGGAATTGTTTCTAAAAAGGGTGAATTTCTCATCCCGCGATTCTCACGAATCCTCAGGGGAATTACGGTAATGCGCGCAAAGGAACTTGCCGGTAGTTTAACAGGCGCCCAACTGAGTTCGGCAGCCGAAGCGGATATTACCCCCGAGCAGGCCGCCGAGGCCTCCGAAGTTATGATTTTCGGCACTTCCATAAATATTCTTCCGGTGGTGGAATATGATGGAAAAAGGATCGGAGGCGGCCGTCCCGGTCCGGTATTCAAAAGGTTACTGGAACTCATGACGGAAGATGAAACAAAAAACCCGGAGATGTTGACGCCCGTAAGGCAGGGTTAATATCGAAAATTCTACAGAGCCGTCACTGAAATGTCACACAGGTGCATGAGTCGTAACGAAGTTGTCGCACTTCTGTAACATAACTCATCTATCCTCTCTCTCCCGGGGAGCAGCACATTTAAGGAAAAAGTGGGCAAAGATACGCATCGGATCAACCTTGTCTGCCGTGTTCGGACAGGTTAACGCCGTTGGTCTATTCTGAATATGCTGCCTGCTCTTCAAAAATATCACCAGGCTTTTGCATTTGTAGTTTTATGCCTTTCACAGGGAGGAGGTGGAATTCAACGTTCAAAATCAGTAGTCAGGGGCTAGGTTAGGAAACAATTAAAAATGGGGAGGTAGTATGGAAAGAACCGGAGGGAAGAGAAAATGGCGCGGAATTGCGTCATTTGTGATCGTGCTCGCGTTTATATTTTCGGTTGCATGGCAAAGTTCGGCCTCCGCCGATCAGACAGTGGCGGAGAAGCTTCTGGACATTATGCGGGCCAATCATGAGATAACCGACCAACAGTATAAGGACTTGAAAAAGCAGGCGGAAGAAGAGAAGGCCGCCATGGCTGCGGGCATCGCCCAGCAGGTCAAGACCGAAACGGCTAAAGTTGCCGAGGCGGCCAAGCCTGTAGTGACGCCTCCGCCGGCAGGTGTACCTGAGGGCGGCATGAACTTCCAGATGAAGGGGATCAATGTTAATCTCGGGGGGTTCATAGAAGCGGGGGGTATTTACCGCAGCAGGAACGAGAATCAGGATATCGGATCTTCGTTCAACAAGCTTCCGTTGCAAAACAGCGCAGCCTTTTTCCAGGACGAAACAAGGTTCTCTGCCAGGCAGAGCAGGCTTTCCGTCCTGGCGCAGGGCGATTACAGCCCGACGGTCCACCTGGCCGGCTATTACGAGATGGACTTCCTTGGTGGGGCCCCTACCGCCAACTCCAATGAATCCAACTCCTATAACCTCCGTATCCGTCATCTCTACACAACTACGGATTTGGACAGTTGCGGCCTGCACTTCCTGGCCGGCCAAAGCTGGTCTCTTGTTACGCAGAATGCTAACGGCATCACCCCGCGAGATGAAGACATCCCGCTGACAATTGACGCCCAGTACGTACCCGGCTTTAACTGGGCGCGCCAAGCCCAGTTCCGCGTCACAAAAGACTGGAACAAGGAGTTCTGGCTGGCGGTTTCGGTCGAAAACCCCCAAACCACCGCAGCAGTAGCAGTTCCAGGTCAAACTCTTGTGACCAATTATGCGATCAATCAGACGGGCGGGAGTCTTTTCGGCAACACCTTATCCGTTAACGATGTCCCCGACATTGTCGTAAAGGCGGCATGGGAGTCTTGCTGGGGTCATTTCGAGGTCTTTGACCTGGTTCGCACCTTCCAGTCAGACTTGGTGGTAACCAACGGCCCCGCCACCGGCACCGTTACCAGGACTGATAAAATGACGGATTCGGTGGGCGGCGGTTTCGACATCCCGATAATTCCGAAACAGCTTAATATTGAGGCCACCGCCATGTACGGCTCAGGAATCGGACGCTATGGTTCCGGCCAGTTGCCCGACGTTACTCAGGATTATCTGGGCGATATCCATCCGATCACAGCGTTGCATCTTCTCACCGGCTTGACCTGGCTGCCAACGAAGGATTTGCAATTCTATGGGTATATCGGCATGGAAAAGGCTGACCCCTTGAACCTGGACCATAACACAACGGCCTATGGGTACGGCAGCAACCTTTATGACGACACTGTAGGCCCTGTAGTGACCAGCACTCATTTCCAAGGCCAGATCGAGGAGATCGATCAGATTACCATCGGAGATTGGTACAGCTTCTATCATGGCAAGTTCGGCGTGATGAAGGCCGGCTTGCAGTATTCCTATACTCAAAACAAGTACTTCAGCGGCAACACCACCGGTACTGTCGAGGGCACTGCCGTAGGTGGTCCAACAGCAAACGACCACATGGTTTTCACAAGCATTAGATACTATTGGAAATAAAAGAGTTGTGAGATCCGAGTTTTGAGTTTTCAGTTAACTCAAATCTGCTTAGCTGTGCGTGTGCCCGGATGGATGACCTCCATCCGGGTTTTTTGATCCGATCCGATTGTGACCACTTCAAACCCTCAAGTGTATATTAAAATTTCAGGGAAAGGCCCTCATCCTTCCAGGCCTCCTCCGGATGCGAGCAACTATACCTCGAAGTTAGTGAGATTTGCTGAAATTGCCTTTTCGATCGATTATACTTAAAATCGCGTGCATCGGGAGGGCTAAAGAGGGCTGAGTGCTGAGGACTGAGGACTGAGTGAAAAAGTTGTTTTTCAACCCGCAACCTTGACCTCTCCAGCAAAAGAACCGTGTGGCGATGCCGCAGGGACTGCTATTGATTTTTAATCAATAATTTGTGACACTTGGGTCTGCTGAGGTGTAAAATTGGTATGAAGCTTCCGGAAATAGATGTGTGCGCGGACGATGCGGAAGCGATAGCAGCCATTTTGGATGGAGATGTGAATGCTTACTGACGCTGGTTTTGCGTTACCAGGGAGCTATTTTCAACCTTATGTACCGGATGAGCGGTTCTTACGAGGATGCGGCCGATTTGGCCCAGGAAACTTTCATCAAGGCGTACGATCAACTGTATCGTTTTCAGAAGGGCAAGAAGTTCTTCCCCTGGCTTTATACGATTGGTTTGAACCATGCCAGAAATTTCCTGCGCGACAATAAAAGATCGCGCCTGGTTGCTCTGGATGATTACGAGGCGGGCTTAGGGCTGGACTATCCAGGACAGCAGGAAGAAAAAATTGTTGAAAAGCTCGATCACGAGCAACTTTATGCAGCGCTCAATCAACTTCCGCTCGATTACCGGGAGGCGCTTATACTGCGCTACCACGAGGAGCTGCCCATGGAGGATGTGGCCGAGGCGCTGAGCCTCAAACTTAGTGCCGCGAAAATGCGGGTGCATCGCGGCCTCGCAAAATTGCGGGACATCCTGGAAAATAATCATGATGGAAAAGGAAGGGCCTAAAAAGAGCCTTCTGCAAACAGTCCCGGGTGCACGGGCAACTGCGTGCGGCTCGGAGGAAATGGCGGACCCTCACTGCGTTTCGGGTCTCCCGCTACACCCGGAGGCCGCAGGTGCGATGCTTCAAGTCCGCGCCCGATCTTTTGCTAGGGCGGACCCTCACTGCGTTTCGGGTCTCCCGCTCACCCGGAGGCCGCAGGGGCGATGCTTCAAGTCCGCGCCCGATCTTTTGTGAGGGCGGACCCTCGGCCGCGTTTCGGGTCTCCCGCTCCACCCGGAGGCCGCGCGTGCGATGCTTCAAGTCCGCGCCCGATCTTTCGTGAGGGCGGACCCTCACTGCGTTTCGGGGCTCCCGCGCGACACCCCGGAGCCCGCGCGTGCGATGCTTCAAGTCCGCGCCCCATCTTTTGTGAGGGCGGCTCTGGCCGACACCATGATCCGCAAAATGCCTCGTGTTAATCCTCCGGCCGGATTGCTTTCCTCCGTGCTGGAAGCGGTCAAGCCAAAGCGGACTCGCTGTGGTTGCGTGTTTAACGAAGAGATCGGCAGCCCGTGCCTGCCGAAGGTTCATGTCTTTTGCGCGCGCGGTTGTGGCGGCGCTGCCGGCCACTGCGGTGTTCGATAACAGCGTAAAATTTTTTTTGTGACCATTGTTCATCCCTGTTTGTATAGTTAACATAAAAGTTGATCGGTGTATCTGCATTCGATCAGATGATTCTCGTGTTCATCAGCAGGAGGAGACGATGAAATTGAGAGGGAAATTTACTATTATCATCCTGGCGCTTGCATTCATAGTTGCTCCGGCCTACATCG
>CAVRZU010000269.1:0-6477 GCA_963725365.1 uncultured delta proteobacterium | reverse complement strand
CGTTCTGTCGCGGCCCACTGAACAAGTACGTGTACTGCTGGTCCCTCTTCCCCCGCCCGTCCCCTGGCCAGCGAGCCGTCATCCGGCGTCCCGCCGAATTTGGTCCAGCCCCCATCGGGAGGCACCCCGCTCACCTTCACCAGGTAAGTCTTCTCCACCCCGGCCGCCGCCTTCGACAGCTTATTCGCCAGCTCCCCGTCGTTGGTCATCAGCAGCAGGCCCTCGGACAGATAATCCAGCCGGCCCACCGGATACAGCCTGACCCGGCCCGCCGTGCGGCCCGGTCTTCGGCTTCTCCATCAATCCATCACCGTCGGCCGCTTCTGCGGATCGTCCAGCGTCGTCACGTCCCCGCGCGGCTTGTTCAGCAGGTAATACCTCCGCAGCTCCGGCCCCTTCAGCAGCTCCCCATCCACCCGAATGTGGTCGCGCCCCGGGTCGTGCTCCGTTCCGGCTCGACCGATGGTAGTGCCGTTCCCCTGCCACACGCCCAGCCAGGTCGTACTCCTCCGCCTTGCGCCGGCTCGCCACCCCCCGCCGCCGCCAGAATCTTCTGCAGCCGCTCCAGCTTCCCCCTCGGCCCCACCCGCCGTCATCTCGACCGGAGCGTTCATTCTGGTCTTGCGGGAGCGGTTTCGCACACGCTGCTCCTCGCCTTGTCTTGCCCTCTTTATAGCTGATTTATGATTGGCCAAACCAAACCTCCCAAGATTCAATTCTCTTAAATTATTTTGTTCTTAACGGTTAAATCTGCAAAAAAATCTATATACACCCTATAGAGAAAGGATGTCAAGCCCCGGATTTCAGATTCATGGCGAAGGAGCAGGGGGCAAGAAGAACGTGTTTCTTCCCGCTTCACGCTTCCTGCTTCACTTTTCCCGCTCTCCGCTTTACGCTTCCCGCCTCCTGCTTCAAGCTCTCCCTTTCTGCTACAGTGGTTTTCACTTCGTCGACGAATTTCTTGAGCTCTTCGCCCTCGATTGATTCTTTTTCGAGCAGTATCCCGGCCAGCTTCTCGAGCATACTGCGTTGATCGGTGAGAATCTTCCGCGCCTCGATGTGGGTTTGCTCTATTATGCCGGAAATCTCCTCATCGATCTGCTGGGCGGTCTTCTCGCTAAACTCCCTCTCTCTTCCGCCAAGCCCAAGGTCGAGATGCGCGGAGCGCGGTTCGCTGACATAGGTTAGCGGGCCAAGCTTTTCGCTCATTCCGTACTCCATGATCATGCTGCGCGCGATGTCCGTTGCCCGCTGAAGATCGTTTTGAGCCCCCGTTGATATGTCGCCGAAAATTATTTCCTCTGAAACCCTGCCGCCCAGCAACACCTTGAGTCTGGCGAGCAGCTCAAAGCGTGTCATGAGGTACCGGTCTTCGGTTGGAAGCTGCTGCGTGTACCCCAGAGCGGCGATGCCGCGTGGGATAATCGAGATTTTGCTGACCGGATCGGTGTTGGGCAGCACCATCGCCACCAGCGCATGGCCCGATTCATGGTATGCGACGATTTCTTTTTCTTTGGGATTCATCGCCCTGTTTCTTTTTTCCAGCCCGCCTATTATTCGGTCGGCAGCCTCTTGAAAGTCTGCCATTGTAACCTCTTCGCGGTTGCGCCTGGCGGCAATCAAAGCCGCCTCGTTGATCAGGTTGGCAAGATCGGCGCCCACAAAACCAGGCGTCATCGCCGCTATTTTCTTAAGATCGACGTCCGCACCCAGTTTGACTGCTTTTGCATGAACATGCAAAATTGCTTCCCTGCCCCGAATGTCGGGCTTATCGATTGCAACGTGCCGGTCGAAGCGGCCGGGCCGCAGCAATGCCGGATCGAGTATTTCGGGCCGGTTCGTCGCGGCCATTATGATTACACCGGCCCTCGTGTCGAAACCGTCCATCTCAACGAGCAGTTGGTTCAAAGTCTGTTCCCTCTCGTCATGACCTCCGATAGGATTGAGCCCGCGCGCCTTTCCCAGGGCATCCAACTCGTCCACAAAAATGATGCATGGAGCGTGGTCTTTGGCCTGACCGAATAGATCGCGTACACGCGCGGCGCCTACTCCAACAAACATCTCGACAAACTCCGAACCGCTCATGCTGAAGAAAGGCACTCCGGCTTCTCCAGCCACCGCACGCGCCAGCAGGGTCTTGCCGGTCCCCGGGGCACCCAGAAGCAGGACCCCCTTGGGGATCCTGCCCCCAAGCCTTTGGAACTTTCCAGGGTCTTTCAAGAATTCAACTATTTCCTCAAGTTCGGCCCTTGCTTCGTCTATGCCGGCCACATCATCGAAAGTTACGCCGATCTCTTTTTCGGCGTAGATCTTTACCTTCGCTTTGCCAACCGATAGCACTCCCTGAGGCCCGCCTCCCATGCGACGCATCAGAAAACTCCAGAAGAAGAAAAATATAGCCAGCGGCAGCAGCCAGGAAATCATGACGCCGATCCACTTGTTGTCGGCGGAGCCGCTGTATTTTATCTTCTGCGCTTCGAGGTCTTTTACCAGATCCGGATCTTCGACCCTTATGGCGCTGACCGTTTTGTTTGGTTCTTTTGTATCTTTGAGAGTACCCGTAACTCTATCTGTGCCGATGGTTACCGACTCGAGTTTCCCGGTTTTGATCAGTTCCTTGAATTCGGAATAGGTGACTACGTTGGTTTGCTGTTCGGTCAAAAAGGTCTGAAACCACATAATCACAAGCAGTGCCACGATGAAGTACCAGATTGAAAAATGCACCTTCCGCTGATCCGGTTTTCGATCTCCACCTCCTGACGGTCCTCTGAGACTATTCATAAATTTATTCAGTGGGTCTTTCTGTTCGTTCGCCATGTCTTTGAGTCCCTTTCTATTCACGGCTCGGAGAAGAGCCCTGGACGTTTGCCGGGGGCCACTCGCAGCTAAGGAAAATCTGGCCCCCCGAAATCTTTCCGGATTAAGCTCTTAAAATATATTACACCTCAGGGCCTGTGCAATCCGATATATAGAATTAAATACGTTCGGGCGAAAAAGATGAGGCCGGTTTCATTGTATGTAAAGCGGTTCGCTTAGTATTAATTTGCTTGCACTCGTGAATCGCCATATTAATATATGTACTCTTTTGACCACCAATTGACCGTATGAGGAGGCTCCCTGATGAGAACGAGCAGAAAACTCGAGGTCGCTGTGATCTCTTTTTTGATTTTCACCCTTTCAAGTTCTCCGCTGATTTTGGGCAAGTCGCGATTCAACCTGGCCTTTGCCGCCGATGAACAAAGCTTTGAACCTGAAGGCGCCCCGGCAGCGCCAGCAATCAATGACCCGCATGAACGGTTCAATAGAGGGGTTTTTGAGTTTAACGACCGGCTCTATTTCTACGCGCTCAAGCCCACCGCCGTGCTTTATTCGGTACTTTTGCCCAAGGGATTTCGCGAGGCGATCCAGCGAGGATTCCACAATGTCGTTTTCCCATGCCGCTGGATCAATCTTACGCTTCAGGGAAAATCAGACAAAGCGGCAGACGAAACACTGCGCTTCCTTATAAATTCGACTTTGGGTCTGGCCGGCTTATTCGATTTCGCCCAAACCCAGTTTGGACTCGAAAACCACGACGCGGATTTCGGTCAAACTCTTGCTCTTTGGGGCGTTGGGCCTGGTGATTTCCTGATGCTTCCGATTCTGGGGCCTTCAGATCCCAGAGACCTTTTCGGCTATGGAGTGGATACGTTGATGGATCCGCTATTCTGGTTGCCCGTTGATTGGTGGATTACCTTTTCCGCACAGTCCGGAAAGTTCATAAACAATGCTTCACTGCGTATTGGTCAATACGAGGAGCTAAAACAAGCTTCACTCGACCCGTATATAGGAATGAGAGATGCCTATATCCAGTATAGGGAGCACCTGGTGACAAAATAGCTCCCAGGGAGGAACGGGAAAATATGATGGTCCCTTGTTCCTTACGGAGCTTGTGTTCGGTGTTGATTTGTGTCCTCGGGATCTTTAGAATGTGCAGATCTGTGACTCGATGTCGGTATTTGTTGCAAGAGGCTTAAGTGTGGCTTGAGTGAAAGGAAAATTCGTAACGGCGGAAGGTAGAGTAAAGTGGTTCAACGAGCAAAAAGGTTATGGCTTTATCCGAAGTAAATGGCGGACCGGATGTTTTCGTTCATTTTAGCGCCATCGAAGGCTCGGGATTCAAAACCCTGAGTGAAGGCCAGGAAGTGGTATTCGAGATTGAAAAGGGACAAAAAGGGCCGCAGGCGGTCAGTGTCAAAAAGGCCTGAGAGGTGACGTGAAACTAATCGGCGCAAGCCGATTTGTCTGAGCTTTGTGAAGGGCCGGTTTCCTTCCGGCCTTTTTTACGTGGAAACAAATGCCACACCTGCCTGCCGGCACTCTTCAAGAGCCGTAGGATGGTTCCGTACGGCCCCCTTTTCATCCAGTTGCCGAAAAAAGAGTTCGCCCGAATATTCCACGTCGATCGCATCGAAGAAATACTTTACGGTAAGGGCAGGGCAATCAAAGAGCCTTTTGCCGCGAGTGGCCCCGGCGCACAGGAAAAATCCCTTTCTGTCAGGGGGTGTTATCGGGGCCAGGTCCTCTGCTTTTCTCTTATACTTGCGCATATACGGCGCCTGGCTGCGGTCTACGAGCAGCTTGGTCTGGCCGGCAAGTGCGTAAAAATATATAGGGCTTGCAATAACGATTCGGTCTGCCCTATCCATCAAGGGGTAGACCTTCTGCATATCATCCTGCTGGATGCAAGCTCCATGTTTATCACAGTACCCGCAGGACTGGCAGCCTGAAATCCTGAGGTCCCTGACGTAGATCCTCTCCAGTTCAACATCGGCGGCCGACATGGCTCCATCAAGAAAACTGGCCATCATAAGATCCGTGTTGCCGTCCTTGCGCGGTGATCCGAATATTGCCAGCAAAAGCATATTAATCTCCTGTTACAGCTCGGTTTTGATTTTCTCGAGAATTTTGCCCAACTCCTCCTGGGAGCAAGGTTTGCCCGGCCATAAACTTAAAAAGTTGTCCCGGGCAAAGCGCGGAATCAGGTGGAAATGAATATGGTCCACAAGCTGTCCCGCTGCGCGGTGATTATTCTGTAAAAGATTCAAACCCGATGCTTTTACAGCGTTGCGGATGGCCGTCGCAATCGTTTGAGACGCCACCGCACAGGCATGAAGGTCGTCTTTGGAAATTTCGAACAGAGTCGCGTAATGCTTCTTTGGAAGGACAAGCGTGTGCCCCGCGTTGATCGGATTAATATCGAGAAAACTGATCACGCGCTCATCTTCGTAAACTTTCGCGCATGGAAGCTCCCCCCTTATTATGCGGCAAAAAATACAGTCGGCCATTTCAGGTCTCCAGATGCCTTATCCACCCGAATATATCTTCTCTTTCTCCATACTGGATGCCGAGGATTTCGTCGTAGAGTTTCTGCGCCCACTCGCCAACCGTTGCGTCGGAAATTTTGTATTCCCGGCCACGGTAAGAAATTTCTCCAACGGGCGAAATTACCGCTGCCGTCCCGGAGGCGAACATTTCCTTGAGTTCACCTGACTTGGCGGTCTCGATTACCTCATCGATGGAAATCTGGCGTTCGGTAACCTTGATCCCCCAATGCCCGGCGAGTTGAATCACGGAATCGCGGGTAACCCCGGGCAGGATCGAACCGCCAAGCGGCGGGGTTATAAGTTCCTGGCCGATCCTGAAGAAAATGTTGCTTGTTCCCACTTCCTCAACATAGCGCCGCTCGATGGCGTCAAGCCAAAGCACCTGGGTGAAGCCCTTTTCTTTGGCGATTTCCGCCGCGTAGAGGCTCGAGGCATAGTTTGCCATCGTCTTGGCCTCCCCAGACCCCACCCCGGGCAGTCCGGACGTATTCCTCGGAGACATAAATCCTTACAGGGTTGAACCCTTCCGAATAATAGGCGGCTACCGGCCCGGTGATTATATAATAAAGATATTCGGCGGCGGGGCGCACGCCCAGGTGCGGTTCGGTCGCGATCATAGTCGGCCTGACATAAAGTGAGGAGCCTACGCTGTGCGGGACCCAGTCCTTTTCCAGCTCAATGAGTTGTTCGGCAGCCCGCATTTGGAAGGCGGGGTCGATCTCGGGCATGCACATCCTGCGCGCTGAACGGTTGAGGCGTTCCCAGTTTTGTTCGGGCCGGAAGAGGCAAATATTGTCATTGGGCCACCTGTAAGCCTTCAGGCCTTCGAATATCCCTTGTCCGTAATGGAGCACCATTGCGGCCGGGTCCATTTCCAGCATGTGGTAAGGGACAATCCTGGGATTTTGCCAGCCCTTCCCCCTTCGTAAAATCATCATGAACATGTGGTCGCTGAAAACTCGGCCGAAAACCAGATTTTTTTCATCTGCAGGTTTTGGGCGCCTTTTTGGCTCGGATAAAGGAGATAACGGAAATGTCCATCTGGATACCTCCTAATTAGTCGTCAGTCTTCGGTCACTGTTTTATTACTGCAGCCCAAAATGAGGGGAAC
>CAVRZU010000268.1:0-38473 GCA_963725365.1 uncultured delta proteobacterium | reverse complement strand
AGGAAAACCTGCTAAGGAGGCAGAAGGGGTTTAGGCAGAAGGGGTTTAGGTACTTGCCTGACAGCCTAACAACCTTCAGCCTAATAGCCTGTTTTTGTGCCTTCCTGGTGCTGCCTGTAGAGGGACATGCCGTTAAAGAAGTATTGCCCTCCGCTGATAATCGAAAACCCTGCCGTTATGATGAAAAAGGCCGAATACAACCACCCCGAAAATTCCAGAATTGATTTGCCAAGTAATATGAAAACCGTTCCCAGTTCAAAAAGGGTTGTCAGCTTACTGGATGCCAGAGGTTTTATCTCGACCTTTACCTGGTTGAAGAGCAGGGCGAAAAATCCGCTCAGAATCATAAGGTCGCGGCCAACGGTGATGAGCACCAGCCAAAGAGGTATTTCAGCAATCTTCCAAAGCAGAAGAAACGAGCTGACGATAAGCAGCTTGTCTGCGAGCGGATCTATATATGAACCCAGGCGGGATCTCTGATTGAGGACCCTTGCGAGCAGTCCGTCGAACGCATCGGTCAAACCGGCGATGAAGAAAACAAAAAAAGCCGCCGTCATCCATCCGTTCATTATAAACCATGCAAGCAAAGGCGTGAGCAAAATGCGTGCGAGCGTAAGCAGGTTTGGTATCGTCATTTCGGTTCGGCCTGGACTTTTTCAGGGGGAGTAAATGACACTTTCATGGTCTTCGATTCCGTTGAATAAGAGTCTATCAGGATCATTGCGCCACTCGGAAGTCGAGTGCCGCTCATCTTCAGAATATATCCGCCACCAACTCCGTCGAGCTTCACGGCACTTTGCGTAGCGCCTATCTCAAGTCCGGTTCGCTGCAGATTCTTAAACTGTTGACGCAGCATGCTTTCCAATTCCATCCAGTAGGAATACTGGGTAGAGGGCACATAGATCAGGAGCGGCCCCGCATTTTCCGGCTGTGCCGAGGTTTCACCCTGCCCGGAAGCCGTACCGCCTTCACCGCTCTTGTGCGCCCCCGCCGTCTGAGCTCCCCCGAGCAGGCTGCTCAATTGCGGAGCGATCCGCCTGGCAAGCTCAATGGCCCCTTCCTGGTTAGACATATCCTCCATATTCTGAGTCCTGTGAAGTTCGAATTCAGACTTGCCCTGGCCGATCCTGATCACGCGAAGGCCGGCATCAAGCAATACCTGGTTGCTGTTGCGGTCCTCCGTGTAGGAAACCTTGCCGACCACCACATCCTGTATGCCGAGCCCTTCGGCAAGCGATATGACCTGCGAGGCAGGAACATTGCCCCCCAGATCCATCCTCACAGAGCCGGGCTGGGGCAGAAGGATTGAAAAGTCCAGATCGTCCATTTGCCTGCCAAAACTTCGAGCAAAAAGAGAGCGAACATCACCGCTGTCCGTTGGAAGCACCCATTCCTGCTCCCATTTTTCCGATACCGCCCACAGGATTTCTCTTTTAGTCGATGAGATTCCGCGCGAAATCGCTTTGCCCGGGGCCCCCTCATTTACCGGGGGGCCGGAAGTTGTCTGCTTAAGCTGGGCCGGAGGCCGTGGCTCATCGGCGGCTCCGGAAGGCCCCTCGCCGGCTTCCTCCTGTTTGTTTGCGCTCTGGTTAGCTTCGGCGGGGGCGCCAATGCCGGGCTGGGGGTCAGACTGAGCCTGCGGCTTCTGTTGAAGGGCCAAAATTCCCGATTTCAGCAGATCTTCCTTCAGCGGTTCCATCGAGACGGTGACCTGTCCGACCACATGCACTATTGCGCCGGTCTGCTCTTCGGAAAAAACCTGGTAAGAGTTGACGTATTTTTCCGGTTTGGCCAGCACGTCCTTCTGTATTTCGGCAAACTGAGCGCCCATTTGCGAGGGGCTCAGGAATGAACCTATCGCCTGGGTAAGCCCCTGGACCATAAAGTCCTGAACGGCCTGCAGATGGCTCTTCGCGTTGTCCTGTGGGTCGTATACGGACTGGCCGCTGCTAAAATAAGTTGCCGGCCCGGACGGTGCGGCCTCAGCGTGGCCAGGCCACCCGCCGGCCAAAATTGAAATCGGAAGCAAAACGATGTAGAATGAAATAATTAAAGTATATTTTCGCATTCGAGATTACTCCTCCAAGAAATTATTTGCTATCATACAAGCGGCTTAAGGAAAAGGGGAAAACTTTGCAAAATCCACCGGAAGAGTGCTCGGTACGCAACTATCTGATCGATCCTTACCAGATTCACTACCTCAGGTTCATAGTTGAAGCATATCCCGGAATGGCCGTCGTATCGACTATCGACTCAACGCTTGGACTGGTCTCCGTATCAATTGCGCCCGGATGCGAGCAGGATATCCTCAGAATACTCGAAGCTGAAAGGAACAGGCTGAATCTAAGCGAGGCGGATTTGAAGATTTCCTCTCAATGCGTTTAAATTGTTGTAATCTATTTTTTTGTTTCCGGGGAAGATTATGATCCCGATAGATATCAGGCAAGACCCGTCACAGGCTTTAGAGGTAGTGGTTTTCCAAAGAGGCGAAGCGATACTCTCGGAGGGACAGGAGTGTCTTTTCTTTCTTGTAATCCTGAGCGGTCAGGTGATGCTGAGCAAGAACGGAAAGGAGATCAGGGCTCTTTTCGAGCAGGATATCTTTGCCCTGGACAGCCTCTTGTTAAAAGAGCCGTGCCAGTACTCGGCCAAAGCGGCGCAAGAATGCAGGGTGGCCAAATACGGGCCCGGCGCCCTTGACCACCTTATTCGTGAAAGCCCGAGGATGGTCCAGAGCCTGCTTGTTTCCGTACTCGGCCAGCTCAACCGGACAACAACAAATCTGCTGGACAACCCCCAGCCTCTACTGGTGGATATGGAGCGCATTAATTTTTATAAGGACGGCGAGGTAATAATGGAGGAGGTCAACCGCGGGACCGATCTTTTCCGGCTTATATCCACCGAGGGCGGCTTGCAGGTATCCAGGGGCGGCAGTGACATCGCCCGCATCGTTAAACCCGGGGAGTTTTTCGGGTCTCCCATTTCTCTCGATCCAGCCTGCGTGAAGAGCATAGGCGAAAGCGTCGTCGAAAGATACGGCGCCGACGATCTTGACTCGTTGGTTAGAGATTACCCGGAAGCGGCCAGCCGTATGATGCAGACGATGATTGAATTACACTCAAAACTCAAAACTAAAAACTGATAACTAAAAAATGTCCGAACAACTTCTGAATTCCGGTACTCCGCGCGGTTTGTACGTCCATACAATCGGCTGCCAAATGAATGAATACGATTCGCTGCGGGTCCTGCGGTTGCTCGCCGCCAGGGGATACGTGCCGGTCGATGATATCGCCCGGGCTGACGTTGTCTTTCTAAATACCTGTTCTGTGCGCGGGAAGGCGGAACAAAAGGTGCGCTCCTTTCTGGGAAGGCTGCGCAGCCTGAAGGAGTCAAAACCGCACCTGAAGATTATAGCCGGGGGCTGCGTAGCCCAGCAACTGGGCCAGAAGTTGCTCGACAAGTTCGATCACCTCGATATGGTGATAGGCACAAGTGCTGTGAACTCAATCGGGCAGTTGCTCCAGCGGGTGCAGGAAAGCGGCGGAAGGCTGTCTGCGTGGCGGACGAGGAAAATGGCGGCCATCAAACCTATGGCCTGCAAATATTCCCGGAAGGAAGCGTAACGGCCCCGGTCACCATAATGCAGGGCTGCAACAATTACTGCGCCTACTGTATAGTCCCCTATGACGCGGCCGGGAGCGGAGCAGGCCGTCCGGTGAAATACTCGAAGAGATCAGGCTGCTGGAAGCCTCCGGCGTTCGCGAGGTCCTTTTGCTCGGCCAGAACGTCAATTCATACGGGAAGGAGACAGGCGAAGCCGTCACATTCGTCGATCTTCTGCGGCGTATCGGGACCGAGACCGGCATTGCGCGCATCCGGTTTACGACGTCCCACCCCAAGGACCTCACAGATGAACTGATGGACTGTTTCGCCGAAATGAACTCGCTTTGCAAGCATCTTCACCTTCCCGTGCAGGCGGGGTCGGACCGCATCCTGGCCCGGATGAACAGAGGTTACACTGTTTCCGCCTATATTGAAAAAATCAGGCGGCTTCGCCGAATTTGTCCTGAAATTGCTCTTACTTCCGATGTCATTGTCGGCTTTCCCGGCGAAACCGAAGAAGACTTCCAAATGACCATGAAACTTCTCGGGTGAAGTCCAATTCGATAATCTTTTTTCCTTCTGCTACTCGGACCGTCCAAACACGCGGGCAGCCAAATTTGCGGACAAGGTGGACAGGCAGACCTCCGCGCGCAGATTGAACGAACTTCAGAGCTTCCAGACCGATATCACGATGGGCAAATACCTTGCAGAGGCAGGCTCGACCCGCGAGGTGCTTGTTGAGGGGCCAAGCCGGGCGGCCAACGGCCAGATGAGCGGCCGCACCTCTCAGAACAGGATAGTCAACTTCGAAGCGCCTTCATCATCCAAAGGGAAAATTCTTAGAATAAAGATCACCTTCGCACATACTCATTCATTGATTGGCGAGGTCATTGAGAGCAATTAGGAATCTCCAATGAATTAGCTTCCGTTCATTTAGATCTTTCAGTGCATCTCTTCAGGGAAAGCCGGATGTCCTCCGCAGAGAGCGGTTCGGCCCTGACTGCCAATTGTCAACTTTCATTAAAGTTGCGATCCTGTTTTGCCGAATAACAGAAAAACCTACTGAAATGGTAGAGTTTGGGGCGCTTCGAGAACCCTTCCGTCTTTCGACATCGCTGCTGTTGTGCAAGTAAACTCCTTATTCTACTGTCGAACCTCACTTCAAACACGAGGAGAACGTAATGTTCGCTAAGATGAAATTGAGCTTGAAGATCGGTTCAAGTTTCGGGCTTATGATTGCCATAACAGCTGTGATCGGAAGCGTTGCCGTTTGGCAGATGAAGAGCGCCCGGGTGATGTCTGAGGAAATGGACCGCGAATACCTCCCCGAAGTGCGTCTCGCCACAGAGGTTGAAAGAAATTCGCTCCAGACCATGTTGAAAATACGAGACTATGCGTATACAGAGGATGCAACCTACCTGGATTCGGGGATGAAGACTCTCGATGAAGTGAAGAAGGGATTAAGTCAGGCCAAAGATCTGTCAACAAAGCACCCCTCGCTGCTCAAACTCAGCGAGGGAATCACACAGGCGGACGCGGCCGTACTCGAATATGAGAATCTGGTCCACGAAACCACGGAGATGGTCAAGGCGCTTCAAAGCGCAAGGCAGACCATGGATGGTGCTGCCGAGAAGTACATGATGAATTGCTACCAGTACCTCAAGGACCAAAACCAGGCGCTTGAGGAAGAAATACGTAGCAATGCAGACCCGTCGAAGCTTTCCGAACGAGTCAAAAAGATCAACACCATCAACGAGGTTATTGATCTCTGCAACTGGGTGCGCATCGCCAATTTTAAGGCCCAGGCCCTTAGAGACCCTAAGGTCGCATTTGAGGCACAGAAGAATTTCGCCGATATGAGCACTAAGATCGAGCAACTTCTTGCAATTGCCGACCAGAACTCAAACGAGAAAGAGCTAACAGAAATAATGGATGCCGGCGACCATTTCGAAAAGTTGCTGAAGTGGCTTCTTCTGAATTGGCAATCGCTGCAGGAGCTTTCCCAGAAAAGGCTAGCCGTAGCGGAACGGGTCCTGGCAGTTGCAGAAGAGATAAGCCACGCAAGGATAGAGGAAATGGGGCGATCGTCCGAGGATACGGTATCGAGGCTCTCGGGGGCATCCCTTTTTCTGACTGCCGGCCTCGCCTGTGCCACGGTGATTGGCATAGGTCTCGCTTTCTTCCTTGCTATCGGCATGACACGGCCCATCAAGAGGATTGCAGAGGGACTCACCGATGGAGCGAAGCAAGTTGCTTCAGCTTCGGCACAGGTTTCCTCCGCCAGCCAGGAGCTTGCCGAAGGAGCATCCGAGCAGGCGGCATCTATCGAGGAAACCTCCTCCTCTTTGGAAGAGATGGCCTCCATGACAAAGCAGAACGCCGCAAACGCCAATCAGGCCAATGTTCTGATGAACAAAACCAGGCAGGTTGTCGAGCAAGCCAACGGGTCAATGACGCACCTGATCGCTTCCATGCATGAGATCTCAAAAGCCAGTGAGGCGACCTCAAAGATCATCAGGACCATTGACGAAATCGCCTTTCAAACGAACCTGCTGGCGCTCAATGCCGCAGTTGAAGCCGCCAGGGCCGGTGAAGCCGGAGCGGGATTCGCCGTTGTTGCCGATGAGGTGAGAAATTTGGCGATGAGAGCTTCTGAGGCGGCAAAAAATACTGCCGATCTGATTGAAGGCACAGTCAAGAAAATAAAGGAAGGCTCTGAAGTTGTCCAGAAGACCAACACCGAATTCTCCGAGGTGCAAACCAGCTCCGCCAGGATGGGAGAATTGGTGGGGGAGATCTCGGCGGCATCCGGCGAGCAGGCTCAAGGGATTGAACAAATCAGTAAAGCCGTGAACGAAATGGAGAATGTGATTCAGCGCAATTGCTCGAATGCCGAGGAATCCGCCTCCGCCTCGGAGGAAATGAGCGCTCAGGCAGAGCAGATGAAGCAATTTGTGGCCGAACTGGCAACCCTGGTCGGAGGCGCCACAGATTTGCGGAAAAAGGTCGAATTGAAGAAGGCTGCAAAAGAACCGAAGATGGCTGCAGCATATTAAAAGAAAGCAAATGGTCATCTCAAGGCAGGCACGGACAGGCTTCGGTCCCTCTCAGTAATCGCAATTCGGGCCAGAAGCAGGTTATCCCATTTGATGATGAAGAAGTCTCTGATTTCTAATTGCACCGATTATGCGATATGCAAATGGGGTCTTTGGCAAATGGGGCCGGGCCGAAGGCGCCGGATAAACCGGCATAGTTAAAGTTAGGGGCTTGAAAAAGGAAAAATGCGATGTGGACCATCCTCAGGGCAGGCCGGTAGACAAAGAGATTGCGAGACCGTTGCTGATAGAATATTCCTTTTCCAAGACCCCGCATTACTCTCCTGACCCGCCATGACTCTCTACCATTGCCTCAGTTCAATTCTGAGTCCATCCGGGTCCTTGTATTTCAGCCCGTTGGGATTGTCCCAGAGAGACCGGCCCCCAGGTTGTGTCGATGCCCTTTCCTCTCAGGTATCGGATGGCACTAGTCATATCCGCCACTTCCAGAGCCATCATGCGGTAGCCGATATGCCATTCTCCTGGGACACGGGTGCGGGATCTTTGACTGACAAAAGCTCTATAACGGTGCCATTCAGATTAAAATCAGAACCGGACGGCGTTTGTCCGGCTCTTTGAAAGTGTACCAGTACACGTCTCCTTAAGTCACTGCTCCCCCCATGCCTGCTCCGATTCCCAGATATCAAACTCACCCGGGGCTGGGGGTACGATCGTTCATCTCATTACCGCTCTGTCACCTCTTCCAGCCAGAGATCACCGAGATTGATTTCTATCTCCACAAACGGCTCAAGGCGCGCTTTTTCCTTGCCGCCGAAGACGCCTGCGGGAACCAAATGATTGGATTCGAGTCGAAAGACCTCCAAAGTCATATTTAAAGGATCAACCAACCAGAGGTGCCCCACCCGATGTTCAGCATAAATGATCGCCTTGCCGGTGCGGTCGCGCAGGGCCGTTCGGGGCGAAAGGACCTCACATACCCAATCAGGGACGACCTCGATCCAGTTGTGTTCAAGGTTTTTCGGGAACCTGTCTTTCCTCCAACCGGCGAGATCGGGAACAATGGTATCTTCCCCCAGTTTGATTTCAACCTCGTCGAGAATGATCCACCCTCCGGGTCCGCCGCCTTCGCCAAAGTCATAGGGCGGCAATATTTTACCCCCTAAAACGGACGCAGAGCGCATATGCCTCGGGGACGGTCTGGGAGTAACAATCAATTCTCCGTTGATGATCTCTCCGGTCATGTTTTCCGGGATATCAAAGAGGTCTTCGTATGTTGCTTTCTTCTTTGCAGGATCAGCCATTGCATCCGCTCCTCGATCTGCCCGTTTCATTCATTTGCTCCCAATCCGGACAATGAAACAAAATTTAAAATGAAAAGGTTCAAAAGTCACGAAAGAAAGGGGCAATAATTGGAAAACAGTCTTCAGCGGCCAGACTACAGTGGTCAGAAGAAAACTTTACTTTCGACGAGACGAAAAACCGACAGCGAAGCATTCGTAATTTCTGCCCGAAAGTCACTGGATTCCGGTCAAAAACCCTGCCCAAATGACGAATGCGGAGGTCCCTCACCTTTCCATGGTTTCATGGTGTCTCACAGGTACTTGAGAGGCTGTTGTGAAGTGGTTTTGCCACGTTATCACGGAAGCCGGTTTGCCGTGCACCCCACCCCAGCAAAAGGATTCGCTTTGCCTTGCTTCGCACACTAATCGAGGTTATAGTTTGCCCAAGGCCCAGCCTGAAGGGAATTTCCGAACTTTCAACTCAACCAATTCTCCGGGACCTCTGGAATACGTGTTTGGAGGAAAGTATGTTCAAGCAGATGAAAGTGACAGGGCTGGTAATGGATCCTCATTCCAACTCGCCGATACTGGTGCTCAAAGATATTGACGACGATACCACGCTCCCTATCTGGATAGGCCTGCTGGAAGCTACGGCAATCGCCACCGAACTCGAAAAGATCCAGTTCCCCCGGCCTATGACTCATGACCTGATCCGGATTCTTTTCGACCATCTGAATGTCAAGGTGGAGCGCATAGAGGTGTGCGAACTGAAGAACAATACCTATTACGCTCTTATCCACATACGAAACGGCGAACAGCTCAGCACTATCGATTCGCGGCCAAGCGACGCCATCGCAATCGCGCTTCGCACTAACGCCCCAATCTTTGTCAGTGACGAAGTAATTACGAAGTATCTCAAATCCGATGCGGCAAAGCCCGCCTTTGACGTGAATAACAAGGAGCAGTGGGCTGACATGCTGGATAAACTCGATCCTTCCGATTTCAGCAAGTACAAAATGTAAATGAAGATGGATACTGCGCGTTTGACAGGGTTGATCCAGGCTGCGAGGGGAGAGCGTCCAGCAGACCTTTGTATAAAGGGATGCCGGCTGGTCAATGTTTTTTCCGGAATGATCGAGACCGCCGACCTTGCTATTCATGACGGTTTCATCGTCGGGTGGGGAGAGGGCTACCAATCCCTGGAAACCCTGCGGGCCGATGGCATGTATGTCTGTCCCGGCTTCATTGATGGGCATATTCATATCGAAAGCACTCTATTGAGCCCGGCCAATTTTTGCGCCTCGGTGCTGCCGTGGGGTACCTGCGCGGTGGTTGCGGACCCGCATGAAATCGCAAATGTGCTCGGTTTGAACGGCATCAGGTATTTCCTCGAGTGCGCACGCAATCTTCCCCTGGATATGTTTTTCAACCTGCCGAGCTGTGTCCCTGCCTCTGGCCTGGAGACCTCCGGGGCGACCCTGAGGTCGGTCGATCTCCAGTCACTTCTGCCAAACGATAAGATCCCCGGGCTTGCGGAAGTGATGAACTTTCCGGGTGTAATTCAAGCCGATCCGGAGGTTACCGACAAGCTCCTGCTTTTCCAGGAAATGGTCATAGACGGTCATTGTCCAACGCTCTCGGGACGGGACCTGAACGCCTATATAGCTGCCGGCATTGGCTCCGATCACGAATGCACGTCCATGGAGGAAGCGTCTGAAAAGCTGGCGCGCGGAATGACGGTCATGATTCGCGAGGGGAGCCAGTCAAAAGACCTGCGCAAGCTCATCGGGATAGTAAACGATTCCACCTGGCCGCGCTGCATGTTCGTATCCGACGATCTTCACCCGGATGATCTGATCGATAAAGGTCACATGAATGCCATAGTCAATGCTGCAATGAACCTGGGCATGGACCCCGTGCGCGCCATAACGCTTGCTTCCCGGACCCCTGCCGACTATTTTCACCTCCGAAGGCGCGGCGCGCTTGCCCCCGGGTTTTTTGCCGATTTCAGCATCAGTCCTACACTTAATCCGTGGAATCCGGTGCGGGTCTTCAACGGTGGAATCGAAATTGCGCGACAGGGCGAGCTTTTGACCGGCATCATCGGCCGGCCGATGCCGCCTTTACCGGGCAGTCCGATGAATATCGGCACGATAAGCGCGCAACAGTTGTCAGTCCCGGCAAAACCCGGTAAATTGCGCGTGATCGGGATACTGGAGGCGACATTATTTACACGCAAGCTTCTTATGGACCCGAAAATTGAAAACGGCTGCGTTGTCTGCGATCCCGAGCGCGATTTGCTCAAAGCGGCGGTCTATAATCGATACGTTCCCGGCACGGCGCCGGCGGTGGGATTCGTCCACGGCCTGGGGCTGAAAAAAGGAGCTATCGCTACTTCCGTTGCCCACGATTCGCACAATGTAATTGCTGCGGGCGTATCGGATTCCGATATCGTCGCGGCGGTTTGCGCATTGAGACAAACCGGCGGAGGCATGGCCGCCGCCCTGGACGGCCAGGTGGAGATTCTGCCCCTTCCAATCGCAGGGCTTATGTCCTTATTGCCTGCTTCGGATGTATCGGACAGGCTGAAGGTGCTCAAATCGCGAGTAAAGGATTGGGGGGCAAAACTCGATAATCCATTTATGGCGCTCTCCTTTTTGTCTCTTCCGGTCATACCGGAGTTGAAATTGACCGACTTGGGACTTGTCGAGGTTTCGAGCTTTTCCCAGGTATCTCTGTTCTCTCAAGAGGAGTAACCCAATGAGCACCCTTTCCTGCCATTCAGTAAGTGATGTTGTCGATTTCGCCATTGAAAAAGAAGAAAAGGCGATGGAGTTTTACCGTAAATGCGCCGAGCGCGCGAAGAACCCGGGTATAAAGGAGTTCTTCAGGGAAATGGTAACCGAAGAGCAGGGCCACAGGGACATGCTCAGAAACCTGGACTCGCTCAATCTCGATAAGGTAAAATTTCGGGATGTGGAGAATCTGAAGATCAGCGACTACCTGGTCGATGTGACTTTTTCGGACGATATCACCTACCAGGAAGCCCTGATTGTCGCGATGAAGAAAGAAGAAAAAGCGCTGGCTTTCTATTCAGGCTGGAAAAACAAATGCATGAGCGAAAAGGCTTCAAAACTTTTCCAACTCCTGGAAAATGAAGAAGAAAAGCACAAGCGCAAGCTCGAAAAGCTCTATGATGAAGAGATCCTGGGCTGGGACTAGGGCGGCGGGGCCGCCGGCCGGGATTGCCGCTGCCTTCGGCGGCGGCAAGAAAATCTTGACAAAATTTCAAGAAACTCGATGTTAGTTACAAAGCGAAAAGCTTTGCGGGAAAGGATTTACAGAGCCTGCCCCCCTTTAAAAAAAAGGGGGGCGATTGGAGCAGCTTTTCATGGTTTCGGGTGTCCCGAAGAGGCATGAGTCTCTGGTTGGTTGTGTTCCTGACCACCGACCACCGTTTTATCAGTGGGTATACCGTCTACCCTGTTTCTCCCCACCTTATTCCCCCCTTTACATCTTGGGCTGCTATCCTCAAATTAAGGTATGAATATTTGAGGTAATTTATTGTCTTTGGCAGAGGGCAGTTAGATTCAATATGAAAAGATGATATGCGGATACCTGTGGGTCCGTTTCTACGAGCAGGATGATTGCATGCGCGGTAGACAACATTTATAATTAAATTTGCATGTTATAAACAGAGCATGAATCAATCTTGTTTGTGAAAGGCATTCCGATGCAGGGCGAACCTCCAAATTTCCCGGATCAGGAAACACTCGAAAAAGAGCTCAGCGAGTATCTTTCAAAAAAGTACGGCTACAGGATCAAGGTCATTTCGCCGATGATGGCCGCTGAGCATGGCAATGAACACGTCGAGGGCGAAAAGAAATCGGGTGGGATTGAAAAGATACGCTTCGATATGAAACCGGACGAACTTGAGTCTTACCTCAACCGGTATGTCATCCGGCAGGACGATCCCAAGGCCATTTTAGCAACAAAAATTTGCACTCACTATAATCGGATAAGATACCTGAAGGGTCTCGCAAGGTTTGGAACCGAACCGATGGTGGGGAGGATCAAAAACAACATTCTCCTGGTCGGTCCGACTGGCGTTGGCAAGACCTATCTGGTCAAGCTGATAGCCCAGAAGCTCGGGGTGCCCTTTGTAAAAGGCGACGCCACGAAGTTTAGTGAAACCGGCTATGTTGGCGGCGACGTAGAGGATCTGATCCGGGAGCTGGTGATTCAGGCCGATGAGGACATCGAACTTGCCGAGCATGGAATCATCTATATCGACGAGATCGACAAGATAGCATCATCGCAGCACCTCATTGGGCCGGATGTTTCCAGGACCGGGGTTCAAAGAGCGCTCCTCAAGCCGATGGAGGAGACTGAGGTGGATCTCAAGGTGCCCCACGATCCCATCTCCCAGATGCAGGCGATAGAGCAGTACCGCAAGACTGGAAAACGGGAGAAGCGGACTGTTCATACGAAAAATATCCTTTTTATCATGAGCGGTGCTTTCAATGGTCTTGCCGAGATTGTCAAAAAGAGGCTCCAGAGCCAGGAGATCGGCTTCGGCGCCCGGATACACAGCCGTGACAACGATATTCGATTTTTAAAGCACGTTAAGGCCGAGGACCTGATCGAATTCGGGTTCGAAAGCGAATTCGTGGGCCGGATACCTGTGGTTGCAGTGCTCGAGCCGCTCGACGTGGAAGATTTGGCCCAGATACTGAGGAACCCCAATAACCCTATAATCAATGCCAAGAAGGAAGATTTCCGGAGCTACGGAATTGATATTCGGTTTGAAGATGAGGCATTGAGCATCATTGCCCAAAGAGCATTCCTGGAGAAAACCGGCGCGCGGGGACTGGTCAGCGTTCTGGAAAGGGTCGTGTTGCCCTTTGAAAAGAAACTCCCTTCATCGCCTGTTCGGCATCTGGCTATTACGGCCGAAGTCGTCAAAGAATCCGAAAAGGAGCTGGAGCGCCTGCTCGATGATAGTCATGGGGCCGATAATATTGATATTTATCGGAAGCTCGTCGAGGAAGAAAAAACAGCCGTCCGGGACAGGGTCTTCAAGATGCGAAAAGAATTCGCTGACAGTTACCCTCTGGTTTTCAATCCTGAAAGGACAGACTTGGTCATAAATCATCACGTCAAGACCGGGATCGCGGCCGAAGCTGTCTTCAAGGAAGTTCAGTCGCTGTACAACCAGGTCGGGATGTTCGAGTCCGAGTTCTATCAAAAACATGGATTCAAGATTCACTTCAACGACCAGGCGCTCAATGAGGTCATCTCGATGGCGCTCGAAGGCGATGAGAGTGCAACTGCGGTATGTGAGAGGATTTCTGCGGACTATGATTACGGATTTAGACTTATAGCCGACAGAAGCGGACGGAGCCAGTTTATCATTCCCAGGGAGGCAGTGGTCGATCACCAGAAGTACCTCGATGAACTGATTCGCGAAAGCTACAGATATCCTTTAAAACCTGTTGAATTAAAAAAAGAGAGGTAGGGCGGCGGGACCGCCAACCAGGGTGGCCGCTGCCTCCGGCGGCGGCTGGGGCGGGGGCGTTGCGGGTTGCCGTCCGTTCGCCCTGTGTTTGATAGCTACCAACAGAATGGCTGTTTCTTGTCTTATCATCCCCTCGCCGCCATGGAAGGCGGCGTTGCCGTGTCAATATCATGCCCTCACACTTTACTTTCGACCCGTTTAAGGGTTAAATATCTTCGATTTTAAAACTGATAACTTAAAACTCAAAACTCAAGACTGAAAACTCTCAATGATTGGGATATCTAAACTTTACTGCGGTACGGTCGAAGCCTCTGATGCCCTCCGCTATGGGCGCCACAGCAGCAAGCTGCCGTCTCACCTTTTGCAGTTTTCTTCGGATAAAACGCCCGTCGTTGTATGGAATGTAACCAGGCGGTGCAATCTCAAGTGCGTGCATTGCTACGCGCATGCAAAAGACGAGGAATTCTCCGGGGAAC
This sequence comes from uncultured delta proteobacterium, assembly GCA_963725365.1. Classification (GTDB taxonomy): domain Bacteria; phylum Desulfobacterota; class Syntrophobacteria; order Syntrophobacterales; family Syntrophobacteraceae; genus SbD1. Next base: position 24,540 of record CAVRZU010000268.1, on the reverse strand, counting down.
TTTCAACCAGCGAGGGCAAGGCGGTCCTGGATGATCTTGCGGCTTTCGGCTCGCCGGTGGTGCTTTTTTCGGGCGGCGAACCGATGGTAAGGCCGGATCTGATCGAACTCGCCGAATATGCGGTCGGCAAGGGCATGCGCGCGGTGATCTCAACCAACGGGACCCTGATCGATTCGCGAAAAGCCGGCGATCTCAAAAAGGTCGGCCTCTCCTATGTTGGGATAAGCCTGGATGGACTCGATGTCGTAAATGACCGGTTCAGGGGAGTCAAAGGCGCATTCAGGAAGGCCATGGACGGTATAATGGCCTGCCAGGACGCCGGTATAAAAGTCGGTCTGCGCTTCACAATGAATCGGTTAAATGCCGGCGAGATTCCGGGCATCTTCGACCTTCTTGAAAAATATGACATCCCGCGGGTTTGTTTTTATCACCTTGTATACGCCGGGCGCGGCAGCGAGTTGATGAAGGAAGATCTCTCCCACCGGGAAACGCGGGAAGCGGTTGACCTGATAATCGACAGGACCGCCGATCTGCACGGCCGAGGCAAGCCGAGGGAAGTACTCACGGTTGACAATCACGCCGACGGCCCCTATCTCTACCTCCGAATGCTGAAGGAGAATTCCCCGAGGGCAGCCGAAGTCCTCGAGCTGCTCGAGATGAACGAAGGCAACAACTCCGGCCGGGGTATCGGGTGCATAAGTTGGGACGGCAGCGTCTACGCCGATCAGTTCTGGAGGCACTATTCCTTTGGCAATACAAGGGAGCGCAAGTTCAGCCAAATCTGGACAGATCTTTCCAACCCGCTGATGAAGCAGTTGAAGGACAAGAAACTCTACGTGAAGGGACGTTGCGCTGAATGTAAATGGTTGTCGATCTGCGGCGGCAACTTCCGCGTGCGAGCCGAAGCGGCCACCGGAGACCTCTGGGGTTGCGACCCGGCATGTTACCTTAGCGATGAGGAAATTGGCGCCTGTTCACCGCTGCGCTGAAAGAAAACCTATTTCATACAAAGACGCGAAGAAAAGCGAAAAGTGGGAACGCACCTTTTCTCCTTCTATTGGCCAAGTGGCTATGCACCAACTCGAGAAGCTCATAGACCGCATCATAGACCGGGTTAACATTAACCTGAGAAAGCCGGCGTTTGACGTTGGCCCATATCTTCGCCATTTGATCCCACTCGATCAGTTTGTCAGATTTTATGCCTTTTACGGGCTGACGCAACACCACCCCATTCATTTCCGGTTCGACCAATCGAGCATTTCAGGAAGTTATTTTCTGGGCAAATGCCTTGTGGATCATTCAGTGCTGTATAAAAACGATGTTCGTGGTGACGAATTGAAGGCAAAAGGGGATATTTTCATCTTCGAGAACCTGGCAATCCCCCTTCATGCCGATGAGGTCATTCGAATCAAGGACAGCTATTTGATTAAAAACCTGGTGCACAATCACTCACATGATCCGGAGAGCCCGGAGGAGTTCTTCATCCGGAATACAGCGTCCATGCATTATGCAAATATTCATGGATCACCGGTTGAAGGAAGCTTCATCGGTCCTTTTTCCACGGTGGATCTCACAAGATTGCACGACTGTGTTATCGGCGCCTATGCATACGTTCAAGCGGGCGAACTGGCCCACAGGTACATCGACCCGGGGCAGATCCGGATCGAGTCGGGAGATTGTTTCAAATTTATCTACCGGTTTCCCGGGGACGTCTTGAAAAGGTACATTCACCTGGAACCGGGCAAAAAACCTTCCGGCATATTTATGGAGTTCGTAGAAAACCGAAAATCCGATTTCGAGAAAATATTCAATATGGTGCACTCGTCAAGTCCCATCGAAGTCCCCGAAGGGGCATCCCTTAGCCGTTATGCGGTTGTCATTGGCGAGACCCGGATCAGCGAAAACGTGCTTGTGGCTCAAAGGGCGTATCTTGAAAATTCCTGGCTCGGCATTGGATCCAATGCGCAGGAGAACTGCTACATCATCAACTCCAGGCTCCAGTGCCGAAATATAACGGCCCACGGCGGGAAGGTGATTCACGCAAGGCTTGGGGAAAAAGTGTTCGTGGGTTTCAATTCGTTTCTGCGCGGAAACCCGGAATGCATACTCGAAATAGGGGCCGGCTGCATCATTATGCCCCATACGGTTATCGATCTGGAAGAGCCGCTGGAAATCGGCAAAAGCCGGCTTGTCTGGGGCTATATCAAAAACCGCAAAGATCTTGAAGAACACAGCCTGCCGTTTGAAAAGCTGGCTGATATAAAAGGCAAAATAGAATTGGGAGCAATGTCTTTTGAAGGAAACGGTTTTAAGTTCGTGGAGGCCTTCAGGAATCGAATCGAGCACATCCTCCAGGCCAACGGCGCATACTTTGACGGAACCAAAAACCACGGCCATGCTCAAAAAGCGCAGGTTATTTCTTTCAATACCATCCAGCCCTATCCTGAAGGCCTATTGAAGGGGATATGCCCTACTATGGATATTTGCCCTTGAGTTGGCGGAAAGCTATTGCGACTTTGCCGGGTTGATTGATTATAATTCCAAGGTTGGATGATAATATGGATAAAGAATCCCCGCAAATTTCAACAGGCGATGTGCTCTCCACATGTTCGGCCGCCTGTCCGGTTCACACTGATACGCGCGAATACGTACAACGTTTGAGCAGAGGCGATTATGAGGGGGCCCTTGACGTGCTGCTCGAGGTGAACCCGTTTCCTTCCGTGTGCGGCCGCATTTGTCATCATCCTTGCGAATCCGAGTGCCGCAGGAGAGCCATAGATGAGGCGGTAAGCCTCAGAATGCTCAAGCGTTTCGTTGTTGAGAACACGAAAGAATATCGCATCGCCAGGAGGAAAAAGCCGGCGGACAGAAAAGCCGGAACCGTGGCTGTCATCGGTTCAGGTCCTTCGGGCTTGACCGCAGCCCTGGACCTTACGCTTCGCGGATACCGGGTGAGGGTTTATGAAAAGGACTCGAAGCTGGGGGGTATGCTTGCGCATGCCATTCCTCGCTACAGACTTCCTGTAGAAGCCCTTGCGGAAGACATTGAAGACATTCTGGCTTCGGGCATCGAGGTTAAGACCAACTGCCGGGTGGGAACGGATATTTCCTTTGACGAGCTTCGAAGTGAGAACGAAGCAATTCTCATCGCGGCAGGTCTTTCCGAAAGCCATTCGCTGTCCATCCCGGGAGCCGAGAGCAGGGGGGTGTTCCCGGGGATTACATTTTTATGGGACATTGCCAATGCAATGCCGCCCGAAATGGGAGACCGCGTGTTGGTGGTCGGTGGTGGGAATGTGGCGATCGATATCGCCAGGGCCGCCAAGCGGCTTGGGCCGTCCAAAGTGTATCTGGCCTGCCTGGAGACGCGCGAAGAGATGCCGGCATGGAAATGGGAAACGGAGGAGGCCGAGCAGGAGGGTATAGAAATTCTAAGCTCCTGGGGGCCAAAGGCAATTCTTACTGAAAATAACAAGGTAGGCGGCATAGAGCTCAAGCGCTGCACAAGCGTTTTTGACGATCAGCGCCGCTTTAACCCCCGCTACGATGAATCTGTGACCACAAGGGTCGAGGTTGACAACGTTATTCTTGCAGTCGGCCAGAAAGCCGACCTGGAATTTTTAACGAAAACGTCCGTTGCGATAGAGCGTGGCCGGCTTCTTTGCGACCGCGCCTCAATGAGTACATCCGAACGCGGCGTATTCGCGTGCGGTGAAGTAATGACCGGCCCCGGCTCGGCAATCCAGGCCATTGCAACCGGGCATGAGGCCGCCAGGGTCATAGCTCATTTTCTGGAGACCGGCGAGAAGCTGAAGCTGCCTGAACGAACGATCACAACGATAGGCGAACTCCCGGCGGTAACCGCTGCCCGCGCCAAACGTGTGGACCGGGTCGAGGTGAGTCTTGTAGATCCGGCAGAACGAATCAGGGATTTTTCTCCCATCGAACCAGGATACAGCGAGGCGGAAGCGCTCGCAGAATCGAGGCGTTGTCTTGCCTGCGCCAGCGGCGCACAGCTCAAGTTCCCCGAGCACTGCGCCGGCTGCCTCACCTGCGTGCGGGTTTGCCCTTTCGGGGTGGCGCAGGTGAGAGGAACGGCGGTTATGCCGGCTCAACAGTGCCAGACCTGTGGGCTGTGCGCGGCGGAATGTCCTGCCGCAGCCATCGAGTTGTCCCGGTTTGATACAAACAGCATGAAGGATACTCTTCGAGAGATTGTCAAAAGGCAGGGTACTTCCAGAATAGCAAGGCCCCTGGTGGTTTCCTACTGCTGTCTCAACGAGACGACCAGCAGGAAGTTTCTATGGAGCAAACCGACGAGGAAATCCGCCAGTCGGGCATTGTGCGCGTCATGGTTCCATGCGTCGGCCGGCTCAGTGTTCTTGACCTGATCACGCCTTTCGAGCTAGGCGCAGACAAGGTCGCGGTGATTGCCTGTGCTGAAAAGGACTGTTTTTACTCCGGGTCCGAAGAATTGCTCTCGCGGCGTGTTGCCAGGGCCAAAAAGTTTCTGGACCAGATTGGGGTTGGACAGGATAACGTGCAGCTTTTCAGGACCGATGGCAACGCAGAGGAATGCTGGCCCATGATCTGGGAGGAGTTAAAATGATTATTGCGGACCCTAAGCCTTTCGGACAGGTTAAGGGCTATCTCGAAAATTTCGAACGCATCCTGATCGTAGGTTGCGGCGCCTGTACAACGGTCTGCCTGGCAGGGGGAGAGGCCGAGGTGCGGCTCCTTGCCTCAGGGATGCGGATCGCTTTCGGCAGGGACGGCAAAAGCAAAACGATCCTTGAAGACTGCGTGCAGAGGCAGTGCGACGTGGAGTTTGTTCTGCCCGTTTTAAGCCGCGTGGATAATGAGAAAATCGATGCCGTTGTGACTATTGCCTGCGGCGTAGGGGTGAATTTTTTGGCCGACCGGCTCGGGAAGACGCCGGTCTTTCCCGGGCTGAACACTACCTTTTACGGCGCAGGGATGGAGCCGGGGCTTTGGGCCGAGATGTGCGCAGGATGCGGCGAATGCATGACGGCCCTCACCGGAGGAATTTGCCCCGTGGCCCGCTGTTCGAAGCATCTTTTGAACGGTCCGTGCGGTGGATCTGAAAAGGGCAGATGCGAAGTCGATCCTGCAAACATCGACTGTGTTTGGCAGCTGATCTACGACCGGCTAAAAAGGCTTGGCAGACTCGATGACCTGCAAAATATCATTGCTCCCAAAGACTGGAGGACTGCTGCAGACGGCGGGGTCCGCCGAACGATTCGGGAACATCTCTACAAGCTGAGATAGAGGACCATGAGTGATAAAAGTGTTATGAAATCCGGAAGCAACCTTGAGAGAGTGCTCACTTCGGGTCATTTTGCGGTGACCTGCGAGTGCGGCCCACCCAAGGGGGCGGACGTCGAGCATCTTCAAAAGAAGATAGAGCTGATCAGGGGTTGCGTGGATGCGGCAAACGTGACCGACAACCAGACGGCGGTGGTGCGCATGTCGAGCATCGCGGCCGGGGCGATCCTGGTGAGAAGCGGTGTGGAACCGGTCATGCAGATGGTTACCAGAGACCGCAATCGGATCGCCGCTCAGAGCGATATTTTCGGGGCTTACGCCCTGGGGATTCGCAATATGCTCTGCCTTACCGGCGATCATCAAATCTTTGGCAACCATCCCATGGCTAAAAACGTCTTCGACCTTGATTCCATTCAGCTTCTGGATGTGGTGCGCACTATCCGGGACAAGGGAACGGTAAACTGCGGAGATCCGGTCGAAGGGGGAATCAGGATGTTTTTGGGGGCCGCGGCCAACCCCTTTGCAGATCCCTTTGAGTTCAGGGTGATCAGGCTCGCCAAAAAAATCCGGGCCGGCGCCGATTTCATTCAAACCCAGTGTATCTACGATATGGGCCGGTTCCGGGAATTCATGAAGATGGCCTGCGATATGGGATTGGACGGGCAGTGCTACATTCTCGCCGGACTGACGCCGCTTAAGTCCGCCGGTATGGCGGTCTATATGAACAAGAATGTTTCCGGGATCAGCGTTCCGGATGAGATAATCAATCGCATCAGGGGTGTTCCCAAGGGAAACCAGGCCGAAGAAGGAATCAATATTCTTCTTGAGCAGATAGGGCAAGTGCGTGAAATACGGGGCGTTGCCGGCGTTCATATAATGGCCATCGAGTGGGAGGAAAGGATAAAAGAGATTACAGAAAGGGCTGGATTCCTTCCAAGGCCTTAATAGAACAGTCGTTAGTCGTTAGTGTTCAGAAAAATCGATAAAACAGTTCCTTGTGTTTCCCAGGGACTCCCGGGTTCCCACTTCCTGTTCTTGCCGCCGCCGCAGGTTTGAGTGGAGAACCTGGCCGGCGGTCCCACCGCTCGGGAAAAAGCTGCATTGAACATAAATGTTTGTCTTTTTCTTTCAAATGCTGCTAATCCTGTCAATCCGATAAGTCCTGCCGGAAGGTTTTTGACAATAGGAGCGCAATCGTGAATGGCTTATTTTGTCCTGAATCCGTAGTTGTTGTTGGAGTTTCCGAATCCGCTGACAATCTCGGGCGCAATGTCGTGGCAAATCTGGTTAACATGAAATACCCGGGGAAAATCTACGCTGTTGGGCCTCGAGGCGGAGAGGTATTCGGCGTCCAGGTTTATAGCTCGGTTTCGCAATTGCCCGAAAACGCCGAACTGGCCGTTATTCTGACACCGGCGCGTTTTGTCCATGAGATGCTCGCACAGTGTGGTGAAAAAGGGACGCGTTATGCTGTAGTAGAGTCTGCCGGGTTTAGAGAACGCGGCAGCGAAGGAAAAATACTCGAGAGGGAAATTCGGGAAACGAGCAAAAGATTCGGCATCCGTTTTGTCGGCCCGAATTGTGTAGGGATTGTCAATACTTCCTGCAATCTTTACGCTCCGTTTGTGGCTTATGGAGAGCCATACCGAAGGGGCAAAATCTCTGTGTTTGCCCAAAGCGGCGGGGTCGCGCTTTGTATGGGCCAGAGGCTGTGCACGTCCGGGATGGGCGTGGGCAAGCTTGTAAGCATGGGGAATAAACTGGATCTGGATGAAGCCGACTACCTGGCTTACCTCATGGATGATCCGGAGACCGACGTCATATACTTCTATCTTGAAGGCTTCAAGAGGGGGCGCGCCTTTGCGGACCTGGCAAGGAGATGCTCCAAGCCCATCATCCTGCACAAGTCGAACAACAGTGCTGTGAGTTCCACAATTGCCCAGTCTCACACGGCCGCCCTGGCCGCCGATGACCAGGTCGTCGATTCCGTCTGCAAAGAGATCGGCATACTGAGGGTTCATTCGGTGACCGACGCGATAATCGCCGCGAAAGGCTTGTCCCTCCCGCCGCTTAAGGGTAAAAATCTGGCCATCCTGTCCCGGTCCGGCGGTCATGCCGTAGTCGCCGCCGATGCCTGCGCAAGCCATGGATTTCATCTCCCCGCCCTGGGGGGGGACATCCTCGATGAGACCCAAAGGCACACTCGCGCCGACGTTATCCGGTTGGGCAATCCGCTAGACCTTGGAGACATCTTCGATCTTGATTTCTATGCAAAAGTAATGGGAATGATTCTTTGTCAGGACGATATCGACGGCGCAGTATTCATCCATGTGTCCAATATGGCTATCGAGCGGGAGGCCACTCGCCAGTTGCTGCAAAACCTGTCGGCGATGGCGTCCCAATATGAAAAGCCCGTCGCATTGGTAGTGGAAATCCCGTTTGAACAGAGAGTGCGCCTTGAGAAAGAATCAGATTCTCCTTTTTTCCTGGTATCCGTGGAAGCTTTGCAGGCACTTGCAACAAGATGGACTGCCGGAAGCCGGGCCGGCGAAACCGCAGACCGTATAAAGCAGGAATCTGAAGAGGTTACGATACCTGTAAAGGATATCGAAAAGTGGTTTGGCGACATGGCGAGGCAAAACCGGCAGCCCCTTCTTCATGAGGCGCTCGATTTGCTCGACCTAACAGGCATCCCGACCGTGCCCTGGCGTATGACAGGGACTTTGGACGAGGCCGTTCAAGCATCTTTTGAAATGGGGTTGCCCGTGGCGCTGAAGGCAGTTTCGCCTTCGCTTCTTCACAAAAGCGACAGGGGCGCCATATCCCTTAATATTCATGACGCCGAATCCCTCCGCAATGAATGGGATCGGTTGCAAAAAGTTTCCGGTGACCTTTCGGGCATCCTGGTGCAAAAGATGGCCCCCCCATCACGGGAACTGGTGGTCGGGGGCAAGAGGGACCCTTCTTTTGGCCCCGTGGTGCTCACCGGCCTGGGTGGAATTATGGTCGAGGTCATGAAAGACGTGAGCATGCGTTTTGCCCCGATCGATATCGATACCGCCATGAAGATGTTCGCAGAACTTTCAGGCAAGCGTATACTGGGCCGGTTTCGAGGCATGCGGGAGGCGGACCTCAAGGCTGCTGCCCGCATTCTCGTTCAAGTCTCACTGCTCATGCACCACTTCCCGCAAATCCGGGAGATGGATTTGAACCCGGTGAGCCTCAACGATGATGGAAACGGGGCACTGGCTCTGGATGCGAGGGTGCTGATCGAAGCGGCACGGTGAATCTGCACCCGGCGAAATCGCAAAGATAAATCATCGACATATTCAACCAGGTGAAAGTATAGTAAGACAAAATTGAGCCAGGCTACCTGATCTGATCCAGATACTGCGAATTCACTTCTTCTGCTCTCTTGCTAAGCCTCCAGCCGGTCAAAGTTGTGTTTGTATTCTTCCTTATCGCCCGGGTATATGGCTGAGGGGAACGTCGCCCTTTCAGCGCTTTTGTCTACCGAGTTGTATTAAATTTTAAATCTGCGTCATCACTTGATCCGGAGGATTTCCATAGTGAGTCAGGTGGTGCAACCAAAAGGGAGGTATTGATGAGACAGGGATCCTTTCGTTTCAGCCTGATTGCAATGGTGATGGCAGTGGGTCTGCTTTGTGCCGGGCGGGCCAGGGCCGCTGCCCCGATCTTAATCGGAGCACCGACGTCTCTGGGGCTCATCGAGGGCAAGGAAGCCTTGAAAGCTGTGGAATTGGCCGTCGACGAGATCAATGCCAAAGGTGGTGTGAACGTAGGGGGGGAGAAAAGGCCCCTGCAGGTTTCCTCAAGCGACATCCGGGATGGCGCCCCCGGAGTGCCCGTACCGGAAGCATTGCTGGGCATCGAGAAGATTATCCTTGAAAAGAAGCCGGTCGCCCTGCTGATAGGTCCCTTCCGTTCCGAAGCGTTGATCGCGGGCATGGATTTGCTCTCCAAGTACAAGACCCCGCTCATCGGTTCTATTGCCATGTCTCCTGCCTCGGAAAAGAAGGTGAAGGAAGAGCCGGACAAATATAAATACGTGTTTCGCGATTGCCTGAACGGGGTTTACCTGGTGAAGTACCTTTCCGGGACCATGGATGCCCTCCACAAGGAGTTCGGGTTTACCAAGGTTTACGTTATGCATCAGGATGTGGCCTGGGCAAGGGGCACGGCCGATCTGGTCAAGCAACTCTATTCGACAAGGCCGGCTGGGAGGTGATCGAGCAGGAAGCCTATCCCACCGGCGCCTCGGATTTTTCTTCCGGCCTGATGAAGGCGCGCGCCAAAGGCGCACAAGTGATCATGCCGATTTTCGATATGCCCCAGGGCGGCGTTTTGGTCAAGCAGTGGAAATCCATGCGTGTCCGGCCCTCTTGGCCGGCTTCATCTCACCTCTTGCCGGGACCGATGCGTGGAAAACCTTTGACGGCAAGATCGGCGGGGCAATAAACTGCAACTTCGAACTGGGCAGCGCCATTGCCAGTGACAAAGTGCCCCAGTCGGTCGAGTTCTACAATAAGTACAAGGAGAAGTACGGACATGAGGTTGAGGCGGGCCATGGCCCGGCGGCAGCCTACGAATCCGTTTTCATCCTCGCCGAAGCTATCGAGCGTGCCGGGAGTCTGGATCCTGACGCCGTTACAGCGCAGTTGAAGAAGACGGACCGTATGGGGACCATGGGCCGGATCAGGTTCGATGAGGGCAACCAGGTTGTCTACGGCCTGGACCCGAAGGAAACCGCTGTCGGCGCCGTCTTTCAATGGACAGAGGACGGCAAGCGCAGGATCATCTTTCCTGAGTCGCTTGCAGAAGGCAAAGTCCAGTTGCCGGCGGGGCTAAAATCGCAAAAATAACGAAAATAGGTGAATGGGTAATAGGTAATAGGTAATAGGTGAATGGGTAATAGGTGAATGGGGGAATGAGTGTGCGTTGTTTTTCTACTCACCCGCTCACCTACTTACATTCCCCTGCGTTAAGGAGATCGAGTGTTTTTTGGCACTGTCATTTACGCTCTTTTCAACACGGCCATCCTGGCCATCACAGCGCTTGGGTTCAACCTGACGTTTGGCATCAGCGGGATTGCGAATTTTTCCTACGGCGCCATGTATATACTGGCCGCCTACGTGAGCTGGATGCTCGTTCATCTCCTGGGCCTGCCTTTCTGGCTCTCTGTTATTGTTTCTATTGCGATCACAATGGTGCTGGGGGCGCTGATATACCGGTTTGTCCTTCTTCGGGTGCGCGGGCAGGTCCTCTCGGAGGTGATCGCTACCTTCGGGATCGGGCTCGGGACCCTGGAGCTGTTTCAGTACCTCGGGTTTGTGGGCTTCGAGTACACTCTGCCGGTCTTCATTGATGGCAGTTTTATGATCGGCGACACTGTGGTCGACTGGCAGCGTCTCCTGATTACAATTGTTGCCGGGATGCTTGTAGCCGGTCTTTGGGTCTTCACCCACCATACCCGCCTGGGGCTGGCTTTTCGCGGCATAGCCCAGGACGAGAGCACGGCGCTTACTCTGGGCATAGATTCGGACCTGATGGGTATGTTGAGCGTGTCTATGGGCTGCGGACTCGCGGCTTTGGCGTCTTTGCTCATCATCCCGCTTGGCAGCATCTCACCGAGCGAGGGCTACGACGTGTTGATCAAGGCCCTGGCGGTCTGCATCATAGGCGGGCTTGGAAGCACCGGGGGGCTGATTGTGGCGAGCTTCATAGTGGGGTTCGCCGAGCGTTTTACGGACGCGTATATCGGCTCGCAGTGGACGATGATCGTGAGCCTGGCCGCGATTCTCATCGTCCTGGTGGTTAAGCCTTCCGGGCTTTTCGGACGGCAAAAGGAGCTTGCAGAAAGGATATGATTCTTTGGAACGACGTCTTGAACGAATAGATCGGGGCATCAAGGCACGTGCTTCGGGTGTCTTCGCCCTGAGTTCGTGGCGTGAAATGCTGTATCTGTCTGCGCCGCGACTGATTCCTGCCCTGGGATTTCTCCTGCTGCCCCTGGTGCTGGACAACTATTGGCAGAAAGTGCTTTTGTCAATGGCTGTGTTTGCCTTGCTGGCCATCAGTTGGGACATACTGGCTCAAACCGGGATGATTTCTCTTGGCCAGGGTCTTTTCTTCGGACTGGGCGCTTATTGTTCCGGAATCCTGAACCACAGCCTGGGCCTTCACCCCCTGCTGGCCATTCCTGTCGCGGCAATCCTGGGGGGAGTGATCAGCACGGTCGTCCTTCTTCCCGTACTGAGGCTGCGAGGTGTTTACTTCTCAATGGTGACGCTGATCATCCCCCTGATGTTGATCAGGATTATCGAGGCAACGAAGATCTTCGGAGGAACCGAAGGATTGAGCGGCATAGCCCCGCTGCCCTCGAAGTGGGTGGAACTCTATTTTATCCTGAGCGTGCTGCTGGCGGCGCTTTTCGGTTTCCGGCGCATGCTGAGCTCCGACTACGGGCTGGTGCTCAAAGCCATAAAGGACAACGACCTTTCGGTGATCAACGCAGGCATAAACATCTACTGGTACAAGGCGCAGGCTCTGTTTATCGCCGGCAGCCTCGGCGCCCTGTGCGGGGCTTTCATGACACATGTCTACATGTTTGTCGGCATGCCGGTCTTTGCTCTCGACTATTCGATTCTTCCCATTGCCGCTGCGGTAGTGGGAGGCCCCGGGACCCTGGCCGGCGCGACCCTGGGGGCGGCGATCCTTGTGCCGCTGTCTGAAATCCTTCGCGGGATAGGAGGGCTGCGCATAGTTTTCTACGGCTATTTCCTGGTCGTCTTCATCGTTGTCCTGCCTGAGGGCATATTCCACTACATCGAGCGCAAATACCACCAGTTCGACAGGTGGGTGGAGGTGGAATGATGGCCGAAGGCCCGATTCTGAAGGTTGACAGGGTCTATAAGCATTTCGGGGGGGTCCAGGCCATAACGGAGCTGAGCTTTGAGCTGGCCGAAGGCGAGCTGCTGGGTCTTATCGGACCCAACGGCTCGGGGAAGACCACGGCGGTGAACCTGATCAGCGGCTTTGTCAAACCATCCCGGGGTGCGATTATATACCGGGGCCGCGACATAACGGGTCTTGCTCCTTACGCCGTAGTGCGGTTGGGGATCGCCCGGACCTTCCAGATGGTAAAACCCTTTTATCAACTGCCGGCCTACAAAAACATGATCATCCCCCTGTACTCGCCAAGGGTCAAGCAGATGATCGGAGGCCGCTATGGAGACCGGGACGCGGTAGCCCTGGACCTCTTGGAGGAGGTTGGCTTTGAACGCGACTCCCAGGTGGCTTACAAAAGTGCGAGCGTTCTTCCTCAAGGATATCTCAAGCGGTTGGAACTCGCCAAAGCCATCGCACTCAAACCCGATCTGCTCATCCTGGATGAGCTTTTCTCCGGCCTGAGCCTGGCCGAGGTCGCCAGCATCGTTCCCGTAATCGAGAAGCTCCGCAAGGAGGGAAAGACCATCATAATGATCGAGCACCGCCTCAAAGAGCTCTTCAGGATTGCCGACCGGGTGGTGGTGCTCAATTACGGGATGAAAATCGCCGAAGGAAAGCCGGAACAGGTTATGGAGACCGAAGAAGTGAAGAAGGCATATCTGGGTGTAGAACCATAATGAACATGCATTCTGCTCCACAACAGGAAAACATGCCGGATGTTCTGCTCGAGGTCCGGGAGCTGATGGTGTTTTTCGAAAACGCCCTGGCCGTTAACGGGCTGAGCCTCGAGGTGCGTCCGGGTGAGATCGTGGGGGTGATAGGTCCCAACAGCGCGGGCAAGACCACTTTGATGAATGCCCTCTCCGGGCTCATCATCGACATGCGCACCAAGGAGAAGCGGCGTGGGGGCCAGCGCATCACCTTGTACGGAAAGGTCCTCTTCAATGGGAATGACATCACCGAAGCCCCGCCCAGCGAACGGGTAAAAATGGGCATCGTGCTCTCACGCGAGCGCCATCCGATATTTCCGGAAAGCAGCCTTCTCGAGAACCTGAAGATCGCGGGCTATCTGAGGACCCGCTCAGAGGTGAAGGAAACCATCGCTTATGTTTTCAAACTGTTCCCGCACCTGGCCGAAATGAAATCCCGCAAGGCCGGGTTTATGAGCGGAGGAGAACAGCAGATGCTGGCCATCGGGATGGCCCTGGTGGTGCGGCCCAAACTGCTTCTGCTTGACGAACCGCTCCTGGGGCTCAGCCCGCTTATGCAGCGGGCCGTCATGGAGGCCATTGTCAATCTCAAGCAGCATTACGGAATCACCGTCGTTATCAGCGAGCAATTCGCACGGCCGGTTTTCCCCGTAATCGACCGGGGGTATGTGATTGAAAACGGCATGCTCGCCTTCTCCGGAACAAGCCGGGAGTTGATGGATAACCCGGAGATCAAATCGGCCTACTTCGGGATATAATTGATAATTATGACAGACTTGAGCACGCAATCGATCTATTCGGTCTTTTCCGAGACCGCTGAGAGGCGCGGCAAGCACACCGCGGTAATCTATCTCGGCCAACGATATTCCTATTCAAGAGTGAAGAAGCTGGCTGAAGCTTTTGCGGCCTCGCTTGCCGGACTTGGCGTCGGGGCCGGCCACAAGGTGATGCTCTATATCCCCAACGGCATCAACTGGGTGGTTGCCTGGCTCGGCATCCAGCGTCTCGGGGCAGTGGCCGTGCCCATCACGCCTATCTACACCGCTCGCGACGTCACCTACATCGCCAATGACAGCGGCGCTGAGACCATCGTCTGCGCCGACACAAATTTTGGTTACGTAACGAGCGCCCTGCCCGAAACAGGTTTGAAGCGGGTTATCTTCTCCAACATGGTAGATCTGCTGCCAGCCTGGAAGAGGGCCTTCGGCTACCTTTTCGATGTGGTGCCCAGGGGCAAAACTGTGATCAACGCCAATACCCACACCTTCCGAGGGATGGTATCGGGGGGTGGCCGAGTCGCGCAAGAGAATGCAACCGGAGGCTCTGAGACCGCCGAAATCCTTTACACGGGCGGGACCACCAAGTACCCCAAAGGTGTGCCCATATCACACGCCCTTTTCCTTGTGTCCGCCGATGAACAGATAAGGGTGACCGAGCCGCTCTTTGCCCCGGAGGATAACGTCGTCATGGGCAACGCGCCGCTCTTTCACATCCTGGGCCAGACCTGCGGTCTTGCAGCGCTTCTGGTGGGCGGGTCCCTGATCGTCCATCCACGCATCAACCTCGATGCCGCTTTCGATGCCATTGAGCGTTGCCGGGCCAGGACCATGATCGGCTCCCGACGCTCTACCGGATGATTCTCGATCATTCACGCCTCGATCAGTATGACCTCAGCTCACTTGAGTACTGCTTCAGCGGTGGCGATGCGCTGCCGACAGAGGTGGGAAGGCGATGGCTGAAAAAATTCGGACGCCCCCTCCGCCAGGGCTACGGCGCTACGGAAACCTGCGGCGGAGTGGCTATGAGCCCGGCCCTTGGCGATAGCCCTCCGAAAAGTGTGGGAAAGGTGGTTGAGAGCAAGAAAGCGAAATTGGTCGATCCCCTCGGGTTGAAGGAGGTTGGACCGGATGAGCCCGGCGAGCTTCTCGTTCATTCGCGCTACATGGTGAACAGCTACCTCAACAAGCCGGAGGAAACGAGGTCGGCCTTCGTGGAGATCGACGGCGAGACCTGGTACCGCACGGCTGACATTATGTCGATGGATGCCGAGGGCTATTTATATTTCATAGACCGCACAGTGGACACCATCAAACATAAGGGCTACCGCATCTCCGCCTCGGAGGTCGAGTCCGTGCTCCAGGAACACCCGGCGGTCATGGCCTCCTGCGTAGTGGGGGTGCCGGATGCAAAAGTAGGAGAGAGGATCGAAAGCCTACGTGGTGCTCAAGGGGGACGTCAAGGGAATCACCGGCTACGACCTCCTCAAGTGGTGCCGAGGCTCCCTGGCCTCCTATAAGATACCCCACTATATAGAGTTTCGGGACATGCTTCCCAAGTCCAAAGTAGGCAAGCTCCTGCGCCGGGAAGTAAGAGATGAGGAAAAACGGCGGACGGGAGCATGAGGCGGTGGGACCGCCGCTGCCTTCGGAGGCGGCAAGGCAAAAGTAAAAAGTAAAAAGGCAAAATAAAGGCGGTGGGACCGCCGGCCCCGGTTCGCCACTGCCTACGGCATATTATGGATTAAAACACTATTCGGCACCCAAACGAACTCCACGACACTTTTGCTATTTGCATCCGAAATGACGGCTATCCTGCCTCCCTTGGGGTTTAGAAGGTCTATCGGGTGCTCCCCGATCCCCGTGCTGAAGAAAACGGCTATCTTCGGGTTATTGACGAAATCAGGAGAAGACTACCTGTACCCTGAAGGGTATTTCGTTCCCATTCAGTTGCCGAAAGCAGCCAGGGAAGCCTTGCTCTCTGCAACGACCTCGCCGTAGAAATTCTCTGAGCAATGATCCTACGATAATTTGCGATTCCAAGCATGGGGAAATTCAATCTGAAGGGAAGTAACCAAGGAGGTCCCGACAATATGACAAGAATTCAAAAACTCGAACAGGAAGTCAGGAAACTTGCTCCGAGCGAGCTTGCAGCTTTTCGCAAATGGTTTCAAGACTACGATTCGGATCAATGGGACAGCCAGATTGAAGAGGACGCCCTGACCGGCAAACTTGACCGGCTTGCGCAAAAGGCCCTTGCGGATCACAAAGCAGGAAAGACGAGTGAAATTTGAAGCATTTTGCATCCCCTGATTTCTGGTCATGTTATCATCGATTGCCAAAGTGGATTCAGGAATTGGCGGATGCCAACTATGAACTGCTTAAGATACATGCTTCTCACCCTTCATTGCACTTTAAGAAGATTGGCAAATGCCGTGCGGTTCGTATTGGCCTCCACTACAGGGCACTTGCTATAGAAGTTCCGGAAGGGCTGCTTTGGTCTTGGATTGGAAGCCATTCCGAGTACGACAAGATTCTGAGATCATAAGGACCGCATAAGATAGGTTATGCTCAGGTATCCTCCAGGGGAACACGACCCGGTTCCGGGGACTTCTGTCTCTGTCCCATATCAATGCCCTGGTTTTATTTCGGGAATAGAGGCAGATATGTTCTGGACATGGAAAGGTGTTCGATCACCCACAGCAGAACGACATATAGGAGAGTTATACTGACTTTTTCACCGATCTTCTTAGATCGACAGCCAAAGGTGAGATACAGTTACCGGGCAAGCTTGGCCACGGTTTTCCAGCCAATGAAAATCCCTTTTATGACTTGAATGGTAGATCTCATATTCGTCAACTGTTGAATGCTCAATCGTCTTCAGAGTGGCTCTGTTCTTGTGATCATCAAGAACAGATGCAAGATTCATAAATGAATACTGTCCCATTACGTATCCGACCATAAGTGCGTCCTGCATGGCCCAGGCATAATCACCATTAACGAAACGAATCAGTCCCTTGTTGCAGTAGTGGGACAAAATAGTGTGTTTAAGATCAACTGGTTTGCATTCCACAAAGAGGCCATCCTGATCGCTGATAATCGGCAGGCGTTCCCGTCTTAGATCGAAGAAAATATCAGGCATCTTGTCGGGATGTGTCTTGTCGAAGTTTGTAATCTTTGGGTCCCGGATTACTCTGCCAAACACAGCGCAGTTGAATCCAGGAATCTCACCGCTTTGTCGTAAACTGTTTTCAATAATTTCTACCAATAGCTGCGTAATAGTATCTTCATCTGCCGATTGCATATCGAAGCCGGAAAGCGGCTGTTCCTCAAGTATCTGCCAAGCCCTTCTAATTACAGTGCAAATAAGTAGGATGATGCGTTGATCGATTTGACGGTGCGGCAGTGTGTACTCTACGCCGCGAGTAAAGAAGCCGATCGGCATCAGCTTCTCCTCATGGGGAACGCATCAAGGTGAGATCGCAGGATATCCAATGCACATAAGCGAGCACGACTTAATGTCCAGTAGCGATATTGGCTGATGATCCCTACAAGCAGACGTCCCTCTTCATGAACGATGAACACGACTACAGCCAGTTTTGTCGGCTTCTTCGGTAATCCGGCAAATCAGGTGCTTCTGCGCCGTGGGCGTCAGAGTTGCGGAAACGGAGGTCGAAGAAACAGAAAAAAAATGCCAGGGTGAGGTTCCCTTTTTTTTAATTTCAACCTCTTCAATAGATACCGTTTCATTCGTAATGCCGAAAGATGGGGCGAGGAATTGGTGAATTGCCGCATAGAAAGCATTGCGATCACTTTTTGCGGGGGTCTTGTTAGCTCGGTCTCGTGCTTCCTTGAAGGGCGCCGCCACCTCAAGCGTATCTTTCACAACCTGGCGGTCATACTCACCCAGACCATATAGATCGAAAATGAAATCATTGATCGCATCCCGGGGTTTGCTTGATGCGGTTTCAAGCTGAGTGGATAGCTCTATTGCACGTCGGCGTAGCTCCTCGGTCAGTAGATCGGCCGGAAATGGAAAGTTCTCGATGTCCATCTTAATAAAGGTTCTTCGTTCCGCAGCCATCCTCGAACTGGTCATCAGCACACGATAGCTGAACAGATCCGAGTGAGTGAGTAGATGAAGAAGACAAACAGGCGACGCGTCAGAAAGACCGTGAGCAGAAAATCCGTAAAATGACTGGCTGAAAACGACAGGATGATAAAGGAGATACGACTTTGCTGAAGATGAGGATGCTCCTGGAGCCTGCGGCACAATGAGCAGCGGCGGTTTGTACAGCTTAGGATTCCGCGGCATATGGGCAGTGGATTGCCCGAATTCGTGCGGTGAGGCCACATCAACCGAGAACCGTCCCTTAGCAGGAGGGACAAAATCAGGCAATTTGCGCATGAATTCTGCATCATATTGAGGCAATTCTGGTGCACTAATATATCCCACCCCCGAATATAACCCTTTACTCTTCCAATATGACTTAACTGTCGGGCATGGCAATTCATTAAGTTTACGCACTACCTCGATATCAAGAGAAGTTCCCACAGCCAGAGTTTTCAGCAGCCAGGAATCCTTAATGGCTTCTGATGTGGCTATAGGTTGAGCGGATTGGTAGTCAATCCGGATGCGCCCTTTGTCATTCATGAGCCTTTCAAAATGAGGCGTAACAAAATAGAAGTGGTGGTTAACGGGGGGTGCACAATTACGTGCAAAAAAAGCATGAAGGGCTGATTCATATATGGCCATACCTCAGTGTCCGACAGGTTGGACCCGTTCAGTATCCCAGTGATTTCGACCCCTTCCAGTAATGCATTAAACGCCTTGGTGCCCGGCGGTGACTGCTTGAGAAATATACGCCCAGGAAGGGCCATGGCTATAATACCCCCCGGTTTCGCCCACTGAGTGGCTCGCCACAGAAAGGGCAGGTCCGGGTTGTTGTCAGGGTTGCGGTACTTCTGCGCAATACCCTCAAGGCAGCGATCTTTTAAAATCTGGCGCGTAAGATTGGTAAATACGGTATTGTGGGCCTTGACTTCTTTTCTCGTCTCAGCATCGTCCCCCTCCAGGCCCCTCCATGGTGGATTACCGATGACCATATCGAAACGGCCGTTGAAGTCCTTGGGAAGATCCAGCCGCAGGCTACCCGACACAAACCCCTTCTTCGCCTGTTCTTCGGATCGCCTGAAGTTATGCAGCACGACTCCCTGAAGCGGCTTTGGGAACCTAAGGCTTTTTGGAGGCCGAGACGTTTCATTTAATTCGATGGCGGTAATGTAAAGGGACAATGCGGCAAGGCGCAAGGCAGGCTCACTGACATCGAAACCACAAAGCTGTTTGTATAGAATGGACTGAATCGCCCTGGTATCAGGTCTTCTTCCCTCGTGTTTCCAGCGGGCGGCAACAAGCTTCCTGAACGCCAGAACGAGAAAAATTCCGGCACCGCAACTTGGATCGAGAATATGGGCATTTGTCTTATCGTGGACACCCTCGAATGCATCGTCAACAAGGTAGCGAGCAATATTCTTCGGTGTGTAGTACGCGCTTGTCTGTTTTCTCTCTTGCGGGTCCCGGGTTTTGCTGAAATTTTCATACACCTGGCTGAGTACGCCGATGGGAATGTGAGCAAAGTTGAGATCGTCCCAGTCGATCGAAATTTGAAATAATTTTCCTGAATGCTCCCATCCCCTTAGGATGGCTTGTAGATGGAGAAATAGTCGACCATTCGTCTGTGAATTTGCCTGAGTGAATGTGTCTTCATATCGACCTGAAAGAGGGAGCAAGTCGCCATTGAATGTTTCATCCAGCCAGCGGCATGTTGCAACAGAGCTATCAACACCGTGAAAGCAATCGCCGGGTGACTGTGCTTGCGGACACACAGAATGAAGTTCATTTTGCCTGATTATCTTGCGATCCCACAAGAAACGGAAAAACAGCGCCCGGCCAAGGAATGAGAGGATATCCAGCGGGTTAAGGTGGAAGGTCCCTAAATCCTTAGAGGATAGAGTCATCAGGTTATAAATTGTCTTGAAGACATAATCGGATTCCTCCATCTGGCCTAAAATAGTGAAAACACCATTCACGATACTCTGAAAGAACAGAGGGGCCGCTGCAGATTCCTGTTTGATGGTCTCTGGGGCGCTCTTGGCCAGCACAGAACGGTCCAAATTTATTGGGTATACATTCAACTCCCCGGGGCTCAAGATACCGAGATAGGCCATCTCTCCCCGGTTGGCGAGAAGGCGCTGTAAATCCAACATCTTCTCATTGTCAGAATTTCGTAACTGCTCACCGGACACAATATAGAGGAGAGGCCTGGACTGGAATTCGGCGACCGCATCAACTTTAAGACTACCTTTCCCGGATTGCTTCAACAGATCAAGATAGTCTAAATGCCGGGGGGTCGGCTTGTCGTCAAGCTGGATGACATCGTGACATCCAAAGGCTTTTGCTGCGTCTACGACGTTCATGAGACCCACCGGTTATTCCTGGTCCGAATAATCCCCTGGTAGCGCCCGAGGATGTGAATGGTTTCGATCTCGCCATTAGTGTAGCGCAACTCTTCAAATGCAGGATTCTCGGCTCTGAGTACAAGCAAACCAGGTGAGGAATATACCCGTTTCAATGTAGCCTCCTGCTCGATAAGGACAGCCGCTATTTCTCCATCGTCAACGCAACCCTGTTTTCGTATTACGACAATATCACCGTTTCTGATTCCAGCATCTATCATACTGTCGCCCGACACACGAAGCGCAAAAAGCTCGCCTCCACCAAAAAAAGCAGGAGGGATAGGCAGATGGTCTTCAACGTTCTCCTCCGCCCATATTGGGAATCCTGCAGCAATAGTACCGCGTAGGGGGATAGACCCCTCATGCTGCCTGAGAGTCTGAGCAGGTGGCGGCACCAACTTGATCCCACGAGCTTTTCCGGGATTCAGATGGATACGGCCCTTTTTTTCAATCAGCACAAGGTGACCGCGCACGCTATTAAGGTTTCCAACGCTCAAGCTATCGCGGATCTCAGCCTGCGTGGGCGGGTAGCCATTCTCACGTTGCCAAGCAACAATGAACTCGTAAATTGTGGATTGTTTCCCTGTCAGATTCTTCACGGCCATTCGCAGCCTAATACTGTTAAAATAAACAGTGTTATTATAATCAGTATCAGCAAAAAAACAATGATTTTATTTGCCCTTAAAACTGTTTTCCTCAGGTTGGGAACTGGAGGAAGCAGCAGACAGAGCGCCTGTGGTTCCCCGGCCGTCATATGCTTCGCCGCTGTAAGTAACAAATCCTTGTTGATCAATCTCGGCGCTGCTCATGACACTTCCAGTCTGCCTCAATCCTCGATGATTTTCGTGCTGCCAACTGCGCCAACCGGGTTGGGGCCTTTGTGA
Organism: uncultured delta proteobacterium; assembly: GCA_963725365.1. GTDB lineage: Bacteria > Desulfobacterota > Syntrophobacteria > Syntrophobacterales > Syntrophobacteraceae > SbD1. The sequence goes on along the minus strand of CAVRZU010000268.1, from coordinate 3,399 downwards.
AATTATTTTAGACAACCATTCGCTAAATGCTTGCCTCAATTCGTTCGGGGTCTGCGGGTCCAGGGCCGGGGGGCTTTGAAAAAACCTTCAATTCACCTGAAACCTGAAATCTCTTCATGAAACGCCTGTCGATGTAATTCTTGAGCAAGAACGCCAAGCGCCCATTTAGAACAAGGCTCTTCTTCCACAAGATTCCTTTGCCGTCACCCATGTTCATAATGAGCATGTAGTTTGGATTGGGAGTAAAGCGTTTCATTTCGCCTCCATCGAGGGCAACTGCAAGATTATGTTTCAGAATGGGGTTTTGCCGTACTGCATGAACTCCGACCTTTGCCACGCTGTGCCCTTCCACACTGATGCAATCCCCACCGCCAAAGAGTTGGGGGTAAGCAGTGCTCTGAAGGAACCCATTGACAGACATGCCTCCGTCTTCTCCGACGGGTATCCCGGATTCCCGGAACAATGGAGGAGGCTGAACTCCAACGGCCACGAAGGCAAAGTCGAAAGGAATGCTCCGGCCATCGGTTAGTGTCGCAAATCTGTTGTCGAAGGAATGCACCCTGACCCCCTCGAAAACATCGATTCGCCTTGCGGTCAGAGAATCAAGGGCAAGATGCCGGGCCCTTGCAGGAACGCTTTGGAGAAACTTGTTTCCGGCTACAAGGGTGATCGCCGGAGTGCCCCCGTTGTCGTGCAACAACTTCCAGGCATTGGCGGAGATTTCAATGCCGGACGGACCGCCTCCTGCAACCAAAACTCGTGTTATCCCTTTGGCGTTTTGACTCAAGATGAGGTTCCGAGCCTTGTAGAGATTGAGGACGGGCTTTACGGTAAAAACATGTTCGTCGGTAACGGCAAGCTCTGCGGTGGGCACCACGCTGCCGATGTTGAAAGAGGCTATATCATATGATACTTGCGCGTCGTTATCCAAGTAGAGCTTTTGAGCTGCAGGGTCAACCGCCGTGACTCTGGCCTCGATGAATTGACCGCCACGCTCTTGGACCATTCTCTGGAGGTTGAAGCGGACTTGCCGGGGTTCGTAGAGGCCGGAAAGCATGCCCGGACCCATGCCCGAATAGTAATGATAACGGCAAGGGCTGATTAGAGTCGCTCGGTGGCCGCGTCCGACATAACACCCCAGAAGGGCCAGCGCGGTTAGATGAGCATGGCCTCCTCCAACCAAAACAAGATGCTTACCCACGGAATGTCCTCATCGACATTGTCAAGAGTGTAGGTGTGACCCCATTCTCTTCACTGAGAGAAGTGTGGAGATTCTCTTTTTCAACCGAACGTTCCGGTTCAGCGGCGGCGATACGCCGTCCGCTGGAACCGGTTGTTCGCTGACCGTTTTTTCGTTGCCCTGTCAGAAGCTCTCGAAGACGTTTATGCTACGATCAAGCGAGGTCGAAGCGGTCAAGGTTCATGACTTTGTTCCACGCCGCCACAAAGTCGTGCAGGAACTTCTCCTGGGAGTCCTCACAGCCGTAGACTTCCGCCAAGGCCCGGAGTTGGGAGTTCGAACCGAAGATCAGGTCGACACGGGTGCCGGTCCACTTGAGTGCGCCCGTTGCGCGATCACGACCCTCGAATACGTCATCGTCTTCCGCGGTTGCCTTCCACGCCGTGCCCATGTCGAGCAGATTCACGAAGAAGTCATTGGTGAGCGCCTCCGGCCGCTTGGTGAAGACGCCGTGCTCGGGATCCTCCGAAGTTGGTATTCAGGACGCGCATGCCGCCCATGAGCACCGTCATTTCGGGTGCGGTCAGGGTCAGCAATTGCGCCTTGTCAACCAGCAACTCCTCGGCCGATACGGCATATCGGGTCTTCAGGTAGTTGCGGAAGCCGTCCGCGACCGGCTCGAGCACGGCGAAGGAGGCCGCATCGGTTTGCTCCTGCGAGGCGTCCATGCGTCCCGGCGTGAAGGGAACCGTCACCTTGCGGCCGGCATTCTTCGCAGCCTGCTCGACGCCCGCGCAACCGGCCAGAACGATCAGGTCGGCCAGCGATACCTTCTTGCCGCCGGACTGCGCGCTGTTGAACGCGCTCTGGATGCCCTCCAGGGTCTTGAGCACCTTCGCCAGCTGTGCAGGCTGGTTGACTTCCCAATCCTTCTGCGGCGCCAGACGAATGCGGGCGCCGTTGGCGCCGCCGCGCTTGTCGGAGCCACGGAAGGTGGACGCCGACGCCCAGGCGGTCGAAACCAGTTCCGACACGGACAGGCCGGAAGCCAGGATCTCGCCCTTAAGGGAGGCGATCTCCTTTGCCTCAATGAGTTTGTGATTGACGGCAGGGATGGGGTCTTGCCAGATGAGCTGTTCAGCCGGAACTTCCGGACCGAGATAGCGTGCGCGCGGGCCCATGTCGCGGTGCGTCAGCTTGAACCACGCCCGGGCAAACGCGTCCGCGAGCTGATCCGGATTTTCGTAGAATCGCCGTGAAATCTTTTCGTAGACAGGGTCGAACCGCAAAGCGAGGTCGGTGGTCAGCATGGATGGTGCGTGACGCTTTGACGGGTCGTGCGCATCCGGCACGCTACCGGCGCCTGCGCCACCCTTGGGCTTCCACTGTTGCGCACCGGCCGGGCTCTTCGTCAGTTCCCATTCGAAGCCGAACAGGATCCGAAAGAAGTTGTTGCTCCACTTCGTGGGCGTGTTGGTCCAGATGACTTCAAGGCCGCTGCCGATCGTGTCGCCGCCTTTGCCCGTGCCAAAGCTGCTCTTCCAGCCAAGGCCCTGCTCCTCAATGCCGGCCGCTTCGGGCTCAGGCCCAACATGTTTCGCATCACCAGCGCCGTGGGTCTTGCCGAACGCGTGACCGCCCGCGATGAGGGCCACCGTCTCCTCGTCGTTCATTGCCATGCGAGCGAAGACCTCCCGGATGTCCCGCGCCGCAGCGACCGGGTCCGGGTTGCCGTTCGGGCCTTCCGGGTTGACGTAAATCAGGCCCATCTGCACGGCAGCAAGCGGATTTTCGAGGTCCCGGTCGCCGGCGTAGCGCTTGTCAGCCAGCCACTCGCCCTCGGAGCCCCAGTAGATGTCCTTTTCCGGTTCCCAGATGTCCTCACGCCCGCCGCCGAAGCCAAACGTCTTGAAACCCATCGATTCCAAGGCGACGTTGCCGGTGAGGATCATCAGGTCGGCCCAGGAAATTTTCCGGCCGTACTTCTGCTTGATCGGCCAGAGCAGTCGTCGCGCCTTGTCGAGGTTCACATTGTCGGGCCAGCTGTTGAGGGGCGCAAAGCGCTGGCTGCCGTTGCCGGCGCCGCCGCGGCCGTCGCCGGTGCGGTAGGTGCCGGCGCTGTGCCACGCCATACGGATAAACAAGGGTCCGTAGTGGCCGAAGTCCGCCGGCCACCAGTCCTGCGATTTCGTCATCAGTTCGCGGAGGTCCTTTTTGAC
>CAVRZU010000267.1:0-9140 GCA_963725365.1 uncultured delta proteobacterium | reverse complement strand
TTGACTCAAACGGTATCATCACCATGATGAGCGAGGGTTACGCAAAGTTCAACGGCACTACTGTCTTCCGGGCAGTGGGACGGCATGTCACCAAAATCATCGAGAACACCCGGATGCATATTGTGGCTCACACCGGCGAGGCCGAAATGGGGGAAAAGCAGACCATCAGAGGCCGTGAGCTGATTGTCAACAGGGTGCCGCTGATGGATGCTGGCCGGGTGGTAGGGGCCTACGGACGTGTTGTTTTCAAGGACGTCGAGCAACTCTACCAACTCGCCTCCAAGCTAAAAGTACTCGAATCGAAGGTGAAATATTACGAAAAGGAGCTGACCCAACTTCGTGGAGCACGGTATACAATGGCCAATATTGTCGGCTCCGGACAGGCTATCAGTTCCGCCAAACTGGAAGCGCTCAGGGCCGGCCGGACCGATTCGACAGTGTTGATTTTCGGAGAAACCGGAACGGGCAAAGAACTCTTTGCCCATGCCATCCATGCATCCGGCCATCGCCGAAGCGGCCCCTTTATAAAGCTCAACTGCGCTGCCGTTCCCGCCGAGCTCCTCGAATCCGAGCTTTTCGGCTACGAGGAGGGCGCGTTCACTGGCGCCAAAGGGGCGGCAAACCCGGAAAATTTGAAATGGCCCAGGGCGGCACACTCTTTCTCGATGAAATCGGCGATATGCCCCAGGCTATGCAGGTCAAGCTTTTGCGGGTCATTCAGGAACGCGAGGTCGAACGCGTCGGGGGTACAGTCACCTGTCCGGTTAACATCCGCATTATCGCAGCAACCGGAAGACCGCTCGAAGACCGGGTAAATGAAGGAAGCTTCCGCGCAGACCTCTACTACCGTGTAAATGTGATCCCGATTCGCGTGCCGCCCCTTAGGGAAATGCCCGAAGATATCGAGGCAATAGCCGAAAGTTTTTTGACCAGGCTCGCAAATGATACAGGCGAGCCCAAAAGGACGATTTCACCCGAACTCTTTGAAGCGCTCAAGTCCTACAACTGGCCGGGAAATGTGCGCGAGTTGCAAAACGTGCTCGAACGGGCCGCCGCCATGACAAGGGGAGAAACGCTTTTGACCGAACACGTTCCCGGCTACCTCCGGCGCTCGATCCCGAAGCTGCACGCCGGCCCGGCCCCGAGCACCCTAGCGCACGCAAGGGCCGAGGCGGAACGAAAAGCCATCATAGCGGCGCTCGATGCTGCGGGAGGCAACAAGACAAAGGCCGCCTCCATTTTGCAAATCCATCGCGTGAAACTCTATGACAAGTTGAAGCGGCACGGGATTAAAACGAATTTTAAGAATTGACGGATTTTTGTGAACAGGAGTTTTTGGTTGGCTAATCTCACAAAGATACGGTCTTTCTAAGATTACCACGGCAAAAGCTATCAGCCCACCGTACCCGCCAGGGTACATATACCATATTGGCTACATGTTTCGGGTAAGACTCTAACATGGCTCGTATATCTCACCTGCTGACTCTGCACTGGTTTTATATGTAACTATTTAGCTACATTTTGCAGCCAACGACTTTTCATCTACCTCGCAAATCAAACGCCACTGGCCGATCTACAGATTTGGCACCGGAATTGCTCTTTTCAAGGACCGAGAACTGAGAACAGAGAACAGAGAACCGATAACTCTAAGGGGGGACTCACATGGGCATGAATGCAAGGGTTGAAAGCGGTACTGCTCTTAAAGGGGAGCATGTTAAAGTTGCGTTCGCCAGCCTGATAGGCACGGCGATCGAATGGTATGACTTTTTTCTTTATGGAACAGCAGCCGCACTGGTATTCAACAAACTCTTCTTCCCGCAATTCGACCCGTTAGTTGGAACGCTTGCCGCTTTTGCGACGTTTGCAATCGGGTTCATTGCCCGGCCTGTTGGCGGCATGGTCTTCGGGCACTTCGGCGACCGTATAGGCCGAAAGACAATGCTCTATTTGACGCTGCTGATCATGGGAATTGGCACAACAGCGGTTGGTGTGCTCCCGACCTATCAATCCGTAGGGATCTGGGCGCCCATTTTGCTTGTAGCATGCCGATTGCTTCAGGGTTTCGCCCTTGGCGGCGAGTGGGGCGGGGCGGTCCTGATGGCGGTGGAACACGCGCCGGAGAACAGGCGCGGTTTCTATGGGAGCTGGCCTCAATTGGGCGCGCCCCTTGGGCTTGTTCTGGGGACTCTGGTGTTCGGTTACTTTTCCAGATATCCGGAGAAGGAATTCCTATCCTGGGCATGGCGGGTCCCTTTTCTACTCAGCATCATTCTAGTAGCGGTCGGCTTGTTCATTCGGACGAAAATCGCGGAGTCTCCGGCGTTTGAAAAAATCAAGTTAGCCAAAAAAGAGGCAAGGATGCCGATTATCGAGGCTATCACCAAGCATCCGAAGAACATGCTGCTTGCAATGGGCGTGCGCTTTGCTGAAAACGGGCTTTTCTACATCTATGCCGCCTTCGTTTTTGCTTATGCTACGAGTGTGTTGAAGATCGAAAGGTCGATGATCCTGACCGCCGTAACTATCGCCGCAACCGTCGAGATATTTACCATTCCGCTTTACGGCTTGCTTTCGGACAAGATTGGCAGGCGCCCGGTTTACATGTTTGGCGCGGTATTTTCGGGCCTCTGGGCTTTTCCGTTTTTCTGGATAATAGGATTCAAAGACCCCTGGCTCGCAACGCTGGGAGTTACGGTTGGGCTGGCGGTGGGTCACGCGGCCATGTACGGCCCCCAGGCCAGTTTCCTCTCGGAGATGTTCAGCGCTCGCGTCAGGTACAGCGGGGCTTCGCTGGGCTACCAGTTGGCTTCCATATTCGCAGGGGCGCTTACTCCGCTAGTATCTACCTGGCTGCTTAAAATTTACAACGGCTCGTTCTGGCCTGTAGGTATCTACATGATGATCCTGGCGCTTATAACCGTTGTGTCCCTCTACTTTGCCACTGAGACATATCAGCAGACGATCGAAGAGACCTATGAGGGGATTGCCGCGTCGCCCGCGAAAAAGGCATAAGTAGAAAAGGAGTATTACAAAATGCCGCAAACGTCTCCAGCAAGTGAAAAGTCCCGTCCGGTGCTCTCACCCGCAGCAGCACTCAAGAAGGAAAAGGGCAAAATCGTTTCGGCCGAAGATGCGGTGAGCATGATTCGCGATGGAGACACTATCGGTACGGAAGGTTTCCTTGGAGCGGGATTTGCCGAGGAGATCGCCATCCGGATCGAGGATCAATTTCTGAGTACCGGGAAACCCCGAGACCTTACCATTGTGTATGCCGCCGGCCAGGGAGACGGCAAAGACAGGGGACTCAACCACCTGGGACATGAAGGCTTGGTGGGAAGAGTTATCGGGGGACATATCGGGCTGGCGCCCAAACTTCAGACGCTCATCAGGGCCAATAAGGTCTTGGCCTACAATCTCCCGCAGGGTATCGTCACTCACCTTTTTCGAGATATAGCGGCCGGCAAGCCCGGCACGATATCCAGCGTGGGATTGGGCACTTTTATAGACCCCCGGGAGGAAGGCGGCAAGCTCAATGAACTCACCGTAACCCGGGGGGAGGACCTGATCGAACTGATAACGCTCAGGGGGAAAGAATATCTTCTCTACAAAGCCTTCCCCATCAATGTGGTCCTGCTCAGGGGCACGACCGCCGACCCTGACGGCAACATCACGATGGAGCGGGAAGCGCTGACCCTCGAAAACCTCTCCATGGCGATGGCGGCGAGGAACTCCAACGGAATAGTCATAGTGCAGGTCGAAAGAATTGCCGAGCGTGGAAATCTCAATGCGCGCGAGGTAAAAATTCCCGGCATCCTGGTCGATTTCGTGGTTGTAGCCAAGCCGGAAAACCACTGGCAAACCTTTGCCGAGACATATAATCCCTCCTATAGCTGCGAAATAAAGGTGCCAATGGCCTCGATCCCCCCAATGGAAATGAGCGCGCGCAAGATTATCGCCCGGCGTGCCGCCTTCGAACTCGAACCGGGCGCTATCGTAAACCTGGGAATCGGAATGCCTGAAGGGGTGGCGCAGGTTGCAAACGAAGAAAAAGTAATCGAGTATCTTACACTGACCGCCGAGCCGGGCGTAATCGGCGGCATGCCTAACAGCGGCTATAATTTCGGCACGGGCACCAATATGGACTGCCTGATCGACCAGCCCTACCAGTTCGATTTCTATGACGGCGGCGGGTTGGATATTGCTTACCTGGGAGCTGCGGAAATCGACCGGGAAGGCAATGTGAACGTCAGCAAATTTGGCCCGCGTTTCGTAGGGCCGGGGGGTTTTATAAATATCAGCCAGAATGTGAAAAATCTGGTTTTTGTGGGCACTTTTACGGCTGGAGGCCTCGAGGTTGAGGTCGCAGACTCCAAGCTGAGGATACTCAAGGAAGGCAAGGAAGCCAAGTTCGTTGACCGGGTATTGCAGAAGACCTTTAGCGGGCTACATGCGGCCAAAGCGAACCAGCCGGTGCTCTATGTCACTGAAAGATGTGTTTTTTCGCTCTGCGCCGAAGGCTTGGAACTTATCGAAATCGCCCCGGGCATCGACCTCGAAAAGGACATCCTTTCCCACATGGACTTCAAACCGGTCATGAAATCTCCTCCCGGGCTGATGGACGCGAGGATATTCACGGAAGGTCCGATGGGCCTCAAAGATGAACTGCTCAACCACTCGTTTGAAGACCGGCTGCCCGACAGCCTGGAAGAAAACATCTCCATTCTCAGCAGGTAACTCGATTGGTTTACTTCAGCTTGGATAAGTCGAGCTTTCGCCCATTAATAGTCACAACGCCGTGCTTGTAGGTAGCGTTGGATTGGAATGAATCATCACTTCGAACCATTATATTTGCCGCTATAAGACCGTCTACAATCCCGGTGGCGCTTGCTTTCGCCGCTTCTTCAGATTGTGGCGCCGAGCCGTCGCGGAGCGCGTTTTCGGCTATTAGCAAAAACAACGGTTCGGAAACCGAAAGTTCCGCGCTTGCATCGATACTGGCGAGAAGAGCCAGGATGTTTGCCCCGAGATGGAGGCCGGGGCCGTTGAAGGTCAGTTTTGCCCTGCCGCTCAGATCTCCTTTGTCCGTCTTGACATTTAGCTGCTTTATTTCGAACTCCGGGGACTTTGCAAGCAGATCTGCCATGAGCCCGGAGACCAGTTTTTCCATTTCCTCTTTGGCGCCCTCGGTATGCTCTGCAACCTTTTTCTGGATTTGCGGGGCGAGCTTTTGAAAACGGGACAGGACTTCAGCATCCAGTTTCCGCGCCTCGAACTCCAAGGCGAAAGGCCCAAGCCCCATGCCCCCCGCATTGACTTTTTCAAGGTTGAGCCGCATGGACATACCAACAGTTTCGCCGGAAACCCCGGATTCGGCCTTTATTTCGAAGGACTTCATGCTAAACGGGGTATTGTCTTGCCCGCTGCCTTCGATATCGGCGACGGAAAGGGAAGCCGATCCGACATGAATTCCCTTTATGCCGGGCTGTGAATTCAGATCGCCTTTGAGATCCATTATGCTCACATGAGAATCTTTTTGTGTTACCTGCATAGACGGGAGGCTATAGCTGGCGGTAACTTTGCCAAGCGCTCCATCAAGTTTTGACTCGGCGGTGAAACCGCCCCATTGCACCTCGGCTTGTCCGGCCTCGTCTGCCGGTAACTGTCTTTGAAAGGGGGGGACTTCCAAATATGATTGCCCACTCCCATCGAAATAAAGGACAGTAAGTGCCTCGGAAGATTTAAGCTCGGGAACACTTTCCAGCGCCTTTTTCAAGACTTCTGCCGAATCATTGGGCGCCAGCCGCGATCTGATTACAGCCAGAACGGGTCTCAGGCCCCATTTCAGATGAGAGTTTTCCAAAAAGACAAAAGGTCCATGGTAGATGGAGCTAACGATACCAAATTCAAACAGACCTGTGTTCTCGGGGCGAGTCAGGGTAAATGTGGTCAGGACCGTTGATTTGAAAAGGCCGCGTTCGTAGCTCTTGGTCGAAGCCTGCAAAACATTTGAGAGGTTGATCTGCGATATCAGTTGATCATGCTGCTTGATGGCCTGGCCCCCGATCCAATAGCTGGCGGCCCCATACGCCACAACCAGCACCAACAGAAGCGACAGGAATATTGTCAGGATTTTCTTCATGGGGTTCCCTTCGTATTGAAACTCCTATTTCTACGCCTGGAGTTCATGGGGCATTGTTTCTATATAACCTTCGTGTGACAGCGCCGTCGCGGAAGGCTCTATTATTATGTCGGCCTTGAATATGCTCTCCAGGTTTGCGATTTCGGCACGCTTTCGGTTCAATAGATAGCCTGCGGCATCGGCAGGCAGCACTGCCTTCAAAATCGCGGGTCTTTTCTGCACAAGGGTCATCCAGATTTTTCGGAAATAGTCAAGGGCCGTTGTCTCCGTCGAGCGCACAAGGCCGCTTCCCTGACATACCTGGCATTCTCTGTAGGAACCGCGCAGTATGTTGAGCCCGAGGTGCTGGCGCGACAATTCGAGCAGGCCGAACTTTGAGATTCGCCCCACAGATATCTTCGCCTTGTCACTTTTAATTTCTTCTTTGAACCTGCGTTCGACTTCACGTGCATGCCTTTGTTCCCGCATGTCGATCAAATCAATCACCACGAGTCCGCCAAGGTCCCGGAGCCTCAACTGGCGGGGTATTTCGATCGCAGCCTCAAGATTGACCTTGAACGCCATCTCTTCCACAGCGCCTTCAGCGCTGGTGCGACCGGAGTTCACGTCGATTGAAACAAGCGCTTCGGTGGGATCGAACAGGAGATGCCCGCCGGATTTAAGCGGCACCTTTTTGCGGAATATTTGAGCGATCTGCTCTTCCAGATTATGCCTGGAGAAAATCGGCCCCTCTTCCTTATAGAGCCTGACCGTCTTTTGGTTCCTTGGGCTGATTATCCCAAAAAATTCTTTCACCCTTCGATAAACTTCTCTATCATCGACAAGGATATTTTTGACTCCAATGGCGAAATAGTCGCGAATCACCCGAATCGCAAGGTCCTGCTCTTTATAGATAAGGCAAGGGGCGGTAGATTCCTGGACCCTCTTTTTTATTTCCTCCCAGATCTTTATCAGGTGGTCCAGGTCTTTGATGACCTCACGCTTGGTTCGGTCTTCTGCCGCGGTCCTGAGGATGACGCCGAATTCCTCCGGGACCTTGAGACTTCTGGCGAGTTCTTTCATCCGATCCCGCCTGTCCCCGTTTTCTATCTTCCTGGAACTCCGCGCTGGTCCTGGCCGGGCATCAGCACAACGTCCCGTCCGGCAAGCGAGACGTAGGTGGTCAGCAGCGCTCCCTTCGTTCCCAACTCCTCCTTGACCACCTGAACCAGCACTTCCTGACCCGTGTGGATCACGTCCTGGATTCTGGCATTGTCATCGGCCGAATCGGAATCGTAATATTCGGGGTGGATTTCAGGGAAGGGGAGAAACCCGTTGCGCTCGACCCCGTAATTTACGAAGGCCGCCTGCAGGCTGGACTGAATGTGGGTTATTATACCCTTGTAGATGTTTCCGGCGATCTTGCCGCGTGTCGCCGTTTCTATGAAGAAATGTTCGAGAGTGTGGCCTTCTGTTACTGCGATCCGGAACTCTTCCGAGTGGATCGCGTTAATGATCATTGTTTGATATGACATTTCGTTGCCTTGCCGTTTCCGTTGCCCGAGGTCCGGGAATCGAGGTGCTGTTTTGCCTGGTAGACAAATGTGCGTAGCGCGATATCCCGGTTAGGCTGAATTGCCCCATCATAAGGCGCATCGATGTAGGGCATACGCATTTTGTTTAGAAGCGGTTTGAGAACGGCCGTACAAACTGCGCTGGGCATGCAGGTGAAGGGAAATATGTTTACAACTCCGTTATATCCTGCGTGTAATTGCTCCAGCGCCGCCCCGATGCTCAATGCCGATTCGGTCCCGATATCAAAGCTGAAGAGCCGATCCCGATTCAGCCGTTTTTCAAGATCCGCTATGCCGTGGTCTTTATGAATGTCCAGATACTTGAGCGCCCGCCTGTAAACCTGGGACTGGCGCCACATTTGATAATATTTCTCGATTTGAGTGGAAATCAAATCCTTCAGATTACCTCTCAGAGAAGCGAAATCCAGCTTCAACAGGGCTAGCTTCAAATGGCGCTTCTGCTCTCTGGCAATATCGTAGGTTATGTAGTTTATCCACTCTGCTACAGAGGCTACCACAACCTCCGCACCGAACCCCTCGAGGACTCGTACGATATTTTGATTGGACTCCGTGTGCGTGCGGACATAAATCTCTCCGACGATCCCGATCAACGGACGCCTTGGCTGCCTGCTATCGATAAATGTTTTGGCAGTGGATGCCGCATCTTCAACAATAGCAAAAAGTCTTTGGAATTCCAACGACGCTCCGTTTTGTTCGACCTCGGCAACCACCGCCCCCAGCGCTTTTTCCATAAAGGAATCCGTCAAACCGGGGCGAAGTTCGTACGGCCGCACACGCCACACGATTCGGTCAAATACGTCCGCAATAATTATAACCAGGTAAGTCAGTCTTCTAAATATGGACGCCGCCTCCGGGGGCATGATGTCAACCGCCGAGTAGGAGTTTCGGGTCGATACGTAGGTAATGGGCACGTCTCGAAACTCTTCGAACCTGTCCAAAACGAGGCGCTGCATCTTGTTGTACATGCCGAAACGGCACGGGCCGTCAGCCTCGGGCAAAAAATAAACGTAATTATCCGGCGAAAAAGCTGCACCGAGCCTTTCTTTTTCACCACGCAAATAATAAAGGATATCGCCGAGCGTCACCTGGCAGGGGAAGCATTCCTTGCCCGAAGTAAATTCTTTTCCGAGCGCCAGCCCCTTGTATGTTTCCATAATGAGGGCATTTACCCCACAGCGCGAAAAGAGGCAGCAAGCAACCGGGACGCAAACGGAGACATGTCCGGGATGAGCAGTTTCTTGCCGGTTACATCAAACTGTTTGACCTTGTGGAATCGTTCGAAATGCTGCTTTCCCGAAACGGCCATTTATTCCTCTCATAAAAATAGTACCAACATGCTCGGCAGGACCTACATAGTGCTAAAAACGAAGAACTACCCTGCCTCTTCCAGTGAATCCGGTTGGCCGGGTCGAGTCTTGCGTCCTGCC